>JBEDFU010000104.1:0-5029 GCA_041174965.1 Pseudomonadota bacterium | reverse complement strand
TGTTGCAACGCTGGGGCGCACAACCCCTTCCGCTGAACGCCAGTTGTTGGGTGCATGACACCACCACACAGCCTGCGCAAGACCTGTTGTTTGTGCGCTTGCGTGGCGCGGTGGCGGCGGTGGATGCGGCGGTGCCGCGCATGTGTGCCGATGTACAAGCCGCTGGCGGCGAGGCGCAAACCATGGATACAGCCATGGCAAAAGCAGATTGGTCTGCTTGCCGCGATCAACGTTTGCCCTTCTTCGCGCCCCCTGCACCCGATTGGGCGCTGTGGCGCTTGAGCGTGCCGCAAACTGCGCCGGTCTTGCCACTGCCCTATGCGCCCTTGATCGAATGGCACGGCGGTTTGCGTTGGCTGTGGGCGCCGTTGTCGGCTGCGGCTGAGTTGCGCGGTGTGGCAACCCAAGCCGGTGGCCACGCCACCCTGTTTCGCGCCCCCCTGCAAGCCCCAAGCGACATGCCCCCCGTGTTCTCGCCCTTGCCTGCGGTGCAGCAACGCATTCAACGCCAACTGCAAAAACAATTTGACCCGCACGGTGTGTTCAACACCGGTCGAGGTGGCTGATGAGTCTTGCTTTGAAAGAAAGACAGCTGAACTTGCTTTCATCCAAATCAAATCCGATACAGTCTTGAGACAAAACGCTGAGAGGTCGCCATGAAACAGTTACAAGTGAATTTGCCGGATGCGCTGGCACAGCAAGTGTTGGCGGCTGGCTTGTGGGAAGCGCAAGCTTTGACAGATTTGTTAACGGCCGAACTGCATCGCCGCGAAACCGCCCAAACGTTTGCCAAGCTAGAGGGCTTGCATCAAGCCAACCAAGCGTTTCTCAGCGAGTCGCAGGTCATGGAAGAAGTCAAAGCCTATCGCCATGAGCGTCGCGAGAGTCGTTCTTGACACCAATGTGCTGGTCTCCGCCAAAGCCGATTTGATCGTCACCGGCGACGAGGATTTGTTGACCCTGTCCCATTTTCAAAATATTTGGATCGCCAACCCTCGCGCCGCGGTGTCTTGGCTGCAAATTCCTGTTTAAGTTTTCACATGCAAACCAACCTCGCCCCCGAATTTCAAAACACCGCCGACGGCCAAGAAGCCGAAGCCATTTTGCGCAAATGCGTGCATTGCGGTTTTTGTACCGCCACCTGCCCCACCTACCAGTTGCTGGGCGACGAGTTGGATGGGCCGCGTGGGCGCATCTACCTCATCAAGCAGGTGTTGGAAGGCGTTGCACCCACGCGGGACACGCAGCTGCATTTGGACCGCTGCCTGACCTGCCGCAACTGCGAAAGCACTTGCCCCAGCGGCGTGCAGTATGGGCACTTGGTGGACATTGGCCGCAAAATCGTGGATGAGAAAGTGCCGCGCCCCGCGACTGAGCAAAGTGTGCGCTGGGCCTTGAAAGAAGGCCTGTCTTCGCCCTTGTTTGCCCCGGCCATGAAGCTGGGCCAAAGCGTGCGGGCCTTTTTGCCAAGCGCCCTCAAAGCCAAGGTGCCCGAGGCTCGCAGCGCCGGTGCATGGCCCACACGCACCCATGACCGCCGTGTATTGATGCTCGCCGGTTGTGTGCAACCTGCCATGAGCCCCAACATCAACACCGCCACCGCGCGGGTGCTGGATGCGTGTGGCATTCAAACCGTGGTCGAACCCTTGGCGGGTTGCTGCGGCGGCGTGAAGTTCCACTTGAACGACCAAGACGCGGCCCATGTTCAAATGAAAAACAACATCGACGCGTGGTGGCCGCATGTGGCGCAAGGCGTGGAAGCGATTGTGATGAACGCCTCGGGCTGCGGTGTCACGGTCAAAGACTATGGCCATATTTTTCGCAACGACCCGGCCTATGCCGACAAAGCCGCCCGCATCAGCGAACTCACCCAAGACCTGAGCGAGTTGTTGCCCCACTTGATGCCCACCTTGCAAGAGCGCATTCGCCCTGAACAAGCCCAAGCCCAAGGGCAGCTCGCTTTTCACCCGCCATGCACCTTGCAGCATGGTCAGCAACTCAAAGGCGGGGTGGAAACGCACATGAGCGCCTTGGGCTTCAAGGTGCGCGTGGCCAGCAATGAGGCGCATTTGTGCTGCGGCTCGGCCGGCACCTACAGCGTGCTGCAACCCACCATCGCCACCCAACTGCGCGACCGAAAACTCGGGAACTTGAGCGAGATGCAACCGAGTGCCATTTTGAGCGCCAACATCGGCTGCATCACACATTTGCAAAGCGGCACCCAGGTGCCGGTGCGGCATTGGGTGGAAGTGGTGGACGCAGCCTTGGCCTAACGCAGGTCGTGATCTGAAGGTGACTTGCCCGAAGGGCGTCTGAGGTAGCGGGTGGCTCAGGGTAGGGCAACCCAGCGCAAAGGGCAAGCGCAGTTGAACCCCAACAGAGCTCAAGCCGCCAGCGCCGCCTCGATGTCTTTAGTGATCTTGGCCGGTGTGTCGGTGGGCGCATAGCGGGACAGCACTCGGCCGTCTTTGCCGATCAGAAATTTGGTGAAGTTCCACTTGATGCCCTCGCTGCCCAAAATGCCTGGGGCTTGCGCTTTGAGCCATTGGAACAAGGGGTGGGCGTCGGCACCGTTGACATTGATTTTGGCCATCATGGGGAAACTCACGCCATAGTTCTTTTGGCAAAAAGCGCCAATCTCTTCGTTGCTGCCCGGGTCTTGGCCGCCAAACTGGTTGCAGGGAAAGCCCATCACCGTGAGGCCCTTGGCGCCATGGGTTTGGTGCAAAGCTTCTAAACCTGCGAATTGTGGTGTGAAGCCACAGGCACTGGCGGTGTTGACGATGAGCAGCACCTGGCCTTGCAGGTCGGCCAATGAAACGCTGCTGCCGTCGATGCGTTGGGCTTGAAAGTCGCTGAGCTGGGGCATGGTGTTCTCCAAAAAGGGTTGGCGCGATTGTCGCCAAATCAAAAGCCAGTCTGCGCTTGATGAACCGCAGTTGGGATTACAGTCCCCTTCGACATTGACAAACCCAAACCTGGGGCCCAACAATGCGCCGCAGCTTGTTATTGCCCCATCCACCACAGAGGAATTCACCATGCCCCGCAGCGTCGCCAACGCCTTATTGAACCAGCAATTTCGCCAAGCCCTCACGCCCGGTGCCGGGCATTTGATGCCAGGTGCAGCCAATGCGTTGGCGGCCCGGGTGATCGAGGCCACCGGGCATCAGATGCTGATGGTCAGTGGGGCTGCCGTGGCCAACACCTATTTGGGTGCGCCTGACATTGGTTTGGTCTCGCTGGCCGAGTTGGCGGCCCATGTGGGCGCCATTCGCGATGCGGTCAACATTCCGATGTTGGTCGACGGAGACACAGGCTTTGGCAATGCCATCAATGTGGTGCACACGGTGCGGGTGCTGGAGCGTGCCGGGGCCAACGCCATCATGCTGGAGGACCAAACCTTTCCCAAGCGCTGCGGCCATTTTGAAAACAAGACCGTGATTTCCAAGGCAGAGATGGTGCAAAAAATCAAGGCTGCTGTGGATACCCGCGAAGACGAGCAAATGATGATCTTGGCCCGCACCGATGCCCGATCCATGGAGGGGCTTGAAGCTGCCATGGACCGCGCACGTGCCTACCAAGAGGCGGGGGCCGACTTTTTGTTCATCGAAGCCCCACTCAACATTGAAGAGCTGGCGGCCATCCCGCGCGAAGTGCCTGGCGTGCACGTGTGCAACTTGGTGGTGGGTGGCAAAACGCCGCTGCTGCCACAAAAAGAGCTGGCCAAAATGGGCTTTTCGGTTGTTTTGTATGCCAACTTGGCCTTGCAAGCCTCGCTGATGGCCATGCAAAAAAGCCTGCAGCATTTGCACGACCACGGCTCGGTCAATGGCATCGAAGACCAGTTGATGATGTTCAAAGAGCGCCAAATCATGGTCGATGCGCCGCACTTCAATGCGCTCTCCGACCGCTATGGCGAGCGCACGGTTTAAGGCCTGATGCGCGCCATGCCCGATCTGCGCATTTTGATCACCGGCTTTGAGCCCTTTGGCGGCGACAGCGTCAACCCGTCTTGGTTGGTGGCGCAACACCAGCCGGATGTGGTGTTGGCCTTGGGGCTGGCCCAGGGCCGCGAGGGCATCTCCATCGAGCGCGTGGCCATCAATGTGGACGATGCCCGCATCCCCGACAACGCGGGCCAGCAACCGATTGACACGCCCGTGGTGCCCGGTGGCCCAGCGGCTTACTTCAGCACCTTGCCGATCAAGCGCTTGGTGCAAGGCTTGCAACAAGCCGGCCACCCGGCGCACATTTCGCAAACAGCGGGCACGTTTGCGTGCAACCATGTGTTTTATGCCCTGCAACACCACTTGCACGGCCAGCGCGCGATGAGTGGCTTTGTGCACCTGCCGGCCCTGCCCGAGCAAGCCGCCCGTGCCGGGCGACCTACCCCACCGAGCATGGCGCTGGCCGATCAAGTGGCAGCGGTGCAGTGCTTGCTGCAGTTGTGCGTGGCACATCAAGCCGATGGGCTTGCGGGCGATGCGCGCGTCAGTGGGGGCGCCATCAGCTGAGCTCAGCTGGCGCGAGCCCGGTTCAAATCATGTCGTGTGGCCCATGGGCCAAGAACAGCGATGCGAGGTGCAGGCATGCCTTGCCGTGGCAACCGTTAAGCCAGCGTTCATGAATGGCCACGCCGCTTTGGCCACAACGCCAGAGCGCCAGGGTTGCACAGCAAAGGCGGCGCTTGACCGCGCCACACGGCTTGCACATTGGCGGTGGTGGCAGCGATCAAGGATTGGTCAGATTCAAAGGTGTGACCGACGCGATGGGGGGTCAAGATCACGTGGTCCAAACCGCGCAAACCGGAATCTGCGGCCAATGGCTCGGTGTGAAACACATCCAGCGCTGCACCGGCGATGCGTTTTTGGGACAGCAACTCGGTGAGCGCTGCCTCGTCCACGGTGGAGCCGCGCGCCAAGCTGAGGAAAAACGCCGAAGGCTTGAGCAGGCCCAAATGTGCACGGGTCACGATGGGCGGCGCTCCGGCTTGGGCGCCGGCCAGCACACACACCACATCACTTTCGCG
>JBEDFU010000103.1:0-8180 GCA_041174965.1 Pseudomonadota bacterium | reverse complement strand
AGCACCGAGCCTTCGGCATGGATGGTGTAGTGGCGGGTGATGCGCACGGGGCGCATCTGGTCAACGGCGCGGTTCAGGCGTGAGGCGGGCAAGGTCATGGGGCTGAATTTCCAATTGGGCGATCATTTGAGGCCGCGATTGTCCCGCATATCACACCTGGGTACAGGGCCAGGCCTTGGTCCCTGAGATAATCCTTTTTTGTCAGCCCCTGATCAACCGTGCCCATATACAGCATGACTGGTTACGCCAGCACCCAAGTGCTGCTGGCGTCCACCGCCCCCCCCTCTTCGACAGCCCCGGTTCGCCTGGGCTTGGAAATCCGCTCGGTCAACAGCCGTTTTTTGGACCTTGGCTTTCGCATGCCCGATGAGTTGCGCATGCACGAAGCCGCGCTGCGCGACCTGATCAGTACCCAACTCAAGCGCGGCAAAGTGGAGGTTCGGGTACACCTCGAGTCCGATCAGCAGGCAGGCTTGGCCCCGCCCGATGCCGCCTTGCTGGGTCAGTTGTCCCAATGGCAGACACAGGTCCAAGCCGTTTTGCCCCAGGCGCGGGGCTTGAGTGTGGCCGACATCCTCAAGTGGTCCGTGCAGCCCCAGGCGAACCCCCAAGATCTGGGGCCGGCCTTGTTGCAATTGGCCCAGGATGCCCTGGCGAGCTTGCTGCAAGCCCGCTCCCGCGAAGGTCAACGCTTGGGACAGCACTTGCTGGAGCAGGTCGGCCAGTTACAGGCTTTGGTGGCCAAGGCATTGCCCTTGGTGCCCACCCTGGTGGCCCAACAACGACAACGTTTTTTGGACCGCTGGCATGAAGCCTTGGGCCTGGGACAAGAATCTGCCAATGCCGATCAGGCCCAAGACCGGGCCTTGAGCGAAGCGACTGCTTTTGCCATTCGCATCGACGTGGCCGAAGAGTTGACGCGTTTGGGCGCCCATCTGGCTGAAATCACCCAATGCCTGAATCACCCGCCGGCGAAAGAAGGGGTTGGCAAGCGATTGGATTTTTTGATCCAAGAATTGCACCGAGAAGCCAACACGCTGGGATCGAAATCAGCCGCCTTGGAGATGACCCGCGTTGGGGTTGACATGAAAGTCCTGATCGAGCAAATGCGCGAACAGGTCCAAAACCTGGAGTAAAGACCCATGGACTACCCTGGCAACGTATATGTGGTGGCAGCGCCCAGTGGCGCAGGCAAATCAAGTTTGGTCAAAGCCTTGATGGAGCTGGATGCAGCCGTGCGACCCTCGGTGTCGCACACCACCCGCCCACCACGAGGCCAAGAAAAGGACGGCCGCGAGTACCACTTTGTGAGTGATGCCGCCTTTGATGCCTTGATCCAACAAGAAGCTTTTTTGGAATGGGCCACGGTGCATGGCCACCGCTATGGCACCTCGCGCGATTCCATCGAGCAACGCATCGCCCAAGGTGCCGATGTGGTGCTCGAAATCGATTACCAGGGTGCATTGCAAATCAAGAAGATTTTTGCCAATGCCGTGCTCATCTTCATCTTGCCCCCAAGCTGGGATGAGTTGCGCTCGCGGCTGCAAAACCGGGGCGAAGACAGCCTGGATGTGATCGAGACGCGGCTCAAGAACGCGGCCCATGAGATGTCGCAGGCCCCGAAATTTGACTTCGTTATAATCAACGAGTTGTTTGAACGGGCTTTGTTTGACCTCAAGGCCATTGTTCATTCGCAACGGCTCAAATACAAAGCCTTGCGACGCGCTCGGGCTGACATTTTTCAGGCCCTCAAATTGAAATGACCCTCTGGAGTAAAGCAATGGCTCGCATCACCGTCGAAGACTGCCTGGAATTCATCCCCAATCGCTTCCAACTTGTTTTGGCCGCCACCTACCGTGCGCGCATGATCAGCCAGGGCCACACCCCGAAAATTGAAAGCAAAAACAAGCCCGGCGTGACAGCGCTGCGCGAAATCGCCGCTGGCAAAATCGGCCTGGAAATGCTGAAAAAAGTGCCCGGCTAAAGCCTCACCACGCATCCCCAAACACCGCCAAGGCGGTGTTTTTTTTCGCCCATGACCGGCGTTGGAGCCGGCCCAACGACAAATTGATACAGTCAAGGCTGTGAACACCCTCAGCCCGACCCAACCTGCCAAGCCCGCCCACGCAGCGGCCAATGCGGCGGCGGCCAGTTTTGCCGCCTTGATGGCCAAACTGGACTACCTCTCCACCGACGAGGTTGAGCAGGTCCGGCGCGCTTACCGTTTGGCCGATGAAGCGCATCTGGGTCAATTGCGCAGCAGCGGTGAGCCCTACATCACCCACCCCATCGCCGTGGCAGCCCAGTGTGCCCAGTGGAAGCTGGACGCACAGGCCCTGATGGCAGCCTTGTTGCACGACGTGCTGGAAGACTGCGGCATTGTCAAAACCGAATTGATTGAAAAGTTTGGCCCCACCGTGGCCGAGCTGGTGGATGGCCTGACCAAACTGGACAAATTGCAGTTTGATACCCGCGAAGAAAACCAAGCCGAGTCCTTCCGAAAAATGCTCTTGGCCATGGCCCGCGATGTGCGTGTCATTTTGATCAAACTGGCCGACCGCAGCCACAACATGCGCACCTTGTCAGACATGCCGGTTGAGAAATGGCGGCGCATCGCCAGCGAAACCTTGGACATTTATGTGCCCATCGCCAACCGCCTGGGCCTGAACCAAACCTACCGCGAGCTGCAAGATTTGTCATTCAGGCACCTGATGCCTTGGCGTTACAAGGTGCTGGAGAAAGCCATCTCGCGTGCGCGCAACCGCCGCCGCGATGTGATGAAAAAAGTTCAGCACGAAGTCGAAGGCATTTTTCAAAAAACCGGGCTGGCCATGCAAATCACCGGGCGCGAAAAAACCCTGCACTCGATTTATAAAAAAATGGACACCAAAAACCTGAGCTTTGCCCAGGTCAATGATTTGTATGGCTTTCGCTTGATCCTGGGCGGTGTCACCGAGTGTTACACGGCGCTGGGGTTGTTGCACCAACTCTACAAACCGGTGCCCGGGCGCTTCAAGGACCACATTGCCATTGCCAAACTCAATGGCTACCAGTCTTTGCACACCACCGTGGTCGGGCCGTCTGGCACCAATGTGGAGTTTCAATTGCGCACCCAGGCCATGAACGTGGTGGCCGAATCCGGCGTGGCGGCCCATTGGTTGTATAAAAACGATCGCCAAAGTGCCGAGCAAGCCGAACGCCTGGGCGCCAAATGGCTGCAATCACTGCTCGACATCCAAGACGAAACCCATGACGCCTCCGAGTTTTGGGACCACGTGAAAGTCGATTTGTTCCCCGATGCGGTATACGTTTTCACCCCGAAAAGCCGCATCATGGCCATGCCGCGCGGGGCCACTGCCGTCGACTTTGCCTATGCGGTGCACAGCAACATTGGCGACCGCACCATGGCAGTCAAAATCAATGGGGATTCGGTGCCGTTGCGCACCGAGCTGCGCAATGGCGATGTGGTGGAAATCATCACCTCACCCGTGGCCGCGCCCAACCCGGCTTGGCTGGGCTTTGTGCGCACCGGTCGAGCACGCTCCAAAATTCGCCATTACCTCAAGGGTTTGGCCCAGGTTGAATCCACCCAAATGGGGCAAAAAATGTTGCTCCAAGCCCTGCGCGCCGAAGGTTTTGAGGGCCTGCCCGACCACGAAGGGCCCCACGCTGGGCTGTGGGATCGCTTGCTGCGGTTCACCGGCAGCCGCAGCCGTGATGAGTTGCTCACCGATATCGGCCTGGGCAAGCGCGTGGCGCACATCGTGGCCAAGCGATTGGTGGGCTTGCTCAGCGAAATCGGCGAAAAACCTGACCCCCTGCTCCTCAGCCGCGAGCGCTTCACCGCCCACGAAACCGTGTCACAAGGTTCTGTGCTGATTGACGGCAGCGAAAACGCATCGGTGCAATTTGCGCCTTGCTGCCGCCCCATCCCTGGCGACGCCATCTTGGGTTACTTGGGTCGCGGCGAAGGGCTGATCATCCACACCAGCGACTGCGGCGTGGGACAGCGCTTGCTCTACAAGGACCGCGAACGTTTCATGGGCGTGGAATGGTCAGAAGAGCCCGCGCGCACGTTTGAGTCCGAACTGGTCGTGACCGTCAACAATGGCAAAGGGGTTTTGGCCCGCGTGGCCACTGCCATGACCAGTGCCGAGGCGGACATCACCCGGGTCAACATGGCCGATGAAACCACCGGTGAAGCGGCCATTGAATTGCGTTTTGTGATCGCTGTGCGCGACACCAGTCACCTCGACACGGTTTTGCGCAATTTGCGCCGAACGCCCTCAGTGGTTCAGGCCCACCGGGTGACTTCACCCGCCTTACAGGGCCGCCACCATTGACCCTGTAAAGGGCTTAAGCCCCATCAGGCTTGGGGTAAACCACCGACAACACTTCAAGGGTCTGCACACCCGCCGGCGTGGTCAAGCGAACCTCGTCGCCCACACGCGATTTCAACAAGCTGCGTGCCACAGGCGAGACCCAACTCACCTGGCCTTGCAAGCTGTCCGCCTCGTCAATGCCCAAAATGGTGATGGTCTTTTCCTCGCCATCGGGCAAGCCATAGGTCACGCAAGCACCAAAAAAAACCTGATCACTGCCATGGTGCACGCTGGGGTCGGTCACCACAGCCAACTCCATGCGGCCCGTTAAAAAACGGATGCGACGGTCAATTTCACGCAATCGCGTCTTACCATAAATGTAGTCACCGTTTTCAGACCGGTCACCATTGCTGGCTGCCCAGTGCACCACTTCGACCACCTTGGGTCGCTCATGGTCGATCAACTCGAAAAGCTCGGCGCGGATACGGGCATAACCAGCAGGCGTGATGTAGTTCTTCCCACCGGCAGGGATCGGTGGCAAACCATTTGGCTCGTCATCTTCCCCATCGTTTTCGCGGGTAAAAGCTTTGCTCATGGAGAAAGATCAAAAAAAAAACCTGCCATCCGAAGAAAGCAGGCTGTGAGAATGGTGCGGCTGGCAGGAATCGAACCCACGACCCCTTGGTTCGTAGCCAAGTACTCTATCCAACTGAGCTACAGCCGCATTCAAAAAGGAAATATTCTAGCACGATAGGTTCGACGCCCTTGATCAGGTGATCTGACCCTCTGGCCAAGTGTTGAAACCCTGTGGGAATTGGCATTGGGCCCGTTAGAAAAAACCATTGCCCAAAGAATTGCTGTTACTTGCCCGCAATGGCGATCAGCTCAACCTCAAACTGAAGGGTTGCATTGGGAGGAATCACGCCTCCAGCGCCTCGGGTACCGTAGGCAATGGCGGGTGGGCAAGTCAATTTGGCTTTGCCGCCAACCTTCATCAATTGAACACCCTCGGTCCAACAAGCGATCACACCATTCAATGGGAAATCAATCGGCTGGTTGCGTTTGTAAGAGCTGTCAAACTCCTTGCCATCAGGAAAAGTGCCTCGGTAATGCACTTTGACTTTGTCAGTGGCCATGGGACTGGCGCCCTGACCATCTTGAAGCGAGCGGTACACCAAACCCGAAGCAGTCACTTTCGCACCGGGCTCTTTGGCGGCCGCTTGGGCAAAGTCGCTTTGCGCCCAAACAGATGCGATGGAAAAGGCGCACAAGCTGAGTGCCGCGCAAAAAGATTTCTTAACGTTCATGTGGAAATTTCCCGTGAATATGTTGATTGCATTTTCACATGCCCATGCGCCATGTCGTGAAGTCGGACACATGTGCTGCGATGCTGCCGTCACAGGACAAGAAGATGTCCGGTTTTAACAAAAATAACGCAACCTTCTTTGCTGAAAGGTTGGTGCAAACTCATGTGTGGACTTCTGATCCACGATCCTGCGGGATAACGCCCATGCTCGTCTTCAAAAACGCCATCCACCACAAAAATCTCTTCCCCACCATAGTGCCTGTGGGGGTTGAAATAAGTTTGGGGCGCCCACCGAACCAAGGTGGAGCCACTGCCTTGTTGCATGAGTGGCATCACCGTTAGGCCTGGAACCATGCCTTGAAACCAATTGGCTGATGTCGTATCAACAACTTCGCGCTTGATTTGATCTGGGCCAAGGTGCCTCAACTTCACAAAGAGCGTGCAGCCAGATTCACTGAAGGGCGCGTGCGAAGAACCTGGCGGATTCATGATGTACGCGCCAGCAGAATAATGCCCCGTTTCATCGCTGAAGGTGCCATCCATGACCAAAATTTCTTCTCCATACTCATGCGAGTGCGATGGAAACTTGGATCCTGGCTGATAGCGAACGATGGATGTGGTTTTTGCTACCTCATCGCCTTGACGCTCAAGCATGCGCCGCTCCACCCCCGATTCGGGGCTGAACATCCAAGGTAAATCATGGTGATTGATCACGACCCTCTGGGTGTGGTCGGCATTGATTTCCATCTGCAGTACTTCCCGATATCAAATAAATGCAAGCATATCAACCAAATTGGCTGCACACGGAGAAGACAAAAACCCTGACAGTTAAGTTCTTTGGGCCCCTAGGCGCCACAAAGAGGTGATCTCAGCCACACGGGCCCCATGCAAAGGGTCGTCCTTGTCTTCAACCTTGCCATGTCGCGGTCGTACATCTTGACGCCCAAGAACCTGAAGTCCGCCCTCGTCGATCCACTGCAACAACGATTCGCGTGAGCGAAGACCCAAGTGCTCGGCCAAGTCCGACAAGATCAGCCAACCCTCACCCGTTGGCGTGAGGTGCTCGCGCAGACCCGATAAAAAGCCACGCAGCATGCTGCTGTTCTCGTCATAAACGGCACGTTCAATGGGCGATGTGGGGCGCGCAGGGACCCAAGGCGGATTGCACACGATCAACGGGGCCAAGCCAACGGGAAATAGATCGGCGTTGACCAAATCGACCTTGTCCGAAAAGCCAAGACGCGCCAGGTTCTCTTTGGCACAAGCCAGCGCTCGGCTGTCGCAGTCAGTAGCAACGACGCGCTCGACCCCCCGTTTGACCAACAACGCGGACAGCACACCCGTGCCCACACCAATTTCAAAGGCCAGCGTGTGATCATGTATGGGCGTGGTTGCCACCAGGTCGATGTACTCACCGCGCACGGGTGAGAAAACACCGTAGTGGGGATGGATGCGATTGTTGGGAGTGACGCCCAAAGCTGCAACCTCTACCCCTTTTTTACGCCATTCATATGCACCCACCACCCCCAGCAATTCACGCAAAGAAACCATGCTGACCTGGCCAGACGAAGGACCCCAAGCTTGGAAACAAGCCTCGCCAACATCGGGAGCCCGACGCAAAGGAATGACATAGTCGGCATCCAAGGGGACAAATAGCATACCCAGCACCCTGGCGCGTTGACCCAAGGCCTGGCGGTGCAAGTGAAAAGCCTGTGAAATATCAGCAGATTGATTTTTCACAGGTCTTTTGGAGGATTGTTTTTGCGTCCTGCGTGACAAAGCCTGCAGCAATTGGCGGGCATTGTGAAAATCGCCCTGCCACAACATGCCGGTGCCTTCACACATCATCCTATAGGCAACATCTGCTACAACAGTGTCGTCCCCCATGACAACTTGACGCGGCGCTGGCAACCCGCTCTCGCTGCGCAACTGGGGTAGGTCGGTCAGAATTTTCATGAGCCATCATAGTGAAGGCTCAAACTGTAAAACGATGCTTTTTCTTTTGGACGCCAAAAGATGTCGCACCGAGGGCTTCTGTGTCAACGTCACCAACACTTTTCAGATTCGAACAAAAAAGCCACTGACCAAAAAATCAGTGGCTTTTTCACTATTGGTGGGCCCACCAGGACTTGAACCTGGGACCAAAGGATTATGAGCAGCTTCAATATATTTTATCTCAATGATATCAATAGGTTGCAAGCGTTCTGCTTTGGTGTGGAAGCAAGTGTGGAAGCATTACATCTTACGACGCAATGCTTCCTCAGGAAATTAGCCTACCGTTGCGATGCTAAATTTATCTGGCCTACCCTCTTCGCTTGCAAGGAATTCTAAAAATTCTGTCACCGCTGAATTGCAGTTTTCAATTTTGTGTAGCCTTTTAGAACCACTTTCCTCATCGCATACTTCAATCTCAAAGTGATGCTCTGTTTTTTTGATGGTGACCACTAACTCCTCATCAAAATAGTATTCAAAGATTTCCTCGATGATCTCTTCCATAGATTCAGCAGTATTTGCATAGATTCCATCACCATCAAACCAAGACCAAACTAATT
>JBEDFU010000102.1:0-6938 GCA_041174965.1 Pseudomonadota bacterium | reverse complement strand
GCCTGGCCCAGGGCCACACGTGGCGTGGGCCGCTCCATGCGCGCACGGGCGCGCTCAAAGGCGTCGCTGGGCAAGCGCAGTTGGCCGCGAAACACCTCCAGGGCCATGCGCGCTTGACCGACCACGCCGCTGATATAAATGTCGTCGCCCACCTGGGCCGCGCTGCGCAGCAAAGCTTGGCCGGGGGGCAACACGCCCCACACGGTGATGGCGATGGTCAATGGGCCCCGGGTGGTGTCGCCGCCGATCAACTCGCAGCCATGCGCGTCGGCCAGCGCCCACAGGCCTTGGGCAAAGCCGCTCAGCCAAGCGTCATCGGCCTGGGGCAAGGCCAGGGCCAGGGTGAAAGCGCAAGGAGTGGCGCCACACGCGGCCAGGTCGCTCAGGTTGACCGCCAAGGCCTTGTGGCCCAGGGCTGCTGGGTCGACGGTGGACAAAAAGTGGCGACCTTCGACCAGCATGTCGCTGGAGATGGCCAGGGCCTGGCCGGGGTCGGGCATCCAAATGGCGCAGTCGTCGCCCACACCGACTTGAGCGCGCTGGGGCGGGCGTTTGAAATAACGCTCGATGAGCTCAAACTCGCCCATGCGGCTGGCTCAGTGCAGGTTGCGCGAGCCGGGCTCGTGGCTCAAGGCGTCGAGCACAAACATGGGGATGTCGACGTCGAATTTCTCGCCGTCTTCGGCCACGCAAAAGTACTGGCCGTGCATGGTGCCGGTGGGGGTGCGCAGCCGCGTGCCACTGGTGTATTCAAAGGATTCGCCCGAGCGCAGCAAAGGCTGATGCCCCACCACCCCCAGGCCGCGCACTTTCTCGTGCAGGCCTTGGGCGTCGTTGATGTTCCAGGTGCGCGAGATCAGTTGCGCGGCCAAGCTGCCGGTGTTGGTGATGGTGATGGTGTAGGCGAACATGTACAGCGACGCACTGGGGTCGGACTGTTCGGGCAAAAACTGCGGTTTGACGTCGACGCGAAACTGGTATTTGGGCATGGTGTGTGTTCGCTCAAGGGTGGGTGATTTTGTCTCATGGCCAATCGGGTGTGTCGGGGGGTGAAATAATCGCCCCATGAACACGCCCACCTATCGCATCGCCCCATCCATTTTGTCGGCTGACTTTGCCCGCCTCGGTGAGGAGGTGCGCCAAGTCATTGATGCCGGCGCAGACTGGATTCATTTCGATGTGATGGACAACCATTATGTGCCCAACCTCACCTTTGGTCCGATGGTGTGCCAAGCCCTCAAGCCACATGCCAAAACCGCGGCCGGCGTGGCGGTGCCGATCGACGTGCATTTGATGGTCTCGCCCGTGGACGCCTTGGCCCAGGCCTTTGCCAAAGCCGGTGCCGATTTGATCAGTTTTCACCCCGACGCCAGCACCCATGTGCACCGCAGTGTGCAAGCCATCCAGGGAGCGGGTTGTCAGGTGGGTTTGGTGTTCAACCCCGCCGAGCCCTTGGACGTGCTCGATTGGCTGATCGACGACATTGATTTGATTTTGATCATGAGCGTCAACCCCGGCTTTGGCGGCCAGGGTTTCATCGACTCTGCTCTACGCAAGGTGGAACAAGCGCGAAAGCGCATCCAAGCCAGCGGGCGCGACATCCGCTTGGAGGTGGACGGCGGCATCAAGCCCGACAACATCCGCCGCGTGGCCGATGCCGGGGCCGACACCTTTGTCGCGGGCAGCGCGATTTTTGGCCAGCCCGACTACGCCCATGTGGTGCGCGCCATGCGCCAGGCCTTGGCCTGAAGTCCAACCGCTTCAAGGCCAGTTGACTGACGGGACATCGGGCCATGGCGAGGGCCACCCGCTGACGCTACTAGCCAGGATTGATCCAACTTTTTAGGCCATGCCGCGCCACTTGCGCCAGCGTGTGCTCACGCCCATGCGCAGGCCTTCGAGCAGGCTGTAAACCACCGGGATCACCAGCAGGCTGAGCACGGTCGAGGTGATGAGGCCGCCGATCACCGCGATCGACATGGGTGAGCGAAAGCTGGGGTCGGCCAAGCCCCAACCAAAGGCCAGAGGTAGCATGCCCGCGCCCATGGCGATGGTGGTCATGATGATGGGGCGGGCGCGCTTGTGGCAGGCATCCATCAGGGCGGCCATGCGGCCCAGGCCTTGGTCGCGCTGGGCGACGATGGCGTATTCCACCAGCAAGATGGAGTTTTTGGTGGCAATGCCCATCAGCATGATCAAGCCAATCAGCGAGGGCATGGAAAAGCTTTTGTTGGCCAACAGCAAGCCGACAAAAGCGCCACCCAGCGACAAGGGCAAGGCGGCCAAGATGGTCAGCGGGTGCAAAAAGCCTTTGAACAACAACACCAACACGATGTAAATGCACAGCACCCCGGTGAGCATGGCCAGGCCAAAGCTGGCGAACAACTCGCCCATGGCTTCGGCGTCGCCGACCTCGACCACTGCAATGCCAGCGGGCAGGTTTTTCACGGCGGGCAGGTTTTTCACTTGCTCGGTCACATCGCCCAGCGGCAGGCCCGAGAGTTCAATTTCAAACTTGATGTTGCGCGCGCGGTCGTAGCGGTCGATCACCGCGGGGCCCGAGCCCATGCTGATCTGGGCCACCTGGGCCAACATGACTGGCCCGCGCTTGCCAGGCACACTCAGGCGCCCCAGGGTGTCCAGGTCTTGGCGTGCGCTGTCTTGCAGTTTGACCACGATGGGGATTTGGCGCTGATCGAGGTTGAGTTTGGCCAGGCCCGCGTCGTAGTCGCCGGTGGTGGCCATGCGCAAGGTCTCGCCAATGGCTGCGCTGGTCACGCCCAGATCGGCGGCGGCGGCAAAGTCGGGCACCACCACCACCTCGGGGCGCACCAGGCTGGCGCTCGAAGCCACATTGCCCAAACCGGGGATCAGGCGCAACTCGCGCTCAATGGCCTGGGCCGAGCTGAACAAAGCTTCGCGGTTTTCGCCGGTCAGCACCAATATGTATTTTTCGCCCGAGCCGCCCAAGCCAACTTTGCTGCGCACCCCGGGCAGGGCGGTGAGGGCTTGGCGGATTTGTTGCTCAATGACTTGCTTTTTCGGGCGCTCGCCACGCTCGCTCATCAGCAAGGTGAGGGTGGCTTTGCGCGGCTCGCCCGCGCCCGAGGTGTCAAACGGGTCGGCACCCGCTGCTCCGCCACCTATGGTGGTGTAAATGCTTTTCACATGCGGCACTTGGCTCAACATCTGCCGCGCGGCTTCGGCGCTGGCCTGGGTTTGGGCCAGCTTGGTGCCGGGGGGCAGCTCCAGATACACCTGGGTTTGGCTGTTGTCGTCGGGTGGGATGAAGCCGGTCGGCAACAAGGGCACCAAGGACAGGGAGCCAATGAAAAACGCCAGCGCACCCAAGACTGTCCACCAGCGGTGCAGCAAACACCATTGGGCCAAACGCAAGTAGCCGCCCATCCAGGCCGGGCGGGATTCGGCGTGCACGATGGGTCGCAACAGGTAAGCGGCCATCATGGGGGTGAGGGCGCGCGCCACGATCAAAGAGGCAAACACGGCCAGAGATGCCGTCCAACCAAACTGCTTGAAAAACTTGCCCGGGATGCCGGCCATGAAGGCGGTGGGCAAAAACACCGCAATCAAAGTGAAAGTGGTGGCAATCACTGCCAGCCCAATTTCATCGGCGGCTTCCATGGCCGCTTGGTAAGGTGACTTGCCCATGCGCAAATGGCGCACGATGTTCTCCACCTCCACGATGGCGTCGTCGACCAAGATGCCCACCACCAGCGACAAGGCCAGCAGGGTCACCACGTTGATGGAAAAGCCCAGGGCTTGCATGCCAATGAAGGCCGGGATCACCGACAAAGGCAGGGCCACGGCGGTGACAAAGGTGGCGCGCCAGTCGCGCAAGAACAACCACACCACCAACACCGCCAAGATGGCCCCTTCATACAGCAGGTGCAAAGAGCCTTGGTACTCCTCTGCCACGGGTGAGACAAAGTCAAAGGCTTCGGTCAGTTCGATGTCGGGGTGGGCGGCGCGCAAATCGGCCAGGGCTTTTTGCACCGCTGCGCCGACCTCGATTTCGCTGGCACCGCGGCTGCGCGAGACTTCAAAGCCCACCACCGGCTGGCCATTGAGCAGGGCCGCAGAACGCGGCTCGGCCACCGTGTCTTGCACCTGGGCCACTTGGTCCAAACGGATGCGCCGGCCATCGGCCAAGGTCAACGACATGCGCGACAAGGTTTGGGCATCGGTGACCGTGCCCAGGGTGCGCACCGGTTGCTCCCCCCCGGCCACATCGGTGCGCCCGCCCGAGCTGTCGGACTGCATTTGTTTGAGCTGGCGCGAAATATCGGCTGCGCTGGCCCCCAGGGCTTGCAAGCGCTGCGGGTCCAAAGCGATGTGGATCTGCCGCTCCACGCCGCCCACCCGGTTGACCGCGCCGACACCGCGCACGGCCAGCAGCTTGCGCGCAATTTGGTTGTCGACAAACCACGACAAGGCCTCCGCATCCATGCTGGGCGAACGCACGGTGTAAGCCAAGATGGGTTGGCCAGCCAGGTCGAGTTTGCTGATGACCGGGTCTTTCAGGTCACCGGGCAATTCGCTGCGGATGCGGTTGACGGCCGAGCGCACATCGTCCAAGGCCTCTTGGATGGGTTTTTCCAAGCGGAATTCGGCGCTGATGGTGGCGCTGCCGTCTTGCACTTTGGTGGTGATGTGCTTCAAGCCTTGCAACGAGGCGATGGCGTTTTCAATCTTGCGCGCCACCTCGGTTTCCATTTGGGCCGGGGCGGTGCCGGGCAGGCTGGCGGTGACCGTGATGGTGGGCAGGTCGATGTCGGGAAAGTTTTGCACCTTCATCGACCCAAACGAGACCATGCCTGCAAAGCAGAGCATGACAAACAGCATGACCGCAGGGATGGGGTTTTTGATCGACCAGGACGAGACGTTGATCATGGTGCGATCCGAACCGTGTCGCCATCATTCAAAAAGCCCGCACCTTGGGTGACCAACTTCACGCCCTCCGTCAGGCCTTGGGTGATTTCGATCTGGTCGCCCACCCGGCGGCCGGTTTGCACCTTGACCAAGCTCACACGGTTGTCGGCCTTGACCTGCATCACATAGTTGAAGCCATCGCGGCTGACCACTGCGGGGGCCGGTACCGTCATGGCGCGACTGCTGCCCGATTGGATGCTGCCACTGGCATACATGCCGGCCAGCGCAGGGGCGTGTCCGGCGCTGGGGGTTTGCAAGTCCACATACACCAGGGCTTGGCGGGTTTGCGGGTCCACCGTGGGGCCGAGCATGCGCACCCGGCCACTCAAGCTGGCGCCACTGGCGGCCATGAGGCTCACGGCCATGCCAGGTTTGATGGCCCCCAATTCGCTGGCGATCACCTCGGCACGCCACTCCAAGCGGCCTTGGCGGATCAAGCGAAAAAGCTCTGTGCCGGGGGTGAGCACCGCGCCGACCGATGCGCTGCGCGCGGCAATGATGCCGCTGTCGGGCGCCAGCACCTGGGTTTGCTGCAGGCGCAGCTGCTGGCTGTCCACACTGGCCTTGGCCGCGGCGACGCGGGCCACAGCGGTTTCTTCAGCGGTGATGTATTGCACATACTGCTGGGCGCTGATCACGCCGGTGGGTTGCAGGCCACGGGCGCGCTCGGCGTTGGCGCGGGCTTCGTTGGCCGCGGCCTGGGCTTGGCTCAGGTTGGCTTGGGCCTGGGCCATGTCGGCTTGCACCGGTGCTGCATGGAACACCGCCAGCACCTGGCCGGCCTTGACCACATCGCCCACATTGACGCGCACCTCGGTCAGGCGCAAACCCCCAATTTCGGTGCCCACGCTGGCCTCTTGCCAAGCGGCGATATTGCCGTTGGCCTTGATTTGCATCGGCAAGGTTTGCACGCTGGGGCTGCCCACGGTGACGGTCAGGGCGGGTTTGGGTGGCGCGGCTTTGGGCGTTTGCGACCCAGCCATGGGCGTCAAGCAAGACAGACCCAAAAGGAGAGCCAGATGGGCCGCGCGGGTCAAGGCGGCGTGCCGTGAATAGGAGGTGGGGGTCATGGAGGTGTTGGCGCTGTGAGAAAAAGCGCCCATCAGAAAGATGGCCTCATTTTAAAGGGGTGGTCTGGAAGAACAGTGACTTGGGGCTTGCATGCCCTTGGCTGAGGCAGGGGTGGTTGGGGCTGCGCTAGCATCAGGCCCCCAACGAACCGCAGCGGAGCATGCCATGACCATCCAAGCCATCATGATCGACCTGGATGGCACCTTGGTGCACACCTTGGGCGACTTTGCCGCGGCCATCAACCGCATGCTCGGCGATTTGGATTTGCCAGCGGCCAGCACCGAGGTGGTGGCGCACGCGGTGGGCCAGGGGTCAGCGCATTTGATTCGCAGCGTGATCGACCACCAACTCGGCTTGCCGGGGCAGCAGCGCTGTGCGGGCCGTTCGGTGGACAACCTGTATGAGCCCGCGTGGCTGCGCTATCAACACCACTATGCGCAAATCAATGGCCAGTTTTCTGAGGTCTACCCAGGCGTGGTGCCCGCTTTGCAAGCTTGGCAAAACCGCGGCATGCCGCTGGCGTGCTTGACCAACAAGCCCGTGGCTTTTGCCAATGACTTGCTCAAGGCCAAGGGCTTGCATGGCTTTTTCCAGTGCGTGTTTGGTGGCGATTCGTTTGCGCGCAAAAAGCCCGACCCTTTGCCGCTGCTGGAAACCTGCCGCGTCTTGGGCCGTGACCCCGCCCACACCTTGATGGTCGGGGACTCGCGCAACGATGCCCAGGCTGCCGATGCGGCGGGCTGCCCCTTGGTGTTGGTCACTTATGGCTACAACCACGGCGAGCCCATTCAGGCCGTGACGGCGCTGGCGCATGTGGACGACTGCCAACACATCCACGATGGCCAGTCTTGGGTGTGGCAGCGCACCGGCCCTTGAGAGACCACGCGTGTTTGTTACACTGCGCGCCATGTTCATAC
>JBEDFU010000101.1:0-2736 GCA_041174965.1 Pseudomonadota bacterium | reverse complement strand
CCATCGTCAATCACCTTGCGGGCGCGGGTCTTGACGCCCTCTTCGTCAAAAGGCGAGCTGCCTTTGCCACGCAACACCATCGGGTCTTCGTGCATCTGTATGTGCTTTGGAAAAACCGCTTTGCCCATGCTGTCGAGCAAAAAACTGCTTTTGCGGTACAGCGATCCACCGCTGATGGCGTGCACCAACGAGCCCATCAAACCCGCCGCCAAGGTGGACTCGAACAGGACCGGGCATTCGATGGTGGCCAGCTTGCGCGCGCGCAAACGGCTGAGCGCCCGCTCGGCGGCGTAGCGGCCCACGGCCTCTGGGGCGGCCATGTCGCTGGCGCGGCGCATCGACGTGTACCAGGCGTCGCGCTGCATATCGTCTTCTTGGTCGGGCGAGGCCGCAATCGGGGCCACCGACAGGCTGTGGCGCGAGCTGGCATAGCCACCGCGAAAACCATGGGTGTGGGCACTGAAAAAATGGCTGTGCTGGGCCGATACCGAAGCGCCTTCGCTGTTGACGATGCGCGCATCGGTGTCCAAGGCGGCGGCCTCACACCGCAAGGCCAGCTCGGCCGCACCCTCGCTGGTGATGTCCCAAGGGTGAAACAAATCCAAGTCAGCGTGCTGGTGGGCAATGTCTTGCGCGTCGGGCAAGCCCGCCATCGGGTCTTCGGCGGTGAAGCGGGCAATGTCATGCGCGGCTTGCACCGTGCGCTCAATGGCCGCCATTGAAAAGTCAGATGTGCTGGCGTTGCCGCGGCGGTTGCCCACGTACACGGTCACGCCCAAGGATTTGTCGCGGTTGCGCTCGACCGTTTCCAACTCTCCTTTGCGCACCGACACGCTTAAGCCACAAGCCTCAGAGGCTTCGGCACCGGCGTCGGTGGCACCGAGTTTTTTGGCATGTGCCAGGGCATGGTCCACCAAGGCCTCAAATTGGTCTCGGCGGTGGCTGAAACCAGCGTATTCCGGGGAGGTGTTGGCAGCGGGGCCGCGGTGTTGGGGGGTATGGTGCATAGCGGCGGCTATGATACTTGCCCCGGGTGATGCAGCTTGCACGCCCGGATACAAACCCACACCACATGGCACGCAAACCCAAAAAAGGCTACTTCGTCAAAGGTCAATTCGTGGCCGAAGGCAGCGAGGAAGACCTCGCCCTGAAACGCGAAGCCAAAGGCAACGAGGGCACCAGCAAAACCGACCTCAAACGCGAAAGCGTCGAGCTGCAAAAGCTGGGGGAAGACCTGCTGGGCTTGCGCAGTGCCTTGATGCAGCGCTTGACCAGCCAAGGCCATGTGGACGAAAAACTGTCCGATGCCTTGGTCCATGCGCGACAAATCACCAACTTTGAAGGCCGCCGGCGCCAAATGCAGTTCATTGGCAAGCTCATGCGCAAGCTGCCCGAAGAGGCCTTGCAAGCGGTGCGCGATGCGTTGTTTGAGCAGCACAGCGGCAGTGCCAGCGAAACCCTGTCGCTGCATTTGACCGAGCAATGGCGGCTGCGCTTGATCGACAACGATGCGGCCCTGGAGGAGTGGGTCACGCAACACCCCGACACCGACATTCAGCAACTGCGAACCCTGGTGCGCCAGGCCCGCAAAGACCACTTGAGCGACGCCAAAAGCGTCTCGCAAGGCCTGGCACCGCGCCAAGGTCGGGCCTTTCGCGAACTGTTTCACCTCATCAAATCCCAGCTCACCGCCAGCCATGCCTGAAACCTCAAGCCCCTTACCCGCCTTGGACCGTGTTCGCATTGGCATCGTCTCGGTCAGCGACCGCGCCTCCAGCGGCGTCTACGAAGACAAAGGCCTGCCCGCCTTGCGCGATTGGCTGGGCCGCGCCGTGCAAAACCCCATTGATTGGGAGCCGCGCCTGATCGCCGATGAACAAGCGCTGATCAGCCAAACGCTGATTGAACTCGTCGACTTGGGTTGCGATCTGGTGCTGACCACCGGCGGCACCGGCCCGGCCAAACGCGATGTGACGCCCGAGGCCACCCTGGCCGTGGCCGACAAAGAAATGCCCGGGTTTGGAGAACAAATGCGCCAAATCAGCTTGCGCTTTGTGCCCACGGCCATTTTGTCGCGCCAAGTGGCTGTGATTCGCGGCCAAAGCCTGATCATCAACCTGCCCGGTCAGCCCAAATCGATTGCCGAAACCTTGGAAGGTCTCAAAGACGACCAAGGCCAAACCCTGGTGCATGGCATTTTTGCCGCCGTGCCCTACTGCGTGGATTTGATCGGTGGGCCGTATATCGAAACCGATGGTTCGGTTTGCCAAGCCTTCCGGCCCAAATCGGCCCAGCGTCCCAAAACGGCTTCATAAATTTTCTCAGCGCAGAAAGCCTCTCGGCATGCGCAACTTGGTATGCAACAGGCCTGGTGTCGAGCGGCTTAAAACTCGAAATAAACCTCACCGAAGTGCAGCACCAAGGGCTCGCCGCCGTGCTCTTCGTGGGTGTTCCATGACAACAGTTTCGCGTCTTGCACCAGGTGGTAGAGCAAAGCGTCTGAAAAGGTCGAAAAATTGTCCAGATTCAGGGCGTTGCGGTCTTCGGCGTTCAAGTACCACTGGCCTTCTTCGGTGCTGGGTGGGGTGATGGTCAGTGGGGTTTTGAAGAGCGGCATCATCAAGCCAAATTGCTCAATGGTGTACTCCAATTCACCGCTCCAGCACCCGCGCATCTCCCACAGCAGCGTCATGCTCACCGGGCGGATTTTGAGGGTTTTCATTCGATCAAGCGGTT
>JBEDFU010000100.1:0-2614 GCA_041174965.1 Pseudomonadota bacterium | reverse complement strand
ACCAGCAGGGCGCGGCCCTGCTGATGGCCATGCTCACCGTGGCGCTGGTCGCCACCTTGGCCGCCGCTGGCGTGTGGCTGCAGTGGCGCAGCATCGAGGTGGAGGCCACCGAGCGCCAACGCGCCCAAGCCCATTGGTTGCTGTTGGGCGCGCTCGACTGGGCGCGCATCATCTTGCGCGAAGACGCGCGGGCTGGCGGCGACAACGGCCAAGACCATTTGGCCGAGCCCTGGGCCGTGCCCTTGCAAGAGGCGCGCTTGTCAACCTTTGTGTCGTCCAACGCCGAAGGCGTGAGCCGCGACGACGAGCGCGTGGCCGAAGAGGTGTTTTTGTCCGGCCAGATCAGCGACATGCAGGGGCGGCTGAATGTGCTCAACCTGGTTGAGTCCGATGGCCAGTTGTCCGCATCCACGATGGCGGTGTTTGAGCGCTTGTTCAAGCGCCTGGATTTGCCCCCCACCGAGCTGCAAACCCTGGCCCAGCAACTGGTGCTGGCCCATGGCAACACGGCGGCCCGGCCCTTGCGGCCCCAGCGCTTGGAACAACTGGCCTGGCTGGGCTTGTCGGCCAGCAGTTTGGCGGCCCTGGCGCCGCATGTGTGTGTGTTGCCGGTGCGCACCAGCGTCAACCTCAACACCGCCAGCGAGGCGGTGCTGCAAGCCACACTGACCGGTGTGGATGCCGCGCAAGCGCAAAAAATGGTGCAACTGCGCGACAGCCGCCACTTCAACACCTTGGAGGACGCGCGCCAGCGCCTGGACAACCCGCGCGCGGGCATCGACACCGCCCTGCACAGCGTGGGCAGCCGTTACTTTGAAGTGCGTGGGCGCCTGCGCTGGGGCGCCACCGTGCTCGAAGAGCGCAGCCTGGTCGAACGCAATGGCGTGGATGTGCGGGTGCTGTGGTCCGACCGGGGTCAGCTCGCCGCGCCCCAGCGCGAGCCCTTGGGTCGGCCCTCCGTACAATGAAAAATCCATGTTGATCATTGCCCTGCCCCTGCACGCCGAAGGTGCCACCACCGAGTATGTGCACCTGCGTGCAGGCACCGATGGGGCCAGCGGCCCAGCGCAAGTGGCCAGCGCCGCGCGGCTGCCGCGTGACGCGGGCACGGTGGTGGCGGTGGTGCCCGCCCAAGCCCTGGCCTGGCACACCCTCACCCCTCCCCCCGTGGGGGCCAACCGCTTGGCCGCCGCTTTGGAAGGCTTGCTCGAAGAGCGTTTGCTCGAAGACCCCAGCCACACCCATGTGGTGTACACGCCCGAAGGCGCCGCCGCCGCCGACCAAGGCAAGACCCTGACGGTATTGGTGTGCCAGAAAGCCTGGTTGCGCCAAGCGCTGGCCCCCTTGCAAGCGCAGGGCTTGGTGGTCTCGCGCATCGTGCCCGAATGGTCGCCCCAGGCCCCCAACACGCCTGTTTTATGGGTGGGCGGGCGGCCCCATCAGGTGCAAGCCGTGGCCTGCGACGCCCAGGGCGCGGTGGTGTTGCCGCCAGCGCCCTGGCCCAACACCATCTTGGCCACCTTCAGCCATCCAGAGGCGCAATTGCAGAGTGAGCCGGCCATGGCCGATTGGGTGCAACAGCAGTTCGGTCGCGCGCCGCGCATGCTCAGCCCCGCCCAGCGTTTGTGGCAAGCGCAACAAACGGTTTGGGATTTGGCCCAGGGCGAATGGGCCCAAGGGCGGCGTCAGCGGTGGGCGCGTCGGGTCCAAGAGCTGGCACACAGCCTGTGGCAATCCCCACGCTGGCGAGCGGCCCGCTGGGGCTTGCTGGCCTTGGTGGTGCTGAACTTAAGCGGCTTGCAATGGTTGGCCTGGCAACAGCGCCAGCAACAAGCGGTTTTGCAGCAACAAATGGCGGCCCTGCTGACCCGCAGCTTCCCGGCGGTGCAGGTGGTGGTGGACGCGCCCTTGCAAATGGCCCGCGAAGTGCAGGCCTTGCAGAGGGCTTTGGGTCAGCCCAGCGCGGCCGACTTGGAGCCCATGCTCACCAGCCTGGCGCGCGCCCTGCCCGCCTCGGCCCAATTGAGCAGCTTGCAGTTCTCCCCAGGCGAGTTGCGCTGGCAAGCCCCGGCCGTGAGCGCCGAGCGCATCGAAGCCGCACGTGAACCCTTGCGCCAACAAGGCTATCAATTGGTGGCCGATGGCAACCAATGGCTGCTGCGCACCGGGGTGCGGCCATGAGCGCGCGGGGCCGCTGGGTGCCCGAGCGCTGGCAGCAGCGCTGGCTGGACTTGAGCGGGCGTGAACGCACGGGCCTCAGCCTGGCCTTGGGCCTGTTGGCGCTGGCGCTGGTGTGGTCGGTGGGGGTGGCACCGGCTTGGCGCCAAATGCAGCAAGGCCAAGCGCAAACCCAAGCCTTGCAAACCCAATGGCAAAGCCTGCAAGCCTTGCAAGCCCAAGTCGGCGCCTTGAAGGGACAAAGCCGCGTGCGCCCCGACGACGCTGCGCGCCTGTTGCAAACCAGTGTGGCCACCCTCGGCCCCAGCGCCAGCCTGGTGGTGAATGGCGACATGGCCACCGTGCAAATCAAAGGTGCCAGCGCAGCGGCCTTGTCGACATGGCTGGCCCAGGCACGCACACAAGCGCAGGCCCTGCCGGTGCAAGCGCGGCTGAG
>JBEDFU010000099.1:0-9454 GCA_041174965.1 Pseudomonadota bacterium | reverse complement strand
CTTCCAAATGATCATGGCCAAGGTCTGCAACAAGATCGAGACACCAATGGCGGTGATCAGGGGGGCCAGTTTGGGGGCGTCGCGCAAGGGGCGGTAGGCGATTTTTTCAATCGCAAAGTTGAGCGCGGCCGACACCACACAGGCGATCAACACGGCGAACAACAGCACCGCGGCCGGGTGCAGATCAGGGGAAGCCTGGCTCATCCAACCGATCACCGTCCAGCTGGTGATGGCACCCACCATCAACACCTCACCATGGGCGAAATTGATGAGGTTGATGATGCCGTACACCATGGTGTACCCCAGCGCCACCAAGGCGTACATGCTGCCAATGACCAAGCCATTGATGATTTGCTGCAGAAAAATATCCATTCGGTCTTATCAGAAATGGGGGTTAGCGGTTTGAGACCGGTTCAATGTATTTGCCTGCAAGTGAGCGGGTATGCACTGGGTGGCTCCCCGGTTGCAAACCATTCTAGACACGCCGTGCTGCGCCGGGGTCAATGCCCTGTGCTTTGGAGCGGCTATTTTTTAGCGCCCCTGGCTTGTCGATTCGTTTCTCGCAGAGTACGCAGTTTTTCAGCAATTTTGATCTCCAACCCCCGCTCGACTGGTTCGTACAGCACGGGCGGCGTCATGCCCTCAGGCCAATAGTTTTCACCAGCGGCAAAGGCGTCGGGTTCATCGTGGGCATAGCGATAGGCTTTGCCGTAGTCCAGGTCTTTCATCAAGGCGGTGGGGGCGTTGCGCAGGTGCAGGGGCACTGGGCGAGTGCCATCGGTCTTGATGAGTTTGCGCACGCTGTTGTAGGCCTTGTACACCGCGTTGGACTTGGGTGCCACTGCCAAATACACAATGCATTCGGCCAAGGCCAACTCGCCCTCGGGTGAGCCCAAACGCTCGTAAACCTCGGCGGCGTCCAGCGCCAAGCGCAGTGCACGTGGGTCGGCCAAGCCAATGTCTTCGGCAGCCATGCGGATCATGCGCCGCGCCATGTACTTGGGCTCGGCACCACCGTCCAACATGCGCACCAACCAATACAGCGCGGCATCGGGGTCGGAGCCTCGCACCGATTTGTGCAAGGCGCTGATGGTGTCGTAAAACTGCTCGCCGCCTTTGTCGTAGCGGCGCATGCGCTCGCCCAACACTTTCATCAGCCACGCATCGCTCACCTGTTCGAGCTTTTCATGCTGCGCCGCCACCGCCAAGGTTTCCAAGGTGTTGAGCAAACGGCGTGCATCGCCATCGGCGTAAGCGATCAATCGCGCTTGGGCGTCCGCGTCCAAGGCCGGCACAGCGTGGATGGCGTGGGCTTTGTCGATGATGTGGGCCAAATCAATGTCCGACAAAGGCTGCAACACATACACCGCGGCCCGTGACAACAGGGCGGAGTTCACTTCAAACGAAGGGTTTTCGGTGGTGGCGCCAATGAAGGTGAATAGCCCCGACTCGACATGGGGCAAAAAAGCGTCTTGCTGGCTTTTGTTGAAGCGGTGCACCTCATCGACAAACACAATGGTGCGCTTGGGGGCCAGCGAATCGCGCTCAGCCAGCGCCTTGTCCACCGCTTCACGGATTTCTTTCACACCACCCAACACCGCGCTGATGGCCAAAAACTGCGCGTCAAAAGCATCGGCCATCAAACGGGCGATGGTGGTTTTGCCCACTCCCGGCGGCCCCCACAAAATGCAACTGTGGGGTTGGCCCGATTCAAACGCCACCCGCAGGGCCATGCCCTCGCCCAGGACCTGTTGTTGACCGATCACCTCGCCCAAGCTGCGAGGGCGCAGGCGTTCGGCCAGTGGCGTGTGGGTGGGCAAGGTGCTCATGGGGTGGTGGGCACCCAGGTGCTCAGGGCCTGAGCACTTCAACGCCAGCAGGTGGGCTGAACTGAAAGCCAGATGCCCCCAAGCCTGCCGGATTGGTTTCAATGCGGTCAAACACCAGCAGCGAGCGTTGCCCCATGGCGTCGGCCATCTCCAAGCGCGCCAGTTGCACGCCCGTGCCAGACACCCGCAGCCCCAAGCGCATGGATTGCATGCCCGCATCTTTGGACACGGGGGTGGCCTGAACCCATTGCAAACCATCTTGCTCAGGTTGTGCCAGCAATTGAAATTCCTTTTGCAAGGCACTCACATCGCTGGCCATGGCGATCACCGCCATCGGCGTGGACCCCAGGGCTTGGCCCTGTGCACGGGCCGTGGCTTGCTTGAGTTCTGCGTCGTAAATCCACAAGGTTTTGCCATCGGCGACGATGGATTGGGCAAAGGGCTTTTGATAGTCGAGCCTGAAGTGCTGGGGCCGCATGAAGGCAAATGCGCCACTGGATTGTTTGGTGCGCGGTGCTTGACCCGATTTGGATGGCAAGGTGACGGTTTGCACAAAATCAGCCCGCCCACTGCGGGTGGTTTTCAAAAATACACCCAGGCTGTCCATGGCATCGGCCTGCGCGGCAGCGCACACCATCCAACACGCCATCAGCACAAAAAAGCGGCGCATCTCACTCGGCCCGACTGGGCACCAAAATTTCACGCTGACCGCTGGTGCTCATGGAACTGACCAGGCCGGCCTTTTCCATGTCCTCGACCAAACGTGCCGCGCGGTTGTAGCCAATTTTCAGATGCCGTTGCACCAAGGAAATGCTGGCCTTGCGGTTTTTCAAAACAATCTCGACAGCTTGGTCGTACAAGGGGTCTTTTTCGCCGCCGGCGGCGCCCAAGCCATCCAAATCCAGGTCGCCGCCTTCGACGGTACCGCCTTCCAGCAAGCCCTCGACATAGTTGGGCTCGCCTTGGGTCTTGAGGTAGTTGACCACCCGGTGCACCTCTTCATCACTGACAAAAGCCCCATGCACACGGATGGGCAAACCCGTGCCACTGGGCATGTAGAGCATGTCGCCCATGCCCAACAAGGCTTCAGCCCCCATTTGATCCAAGATGGTGCGGCTGTCGATTTTGCTGCTCACCTGAAACGCAATGCGGGTGGGAATATTCGCTTTGATCAAGCCGGTGATCACGTCCACGCTGGGGCGTTGGGTGGCCAAGATCAAATGGATGCCTGCGGCGCGTGCCTTTTGGGCCAAGCGGGCAATCAGCTCTTCGATTTTTTTGCCCACCACCATCATCAGGTCGGCCAATTCATCGATCACCACCACGATGTGGGGCAAACGCTCCAGCGGTTCGGGCGACTCTGGCGTCAAGCTAAAGGGATTGCCGATGTGCTCCTCGCGGGCAGTGGCTTCGTCAATCTTGGTGTTGTAACCAGCCAAGTTGCGCACACCCATTTTGCTCATCAGCTTATAGCGGCGTTCCATCTCGGCCACGCACCAAGTCAACCCGTGGGCGGCTTGTTTCATGTCGGTCACCACGGGGGCCAACAAATGGGGAATGCCTTCGTAGACCGACATCTCCAGCATCTTGGGGTCGATCATCAATAAGCGCACATCGCGCGCCTCGGCCTTGTATAGCAGAGACAAGATCATGGCGTTGATGCCCACCGATTTGCCCGAACCCGTGGTGCCCGCGACCAACACATGGGGCATCTTGGCCAAATCGGCCACGATGGGGTTGCCCACAATGTCTTTGCCCAAACCCATGGTCAGCAAAGATTTGGCTTCGTTGTAAACCTGCGAGCCCAAAATTTCGCTCAGCTTGATGGTCTGCCGCCGCGCATTGGGCAGCTCCAAGGCCATGTAGTTTTTTCCCGGAATGGTCTCGACCACGCGGATCGACACCAGGCTCAGCGAGCGGGCCAAGTCTTTGGCGAGGCCCACCACTTGCGAGCCTTTGACGCCGGTGGCGGGTTCGATTTCGTAACGGGTGATCACCGGTCCTGGCGCTGCGGCGACCACGCGCACCTCAACCCCAAAGTCTTTCAACCGCTTTTCAATCATGCGGCTGGTCATCTCCATGGTTTCGCTCGACACCGTGTCTTGGCGGGTCAGTGCCCCATCGAGCAAATCCACTTGGGGCAAATGGCTGTCGGGCATTTCATTGAACAAGGGGCGCTGACGCTCTTTGGCCACCCGGGTGCTTTTGGGCACGTCCAACACCACGGTTTCAATGTTCACCGTCGGCGCCGTGGGCTCATCCACGTCGGGGCGATATTCGGTGATGATTTCATCGCGCTCACGGGCCGCCGCTTGACCCATGGCCAGGTCTTGAGCCAGCTCGCGCTTTTCGCGCCAAGAAGCCACAAAGCCATCAATGGCCGCACCAATGTCTTGCGCGACCTGCACCCAAGAGAAGCGAAACACCCAAGAGGCACCCACCAGCATCAAGGCAATGAACACCAAGCCCGCCCCGTTGAATCCCAGCCAATGCTCGCTCACCGGGCCAATGAAATAACCCACCACGCCACCACTGATGCTGCCCGCGAGTTGGTCTTCAAAGCGGTACAAGCGGCTCCACTCCAATGCGGCGCTTGACAGCAGCAGCATGGCCAAGCCACTCCAAAACGCCCATTTGCTGTGGCGCCAAGGCACTTCGGCGGCGGGCGCATCGTCGCCGCGCAAACGTTGCAGCAAAGCCCTGACCCAGACTGACAGGGCCGCGCCATACGACCACCAAATTGAATAGCCGAGCATGAAAAACCCGATGTCGCTGATCAGGGCGCCCAAGCGGCCGGCGGCATTGCGCGTGACCGCCCCTGCCCCAGAGGTGGTCCAGGCCGAATCACCGGGGTGATGGGAAATCAAGGCCAAGAGCCAAAACGCCAGGAACAAAAACCCGGCGGTCAAGGCCATTTCTTGGGCAAAACGGCGCCAGCCCGTGGGCTCGGGCCCGGCATCGCGGTCTGCGTTCAAGGTATTGAGGGAGTAAGTCATGTCGAAAACCGCAAGCTTACCCCAGCCAGGGGGTGGAAAGCCCGCCAAAATTCGGGAAAACCCACCCTTCTTACAATGCCGTTTGCCGAGATGACCGGCGACCCACTTCTCCAAGGCCCCCATGACCACCCACGCACAAGTCCTCATCCTCGGCTCTGGACCGGCCGGCTACACCGCCGCCGTTTATGCTGCCCGCGCCAATCTCAAACCTTTGTTGATCACCGGCATGGCCCAAGGCGGCCAGTTGATGACCACCACCGAAGTTGATAACTGGCCTGCCGACGTGCACGGCGTTCAAGGTCCCGACCTGATGCAACGCTTTTTGGAGCACGCGCAGCGCTTCAACACCGAGATCGTGTTTGACCACATCAACCAGGTTGATTTTTCCAAACGCCCCTTCACCCTCAAAGGCGACAGCGGCACCTACACCTGCGACACCTTGATCATCGCCACCGGCGCATCGGCCAAATACCTGGGCCTGCCCTCTGAGCAAGCCTTCATGGGCCGGGGCGTTTCCGGCTGCGCCACCTGTGACGGCTTTTTCTACCGTGAACAAGCCGTTTGTGTGGTCGGTGGCGGCAACACCGCCGTGGAAGAGGCCTTGTATTTGTCCAACATCGCCAGCCAAGTGCATTTGGTGCATCGCCGCGACAAGTTCAAAGCCGAGGCCATCATGATCGACAAGCTGATGGACAAAGTCAGCAGCGGTAAGATCGTGCTGCAACTCCACAGCGTTTTGGACGAGGTTTTGGGAGACGCCAGTGGCGTGACGGGTGTGCGACTGAAAAGCATCACCGACCACAGCACCCGCGACCTGGCCTTGCAAGGCTGCTTCATTGCCATTGGCCACCAGCCCAACACCGATATTTTCAAAGGCCAGCTGGATATGAAGGACGGCTACATCATCACCCAAAGTGGTTTGCAAGGCATGGCCACCATGACCAGCGTGCCCGGTGTGTTTGCGGCCGGCGACGTCCAAGACCATGTGTACCGCCAAGCCATCACCAGCGCGGGCACCGGCTGCATGGCCGCCCTGGACGCCCAGCGGTTTTTGGAGCAAGCCAGCTGAACCCCGTGCCTTTCGGGTTCCGCTGCAGCCCATTGCCCCATTTGTTCTCTGCCTTGACCCCAGTCCCAAGTTAGCACCCGCTTTGCCTCAGGCTGGGCAGCTTAGGTTGCGCGTCTGCCCAAGCCCAGGGGCCAGCGGGTTATTTCCGGCTATAATATTTGGCTTTCCCCGCTCAGGGGTTTAGAGGCCACGCCAATCGGTGTGGCACAGGGATACCGCCCCCTTTTGGCGAGGTCTGGTTCGCAACCACCGTTGTGGGCCGTTTGAATGGAGTGTCCTCATGGCACGCGTATGTGAAGTCACGGGCAAAGGCCCGATGGTGGGAAACAATGTCTCCCACGCCAACAACAAAACCAAACGCCGTTTTCTGCCCAACCTGCAGTACCGCCGTTTTTGGGTCGAAAGTGAAAACCGCTGGGTGCGTTTGCGCGTGTCCAACGCCGCATTGCGCTTGATCGACAAAAAAGGCATTGAAGTGGTTCTCGCAGATTTGCGTGCCCGCGGTCAAGCCTGATTCTCCCCACATCCCTGGCCTTCACCCAATGGGGTTGAACGCCATCCATCACAGACTGAAAGGATTTCACCATGGCTTCCAAAGGCGGACGCGAAAAAATCAAGCTTGAATCTTCGGCAGGTACCGGTCATTTCTACACCACCAGCAAGAACAAGAAAACCATGCCCGAGAAAATGACGATCATGAAATTTGATCCCAAGGCCCGCAAGCATGTCGAGTACAAAGAAACCAAGCTGAAGTAATCCAGCCGGGCTTTCGAACTAAAAACCGCTCCTTGGAGCGGTTTTTTCATGGTCGGTCGACATCAGTTGCACGTCTGAAAGCCCATAGGCTTTTTTCCTGGGCCCGATTCAGCCTTGGGCAACCCGTCCTTCAGAGGCGGGCCATGCGCAAGCGCAGCGAGAACTCTTTCAAAGCCGCCACGCCACTGTCCTCGGCTTTGCGGCACCAGGCTTGCAAATCGCTGGCCAACTGGTCGCGCGAGCGGTGGGTGCTCAGCCACAGTTGGCGCAATTCTTCGCGCATGCGAACCATGGTGTCGGCATCGGGCAGCACCGCGCGGGCTTGTTCCAAGCTGTGGCTGGCCCAACTGGGCACCTTGTCGGCGTCGCGGTGCATCCAGCGGCGCGCCACTTTCAACACCGAATCGGCAGGTTGTTGGGGCAAACGGGCAATCTCTTGGGCCACTGCGCGCTGAAGTTCGCGGGCATATCCGGCCATGACCTCGTAGCGGTTGACGATCAATGCCTCCAGGGTTTGCTCATTGGCAACGGGCTGGACATCGCCCCATTGCAGCTTGGGCGGGGTTTTCTTGACATGGGCCAGGCCCAGGGTTTCGAGCACGCGGATGTACAACCAGCCAATGTCGAACTCATAGGGCTTGACCGACAACTTGGCCGAGGTGGGGTAGGTGTGGTGGTTGTTGTGCAACTCCTCGCCACCGATCAAGATGCCCCAAGGTGAAATATTGGTGCTGGCGTCAGGCGCTTCGAAATTGCGATAACCCCAGTAGTGGCCAATGCCATTGATGATGCCCGCAGCGGTGACGGGGATCCACATCATTTGCACCGCCCAAATGCTCAGGCCCACCACGCCAAACAATGCCAAATTGATGATCAGCATCACACCCAGGCCTTGCCAGGGAAAGCGCGAATACACCCAGTTTTCCACCCAATCGTTGGGCGTTCCGTGGCCATATTTGCTCAGGGTTTCGATGTTGCGGGCCTCGGCGCGGTACAGCTCAGCGCCTTGCCAAAACACCGTGCGAATGCCTCGGGTTTGCGGGCTGTGGGGGTCTTCTGGGGTTTCGCATTTGGCGTGGTGCTTGCGGTGGATGGCCGCCCAGGCTTTGGTTTGCATGCCGGTGGTGAGCCACAGCCAGAGTCGAAAGAAGTGTGCCGGCACGGGGTGCAAGTCCATCGAGCGGTGGGCTTGGTGGCGGTGCAAATAAATCGTGACCGCTGCGATGGTGATGTGCGTCAGGCCCAAAGTCACCCACAGCAGTTGCCAGGCGGTCAAATCCCACACACCGTAGGCCAGCCAATGCAGCATGGCGGTGATGAAGGGAGAGTCAGTGATCCACATCGCGATTCCTTTCAAACCCTGTCAAGGGTCATTGACATTGATTTTAAGGCGCGCACCAAACGGCGGCAAAAAAACCATCCGTGCCATGCCGGTGGGGCCACATGCGCAAATACATGCCGTCATCGCCACACAATTGCGCGGCCTGGTCCACTTTGAGTTCCGTCAGGGCATCCTTGACCGACAGGGGAACCCACTGCGGGTGACGTTGGCTGAAAGCCTGGGCCACGGCTTCGTTTTCTTCCAGCATGGTGCTGCACGTCGCGTACACCAAACGGCCACCGGGTTTGAGCAAACGGGCCGCGCTGTCCAATATGGCGTTTTGCTGCACGGACATGGCCTGCACCCCCTCGGGGGACTGGCGCCACTTCAAGTCGGGGCTGCGGCGCAAGGTGCCCAGGCCTGAGCAGGGAGCGTCCACCAGCACCCGATCGATCTTTCCGCTCAAGCGCTTGATGCGGTCATCGCGCTCGTGGGCAATGGCCAACGGATGCACATTGGACAAGCCACTGCGCGCCAAGCGGGGCTTGAGGCCCTCCAAGCGGTGCGCCGATGTGTCCATGGCATACAAGCGGCCGGTGTTGCGCATGGCCGCGCCCAAGGCCAGGGTTTTGCCGCCACCGCCTGCACAAAAATCAACCACCATCTCACCGCGCTTGGCGTCCACCAACAAGGCCAGCAATTGCGAGCCTTCGTCTTGCACTTCCACAGCGCCTTGGCTGAAGGCCGCGCTGGCGCTCAAGTTGGGCTTGTCCAGCAAGCGCAAGCCCCAGGGCGAAAACGGCGTGGGTTCACTGGCGATGCGTTCTTTTTTCAACTGGGCCTGCACCTCTGAGCGCTTGTGGCCCAAAGCGTTGACCCGCAAATCCATGCCTTGCGGGCGGTTCAAGGCCGCCACATACGCCCAAAAATCATCGCCCAATTGGGCCTTGAGGGACGCCACCAGCCATTCCGGCAAATTGTGCCGATGCCGGTCAAGCAGGGCCTGGCGGTCCACCGCATCGCATTGCTCCAGCCATTTTTTTTCAGGCTCGCTCAAGGCGCTGCGCAAAAAATCCCTGGCGCCCTGGCCTTGTCCTGGCTGCGGGCTGTGGGCCAACTGGTCTTGGTGATGGGCAAACCCCAAGATGGCCATGCGCCGCTCTTTGGGGCCGCTGCCCGAAGGCGACAAATGGTCAAACAACAACTTCTGGCGCAACACGCTGTAAACCGCACCCGACAAGGCGGTGCGCTCACGCGGCCCCAAGCCCAAAGACTTGCGGTGTTGCTTGAAAAATTGGGATACCACCGCGTCGGCGGGGTGGTCGAACTTCAAAACCTGGCGAACCAATTCGGTGCAGGCGTCCATCAGGGCTTTGGGGTGCATGGTGCATTATCGAGCCTGATCGACCAAATCCTCATGCCACGGTATGTCAGGCTCAAAGCTTTATGCTCTCACCCATGTCCGACACCGACCTCTCCCCCC
>JBEDFU010000098.1:0-20758 GCA_041174965.1 Pseudomonadota bacterium | reverse complement strand
TCCCCGATGTGCAGGCCTACTCGTACCGCGACTACGGCAACCGGGTCGGCATGTGGCGCATGATGGAGGCCATGGACCGCTGCGGTGTGCGCGGCAGCGTGTCGCTCAACGTGGCGTTGTGTGAACACCACCCCGAGATCATCGCCGCCTGTGTCGAACGCGGTTGGGAGTTTTACTCCCACGGCACCTACAACACCCGCTATGTGTTTGACATGACGCCGGACCAAGAGCGCGAACTCATCCGCGACTCGATCGACACCATCAAAAAACACACGGGTCAAAAACTCGACGGCTGGCTCTCGCCGGCGCTGTCGTACACCGACCAGACCTTGAACCTGGTGGCCGAAGCCGGTTTGACCTATGTCTGCGATTTGTTCCATGACGACCAACCTGGCCCGGTCAAGGTGCCGCATGGGCGCTTGGTCAGCATGCCGTACTCGCTGGAGATGAACGACGCCATCGCCTTCAGCGTCAATTGGGTCACACCGCACCGTTACGGTGAAATGATCAAGCGCCAATTTGACCGCTTGTATGCCGAGGGCGAGCAATCGGGCACGGTGATGTGCATTCCCTTGCACCCGTATTTGATTGGCCAGCCCTATCGCATGAAAGCCTTTGAAGAAGCCTTGGCCTACATCACTGGGCACGACAAGGTGTGGTTGGCCACCGGGCGCGAAATCGCCCAACACTTTTTGGACCACGATTACCGTGCGTTTGAGCAAGCCTCGATGCCTGTGGGAGAAGCCCCATGATCGCCCAAGACTATTTGCGTTACCCCAAGCGCCAATACGGCATGGACCACGACCGTTACGACTGGTCGATGTTGCCCGACCGCCCTGCGGTGCAATGGCCCGGCGGCGCCCGGGTGGCCCTGTGGGTCACGGCGTCCTTGCAGTGGTTTCCCCTGAACCAAAAGGGCGTGCCCTTCAAGCCGGTCGGTTCGTTGCAAACCGCGTACCCCGATTTGCGCCACTACACCTTGCGCGACTACGGCAACCGGGTGGGCATTTACCGCATCATGAAGGAACTGCGCGCGCGCAACATCCCGGCCAGCGTGCCCATCAATGCGGCGGTGGCGGCGCGCTATCCCTCCTTGGCCCAAGCCTGTGTCGATCTGGGTTGGGAGTTGATGGGCCACGGCTTGGACATGGACCATGTGCACCACACCGGCATGGCCGATGAAGCGCAAATCATCGAGCGCAGTTTGGACATCGTGCGCCGCTTTGCACCGGTGCGCGGCTGGTTGTCGCCTGCGCGCAGCGAGTCTCACGACACCCTGGACTTGCTGGCGTCGGCTGGCATCGACTATGTGTGCGATTGGGTCAACGACGACATGCCTTACCCCATCCGTGCCGGTGGGCGCGAGATGGTGGCCATGCCCTTGTGTGCCGACATCGAAGACGCGGGCTTGCTGATCGCGTGGCACCAAGACGAAGATGACTTGCGCCAACAGTGGATCGACCAGTTCGATTACCTGTATGCCGAAAGCGAGCGCCAAGGCCCGCGCGTCATGGCCTTGCCCCTGCATGCCTGGGCGATTGGCCAGCCTTACCGCATAGGGGTGCTGGCCGATGTGCTCGACCACATGCTGTCCAAGCCTGGTGTGTGGGCGGCCACGGGTGGGCAAATCATGGACGCATGGAAAGCCAGCCACGCCAAAGCCTGAGGGCTCAGGCCAGCAGCAGTTGGGGGCGCTGACACCCCTCGGAACTCAAACCGATTGGCGTCGCTGGGTGATGATTTGGCGCAAGGTGTGCTTTAAAGCTTCTGCCTGTGCGAAACCAAAGGGCTCGAGTATTTTTTCCTCGTGCGCTTTGGCCTGCTTGATCAGCGATTTGACAATTTTCTGACCCTGTGGGGTGATGCTCACATGCGTCACCCGCCGGTCTTTGGTTTGGGGCGTGCGCCGCACATGGCCCAAGGCCTCCATGCGGTCGAGCAAACGGGTCACCGTGGGTTGCTTGGTCAATGAAATGGTGGCGAGGTGACCAATGCTCATGCCCTTGCTGCCAAACAAGCTGGCCAACACCCGCCATTCGGCCACCGAGAAACCGTGCGAGCGCACAACTTGGTGAAATTCGGTGGAAATCATCTGGCTGGCTTGGCCCAGCAAGGCGGCCAAGTAGCCGTCCACAAAAGGCGGCTGAGATGGGGGTTTTGACGGCGCTTGCATATTAGAAAATTGGATTGAGGCTGCGGTGAAAAAGTTTGTGGCATCACGCCGTCCTGCCCCAGAGGATTAACCCTGATGGTTTTTTGATTGACAGGAAAACATTTCCAAAGTAATGTATCTCTCAGGGGAATGGCCCCAATTTTGAAAGACGCCATGAAAATTGCTGTGCTCGGAGGGGGACACGGGGCTTATGCAGCCGCTGCAGATTTAACCCTGTCTGGGCATGAAGTGCGTTTGTGGCGGCGGGATGGCGCGGCCCTCGCGCCGGTCTTGGCCGAAGGCGGCATTCGCCTCAAGGACGGCGATGGTGAACGCGATGTGCCCATCCACAGCGTCAGCGCCGACATCGGTGTGGCCCTGCGCGGGGCTGAGCTGATTGTGCTGCCCACCCCGGCCACGGCCCAAGACGGCATTGCCCAAGCCATGGCCCCGCACCTGCAGGACGGCCAAGTGGTTTTTTTGGCCCCCGGCACCTTTGGCAGCTTCACCATGGCCCGGCGTGTGCGCGCTCTGGGTTGCCAGGCCGATGTGCGTTGGGCCGAGACCGGCACCTTGCCATATCTGGCGCGCAAGCACGGCCCACGCGAAGTCAACCTCACCATCCGTGCGGTGCACCTGCCCACGGGTGTGTACCCCGCCATCCATGCCGACGCTGCATTGGCGGTGATCCGCCGCGCCTACCCCAGCGTGCACGCGTGTGGCGACGCCCTGTCAGGGGCATTGATGAATGCCGGCCCCATCATTCACCCGCCCTTGATCGTCATGAATGCCGCGCCCTTGCAGCACTTTGAGCGTTGGGACATCCACAACGAAGGCACCCAAGCCAGTGTGCGTGCCGTCACCAACCAACTCGATTTGGAGCGCATCGCCGTGCGCGAGGCGGTGGGTTGGGGCGCGCCGCATTACCCCTTGCGCGACCATTACGAAAACGACCGCTGGATGTACGGCGATGCGCACAAAAAATTGGTCAAGTCGGGCGACTGGCGCGAGAACATCGACTTGCACCACCACCGCTATGTCACCGAAGACATCGAACTGGGCCTGGCCTTTTTGTGTTCTGTCGCGCGCTGGGTGGGCGTGGATGCGCCCATCGCCCATGGCTTGTTGGCCATCACCGGCGGCTATTTGGGCCGCGATTTGCGCCAAGGGCCACGCACCTTGGAGGCCTTGGGTTTGCGCCAGCACAGCCCGGCACACATGAAAGAAATCCTGCTGTATGGAGAGGGCGCTTGAGCGCCGCGCGCTTTGTCGCGGTCGGCGCAGGCCGCATGGGGCGCAGCATCGCCACGGCGTTTGCGTATGCCGGGCATCGGGTCGCGGTGGTCGATTTGCGTTCGCGCACGCCCGACCAATGGCAGGTTTTGCAGCAAGAGGCCTCCGACGAGGTGCGGGGCAGCTTGAACAGCTTGGCTGAGTTGGGGGCTTTTGACCCGGCACTGGTCGCCTCCATGGTGGCGCGCGTGTCATGGGTCAACGAGGCGGGTGCCGATGCCGCATTGGCCCAAGCCGAGATGGTGTTTGAAGGTGTCCCTGAAACCATGGCCGCCAAGCAAAGCGCGATGGCGCGCATCGGTGCGGCTTGCCGCGCCGATGCCATCATCACCTCCACCACCAGCAGCATATTGGTCACCGATTTGGTGCCTTGGGTGCAGGGGCCAGAGCGGTTTTTGAACATCCATTGGCTCAACCCGGCGTATCTGATACCGGTGGTCGAGTTGAGCACCCATCCGCGCTTGGACCCAGCGGTGCTGGCGCGCGCCAAAGCCTTGATGAGCGCCATTGGCAAGTTGCCGGTGGTGTGTGGCCCCACACCGGGTTACATCGTGCCGCGCTTGCAAGCCCTGGTGATGAACGAAGCCGCGCGCATGGTTCAAGAGGGTGCAGCGACCGCCGAAGAAATCGACCTGGCCACCCGATACGGCATGGGTTTGCGTTTTGCAGCCTTGGGGGTGATCGAGTTCATCGATGTGGGCGGCAACGACATTTTGTTCCACGCCAGCCGTGAAATGGCCGCCAGCATCGACCCGCATCGCTATGCCACCCCGGCCATCGTGGCCGACAAAATGGCCCAAGGCCAGCTCGGCTTGAAAACCGGCGCTGGTTTTTACGATTACGATGGCCGCGATATCGCGGCCTATCGCCGAGACATCCTGTCTCGAACCCTGGGCATGCTCCAGCATGCCGGGCATTGGCATCCCCCCGCAACCACCACCCACGACTGAAGGAGTTCACCATGTCACCGAATCGTTTTAAACGCCACACCCTGTTGGGTTTGTGCGTGGCCGCAGCTGCATTGGCCGCTCCCCTGGCCGCGCAAGCCCAGGAGATCACCCTCAAGGCGGTGAACGCTTTCCAAGAGGGCACGTATTACGCCCGCAACTTTGAGCGTTTCGTGAAAAAGGTCAACGACGAGGGCAAAGGCCTGGTGCAGATCAACTACATCGGTGGCCCCAAGGCCATCCCCACCTTCGAACAGGGCAATGCATTGCGCAGTGGTGTGGTCGACATGTCCAACACCACCACCTCGTTTGTGGCGGGCATCGTGCCCGAAGGCTTGGCCATCAACTACACCAACCAAACCATGGCCGAGATGCGCAAAAACGGCGCCATCGACTACTTGAACAAAATCATGATGGAAAAAGGCCTGTACTACTACGCCCGCACCGGCGAAGGCGTTCAGTACTACATCTACAGCAACAAACGCATCGACAAGGCCGACCTGACCGGCTTGAAGTTGCGCATTGCGCCCATCTACCGCGATTTCTTCCAAAAGCTGGGCGCCAACGTGGTGCAAATCGCCCCTGGTGAGGTCTACACCGCTTTGGAGCGCGGCGTGGTCGACGGCTATGGCTGGCCCCTGCTGGGCATTTTCGATTTGGGCTGGCATGAAAAAACCAAGTACCGCATTGAGCCGGGCTTTTACGCCATTGAGCTGGGTGTGATTTTCAGCGCCAACACCTGGCGCAAACTCAACCCCGCTCAGCGCGCTTTCTTGGAAAAGCAAGCGGTTTGGTTGGAAAGCCAGAACGTGGACATGTCGGCCAAGGATGCGCCCGCAGAGATCAAAAAGCAGCAAGACGCGGGTTTGCAGGTCATCAAACTGGATGCCGAGCAATCACGCATTTTGCAAAAAACTGCCTACGATGCCGCCTGGGATGCGGTGGTCAAGTCCAGCCCGGCGCATGGCGCCAAACTGCGCGAAATGCTTGAACCCAAGTGAGGTGTTGACATGATGAATCGTTGGTCCCGCATGTTGGGTCAGGTCTACGAAGCCCTGGCTTGGATGGCTTGCGCCATGTTGTTCGCCCTGATGCTGGTGATTTGCGCCGATGTGTTTTTGCGCAACGTCCCCCTCATCCCGGGTTTGCGCGGCATGCCGGCGACCAACGATTTGTCCGAGGCTTTTTTGTACCTCATCACCTTGTTCGCGGGGCCGTGGTTGCTGCGACTGGGTCAGCACATCCGGGTGGATATTTTGTTGCGTGCCATCCCGCCCCTGTGGGCTTGGTACTGCGAATGGGCCGTGGATGTGCTGGGCTTGCTGTGTTCTTTGGTGATTGCTTGGTACGGCTTGACCACCACCTGGGACAGTTTGCAAACCGGTGAAATGTTCATCAAAGCCCTGACCACCCCGGTGTGGTGGTGGCTGGCATTTTTACCGCTCACATTTGGTTTGTTGGCCGTGGAATTTGTGTTTCGCATGCACCGCTTGATGCATGGCGAGCGCGCGCCGCGCGAAGAAGCGGTCTCAGCCGCCTAAAACCCACGAAGGATTTTCATGAGTTGGCAATTGGCGTCTTGGTTGTTGTTGGGTGGCTCCACCGTCTTGCTCTTTTTGGGCTTGCCAGTGGTGTTTTCTTTTTTGGTCATCAACGTGCTGGGCGCTTGGTTGATTTTGGGCGGCGAAGCCGGCATTGCGCAAATGGTGCGCAATTGCGTCGGCTCGGTGGCCAGTTTTTCCCTCACCCCCATCCCCTTGTTTGTGCTCATGGGCGAGGTTTTGTTCCACACCGGCTTGGCGGTCAAGGTGATCGACGGCATAGAGCGCTTGATCAGAAACTTGCCCGGTCGTTTGGCCGTGGTGGCGATTGTGGCCGGCACGGTGTTCTCAGCCATCTCGGGCTCAACCATTGCCACCACCGCGATGTTGGGTGGTTTGATGGTGCCGCTGATGCTGCAACGCGGTTATCACCCCACCATGGCCACTGGGCCGGTGATGGCCATTGGCGCGGTGGACATGTTGATCCCGCCCTCGGCGTTGACGGTGTTGCTCGGTTCGCTGTCGGGCATTTCGATCAGCAAATTGCTCATTGGCGGCGTGGTGCCGGGTTTGATTTTGAGCGTGGTGTTTGTGGCCTACATCATCATCCGGGTGAAAATTCAACCGCACCTGGCACCCAAAACCGAATTCACCGAATACAAGGGTTGGGCCATGTTCCAGCCCTTTGTGAAATATGTGTTGCCCTTGGTGTCGATTTTTGCGGTGGTGGTGGGTGTGATGATCGCGGGCATTGCCACCCCCACTGAATCGGCGGCGATTGGTGCGTTCACCACCGTGTTGTTTGCCATGGCCTACCGCGCCCTGACGTTGAAGAACCTGCTCGAGAGCCTGCGCGCGACGGTGACCATTTCGGGCATGATTTTGTTCATCATCATTGGCGCGACCACCTTCGCCCAAATTTTGTCCTTCTCTGGCGTGAGCAACGGCGTGGTTCAGTTCATCACTGGCGCCAACTTGTCCACCAATGCCATCATTGTGGGCATGCTGCTGATTTTGATTTTCTTGGGCGTTTTTGTGGACCAAGTCAGCATGATGCTCATCACCTTGCCCATCTTCATGCCCATCATCCAGCAATTGGGTGTGGACCCTGTGTGGTTTGGCATCATGTTTTTGATTTGTATGCAACTGGGTTTGCTGCTGCCGCCGCACGGCTTGTTGCTCATGACCATGCGGGGCGTGGCCCCCAAAGAGGTCACCATGATGCACATTTTCCAAGCAGTGATGCCCTACTTGGCCTTCAGTTTTGCGGTGCTGGCCCTGGTGTTCTTTTGGCCCCCGGTGGCCACTTGGTTGCCCAACTTGTTGGGTTGATGTCCCAGCCCATGCCATGAGCGCTGTGTCGCCCGAATTGCCCCTGCATCCCTTGGTGCACGACGATCGTGTGCACCGCGATTTGTACACCGATGCGGGCTTGTTTGCGCAAGAGCAGCGGCGCTTTTTTGGCCGCGCATGGGTGTTTGCCGGACATGCCAGCCAAATGCCCGAGGTGGGCGACTTCATCACACTGTCTTTGTCAGCTCAGCCCATTTTGTTGCTGCGCGATGCGCAAGGCAACATCCAGGCGTTCTTCAACCGCTGCGCGCACAAAGGCGCCCAGTTGTGCACCCAGGCGCAGGGGAATGTGGGCAAGATGTTGCGCTGTCCCTACCACGCTTGGTCTTATCGCCTGGACGGCCAAGCTTTGGCCAGGCCCCTCAAAGATGGGTATGCGGGCACCGGCTTGGATGCCAGCCCCAATGGCCAAGGCCTCACTCGCCTGCCCGGCGTTCAGGTTTACCGCGAATTTGTGTTTGTGCGCCTGAGCCCTGAGGGTTTGGACTTTGAAGCTTACTTTGGTGACGCCTTGCAAGCCATCGACAACATGGTGGACCGCTCGCCCGTGGGCCGCCTGGAAGTCGCCGGTGGGGTCTTGCGCAACACCATGGCTTGCAACTGGAAGATGTATTTGGAGAACATCAACGACAGCGTGCACCCGGTGTCAGCCCATGAGTCGGCCAGCAGCGCGGCTCGTCAACTGTGGCAAGGCCAAGCCGATGGCGCACCCATGCCCATGGCGATGGAACAAATCCTCCCCTTTGCCAATGGTTACGATTATTTCGATCGCATGGGGGCACGCATTTACCCGCAAGGGCACAGCCTGTTGGGGGTGAATTTCAGCATTCACTCGGCCTATGCGGTATTGCCCGAATACCAAGCGGCGCTGGAAGCGGCCTGGGGCGTTGAGCGCACCCATGAGGTGTTGCAACGCTCACCGCAAAACGCGGTGCTCTACCCCAGCATCGCCCTGAAGGGCTCGCCTTTGTCGATGCGTGTCATCCGCCCCCTGGCGGTTGACCGCACCTTGGTAGAGGCCTGGAGTTTCCGGGCGGTGGGCGCGCCTGACGTGCTGCTTGAACGCGCCATGACCTACAACCGTTTGGTTTTTTCACCGATGTCGGTGGTCGCTCATGATGACGTGCATTTGTTTGAAAGCATTCAACAAGGCTTGCTCGCCCAAGGACAACCTTGGGTGAGTTTGCACCGCAATCACCAAGCCGGCGAAAGTGCGCACACCCGCGCCGACACCAACAGTGCCAATGAATGGCTGATGCGCAACCAATACCGTGCATGGGCGCAGGCCATGGCCCAACCGCTGGCTTCGGAGTTGGCATGAGCGCCGCAGATGTCCAAGCCGTGCAAGACTTTGTCCTGGCCGAAGCGCGTTTGCTCAACCATGGGCTTTACCGTGAATGGTTGGCCTTGTTCGCGCATGATGGCCGCTATTGGGTGCCCTTGGGCGGCATCGATCAAAACGAATCGGACATCCACAATGCCTTGGCCGACGAGGACCGCTTGCTGCTCAGCCTGCGTGTCGAGCGCTTGTTGGCGGGGCGTGCCCATTCGCAGCAACCTGCCAGCCGCAGCGCCCATGTGCTGCAAGCACCGCAAGTCGACTTTTGCGACGGCCAGCGGGCCGAGGTGTACACACCGTTCACCTGCGTCGAGAGCCGAGGCGAGCAACAGATCTGGTTGGCCGGGCACTGGTGCCATCGCCTGTGTCGCGAAGATGGCGCTTGGCGCATCGCCCTCAAGCGGGTCAACCTGGTCAATGCGGGCGCAGCCCACTGGGCGATACAACTGTTTCCTTGATGCTTTCATGCACCCCCTGATATTCAACACTTTTGGAGAGCGCCACCATGGCTGAACGTTCCTTTGTGCAAGAGGTGCAAAAACTGCGCCTGGGTGCTGGCGAAGAATTTGTCGGCGAAGGCATTTTGGCGGTCACCAAGGCCTTGCTCGAGTCGGGCGTGTCGTATGTGGCGGGTTACCAAGGCGCGCCCATTTCGCACCTGATGGATGTGTTGGCCGACGCCCAAGACATTTTGCAAGAGCATGGCATCCGCTTTGAAAACAGTGCCAGCGAAGCCACGGCTGCGGCCACCTTGGCCGCCTCGGTCAACTACCCCTTGCGCGGCGCGGTCACCTTCAAAGCCACGGTGGGCACCAATGTCGCATCCGACGCCTTGGCCAATTTGGCCTCGGGCGGGGTGACCGGTGGGGCTTTGATCGTGGTCGGCGAAGACTACGGCGAAGGCTCTTCCATCATGCAAGAGCGCAGCCACGCGTTTGCCATGAAGTCGCAAATTTGGTTGCTCGACCCCCGCCCGAATTTGCCCAGCATGGTCAAGGCGGTGAAGATGGGTTTTGAGCTGTCCGAGGCCAGCCACACCCCGGTGATGTTGCAGTTGCGCATCCGCGCCTGCCATGTGCATGGGCGCTTCATGGCCAGTGACAACTTGCGTGCGCCCTTCGCCCTGCATGAAGCCATGGAGCAACCAAAGCGCGACGTCAGCCGAATCGTGTTGCCCCCCGCGAGCTTTGTCCACGAGCAAGAAAAGCTCAAGCAGCGTTGGCCGGCAGCCGTGGCCTTCATTGAAAAGCACCAGCTGAATGAATTTTTCGAGGGCGATCTCCAAGATGTGGGCATCTTGGTGCAGGGCGGCAATTACAACGCCTTGGTGCGGGTGCTGGAGCGCATGGGTTTGGCCGATGTGTATGGCCGCAGCCGGGTGCCCTTGTATGTGATGAACGTGGCCTACCCCGTGGTCGATGCCGAAGTGTTGCGCTTTTGCGAGGGCAAGCGGGCGGTCTTGTTGGTCGAAGAAGGCCAGCCCAATTTCGTGGAGCAAAACGTCGCCACCGTGTTGCGCCAGGCCGGCTGCACTGCCGTGTTGCACGGCAAAGACCTGTTGCCACCGGCAGGTGAATACACCTTGCACGAGGTGCTCAAAGGGGTGCAGGCCTTTGCCCGGTTGTATGGCTTGCTGGATTCGGTGCAAGCGCCCAGTGCATCGGGTTTGTCCACATCCACCAACCTGGTGCCCAGCTTGACGCCCGCCCCAGCCAAAGCGCACAAAGTGATTGCCCTCAAGCCCTTGCAGCAAGTGGTGCAAGCGCGCCCACCCGGCTTTTGCACGGGTTGTCCCGAACGTCCGATATTTGCCGCCATGAAGCTGGTCGAAAAAGATTTGGGCCCGCACCATGTCAGCGCCGACATTGGCTGCCACTTGTTTTCCATCCTGCCGCCGTTTCACATCGGCAACACCACCATGGGTTACGGTTTGGGCACCGCTGGCGCTTCAGCCATGAATGTGCCAGCGGGCAAGAAGGCCATTTCCATCATGGGCGATGGCGGGTTTTGGCACAACGGCCTGACCAGCGGCATTGCCAACGCGGTGTTCAACCGCAGCAACAACCTGACCATCGTGGTCGACAACAGCTACACCTCGGCCACCGGCGGGCAAGATGTGCTCTCGTCCAAGGCCACCAACCCCACCCGCAGCACCGGCCACTTGATTGAAAAAGCGGTGCGTGGCGTGGGCGTGGAATGGGTGCGCACCTTCAAGCGCACTTATGACGTGGCCGGCATGCGCGACGCTTTGAAAGAAGCCTTGACCAGCACCCACGCGGGCCCCAAAGTATTGGTGGCCCAATCAGAGTGCATGCTCAACCGACAGCGGCGCGAAAAGCCCCAGGTGCGTGCACGTTTGGCGGCGGGCCAGCGCGTGGTGCGCGAGCGCTTTGGCGTGGACGCCGACACCTGCACCGGCGACCGGGCCTGCATCCGCATCTCGGGTTGCCCATCCTTGTCGATCAAAGCCAACCCCGACCCATTGCGCACCGACCCGGTGACCACGGTGCTCGACAGCTGCGTGGGTTGCGGCATGTGTGGCGAGGTCTCGCACGCCGCCGTGCTGTGCCCGTCGTTTTACAAAGCCCAAATCGTCAGCCACCCCTCGGCCTGGGAGCGTTGGTGGAACGGCTTGCGCTCGCGCATCGTGGCCGGCTTGCAGCGCCGCCGCGCCCAACAATTGGCGCAATGGGCTTTCTGATGGCCATGAACCCATCACCCCAACCCATCAAGATCGCCATCCTCGCCATGGGCGGCGAGGGCGGTGGCGTGCTGGCCGACTGGATTGTCGATTTGGCCGAGAACGCCGGCCATTGGGCGCAAACCACCTCGGTGCCGGGCGTGGCCCAGCGCACCGGTGCCACCATTTACTACGTCGAACTGTTTCCCAAAGCCGTGCCGGGTGCCCCCAGCTTGGAGCCGGTGTTGGCCTTGATGCCCTTGCCAGGCGACGTGGACATCGTGTTGGCCTCCGAGCTGATGGAAGCCGGACGCGCGGTGCAGCGCGGCTTGGTCACCAGCGACAGAACCACCCTGATCGCCTCTACCCACCGGGTGTATTCCATCACCGAAAAATCGGCATTGGGCGATGGCCGTGTGGATCCCGAGCAACTGTTGGCCCATGCCCAGGCCGCTGCCCAACGCCTGGTGAGTTTTGACATGGCCGCTTTGGCCGAGCAAGAGGGCAGTGTCATCAGCGCGGTGTTGTTTGGTGCGCTGGCCGGTGTGGGTTTGCTGCCTTTTACCCGCGATCAATTTGAGGCCACCATCGAGCGTGCGGGTTTGGGCGTGAAAAGCAGTTTGCGCGCCTTTGCCCAGGGCCTGAGCCATGCCCAAGCCCCAGCGGCCAGCCCTGATGCCCATGCGCTCAACCCGGCGTTGGCGCCCACGCCGGTGCCCACGCCACGCCACCCGGTGCTGCGCGCCTGTGTTGAGGAGGTGACGGCGATGTTGGCCGAGCCCGCGCGTGGCCTGGCCATCGAGGGGGTGCGGCGCATGGTCGACTACCAAGACCCGGCTTATGCGCGTTTGTATGTCGACCGTTTGCAATCGGTGCATGCCTTGCTGCCGAATGCGCCCGTGGCATTGATGGCCGACCTGGCGCGCCACTTGGCGCTGTGGATGTCCTACGAGGACACGGTGCGGGTGGCCGACCTCAAAACCCGTGGCACCCGGTTTGAGCGGGTGCGCCAAGAGGTGGGTGCACAGCCCGCGCAGTTGCTGCACATCAACGAATACATGCACCCGCGCTTTCAAGAGGTGTGCGAAACCCTGCCAGCGGCGCTGGGCACCTGGCTGATGGGCCAAGCCACTGTGCGCCGATGGGGCGAGCGCCTGCTCAGCCATGGCCGGGTGGTGCACACCAATGGCTTGGGTGGTTTTTTGCTTTTGTATGCGGTGTCAGCCCTCAAACCCTGGCGGCGTGGCACCTTGCGCTACCAACAAGAAAACCAACGCATCGAACAGTGGTTGGCCTTGGTGCGCCAGTGGCTGCCAACGCAAACAGACTTGGCCCATGAACTGGTTTTGTGCCAGCGCCTGGTCAAGGGCTACAGCGATACCCATGCCCGTGGCCACCAGCACCTGGACCGCATCTTGGGCTTGTTGGTGCAGCACGGTTCGCGTTGGCAAGCCGAAACATTGCGAGCGCTGCGCGAATCGGCGTTGGCCGACGATCAAGGCAAGGCTTTTCACGCTACCTTGGCCAGCCAGGGTTGGCTCTGAGTGCTTGGAGGATTGGACATGCCCAACGCCCTGACAGAAACATCCCGCCGTCCCTTGTGGCGCGAGCGCGAAGTCCACCGCGACGCCTTCATCGACCCCGAGGTGTTTGCGCTGGAGATGCAAACCGTGTTCACCCACACCTGGGTGTTTGTGGGGCATGCCAGCCAAATTCCCCAACCGGGTGACTACGCCACCACCACGGTGGGCGATCAGCCGGTGGTGATGGTGCGCCAATGGGACGGGGGCATCAGCGTTTTGCACAACCGCTGCGCCCACAAAGGGGTCAAGGTGGCCGGTCGCGAGCAGGGCAACACGGGCAAATTTTTCCGCTGTCCCTACCACGCCTGGACCTTCAAGTTGGATGGCTCGGTGTTGGCCATTCCCTTGAAAACCGGCTACGACCGCAATGGTTTCGAAGGCACCGAGGCGGCGCTGGGCATGGCCCCGGTGGGCGCGGTGCAGGTGTACCGCGATTTTGTGTTTTGCCGCCTGGCGCGCCAGGGCGAATCGTTCGCGGATTTTTTTGGCGAATCGCTCTCCACCATCGACAACATGGTCGAGCGCTCACCCGAGGGCAAGCTCGAAGTGACCGGTGGGGTGTTGCGCTACATGCACCGCTGCAACTGGAAGATGTTGGTCGACAACCAAACCGATACCTGCCACCCCATGGTGGCGCATGAATCCTCTGCCGGCACGGCGGTCAAGGTGTGGAAGGCGGCCCCCGAGGGCACGCCCAAGCCCATGGCGGTCGAGTTGTTTGCGCCCTTCGTCAGCCCTTACGAGTTTTTCGAGGGCATGGGCATCCGCAGTTGGCCCAATGGCCATGGTCACACCGGCACGGCCGATTCCATTCACGCCGCCTATTCGCCGGTGCCCGGCTATTGGGACCAAATGAAGGCGGCTTATGGCGAACAGCGGGCGCAACAAATTTTGGGTGAGGTGCGCCACAATACCATTTATTTCCCCAACATCATGGTCAAGGGGCCGATCCAAACGCTGCGCGTCTTCAAACCCTTGGCGGCGGATCGCACCTTGGTCGAGTCGTGGACCTTTCGCTTGGTGGGCGCGCCCGATTTGTTGCTCGAGCGCACCCTGATGTACAACCGCTTGATCAATGCCCCAACCTCGGTGGTGGGTCATGATGACCTGGAGGTGTACGAGCGTTCGCAGCAAGCCCTGCATTCGCGTGGCCGCGAGTGGGTCAATGTGGGCCGCTTGTACGACAGCGCCGAAACGGCGACGCCGACCCAAGTGGTCAATGGCACCAGCGAGCTGCAAATGCGCAACCAATACCGCGCCTGGGCCAAGTACCTGGCCATGGGCCCAGAGGTGCAGCCATGAGCCTGTCGACCCACCAAGCCCTGGTGGATGTGGTCTACCAAGAGTCGCGTTGCATCGATGAGCAGCGCTGGGACGAATGGCTGGCGCTGTACACCGATGATGCGCATTACTGGATGCCCTTGACCCACGGCCAGACCGATCCTTTGTTGCAAGGCTCTTTGATGTACGAGGACAAGATGCTGTTGGGCATCCGGGTCGAACGGCTCAAGGGCCGGCGCACCTTTTCCCAAGAGCCCATCAGCCGTTGCCACCATTTGCTGCAAGCCCCCAGCGTCGAGATGCTCGATGCCGGCTTGGGCCAGGCGCGCTTGCGCACCGCATTCCACTATGTCGAAACGCGGGGCGACGAACAACAGCTGTACGCTGGTTGGGCCAGCCATGACTTGCGCTTACAAGGCGCAGATTGGCGCATCGTGCTCAAACGGGTCGACCTGGTCAATTGCGATGCGGCATTTGGCAACATCCAACTTTTCATGTGAAAGCCCCGCCATGCTGTTGACCGATTTGGACACCCGTGCTGCCGACTGCACCGTGCATGCGGTGCTGCAAGCTGTGGCGCAGCGCCAACCGCAGGCCGACCTGCTGTTCACCGAAGATGTGACCGCTGCCCAATACGGCATCGCGCCGGGCACCGTGTCTTACGGGCAGGCCCTGGCCACCGTGGCGCAATGGCGCCAAGCCTATCAAGCCGCGGGCTATGGCCACGGCCACCGGGTGGGCTTGCTGCTGGACAACCGGCCCGACTTTTTGTACCACTGGTGGGCGCTCAATGCCTTGGGTGTGTCGGTGGTGCCCATTCATTCGGACATGCGCTCAGCCGAGTTGCAATACCTGATCGACCACAGCGAAATCGTGTTGGCGGTGGTGCTGCCGAACCGGGTGGCCGATGTGAGCCAAGCCGCCCAAGCGGTGGGCAGCGATGCTGCGGTGTGGGCCCATGGCAGCGATGCACCGCTGCCCCCAGCCGCACGGCTGGCCCCCAGTGCTGCACAAGCGCCCGGGCGCGACAGCGAATGTGCCTTGCTCTACACCTCGGGCACCACCGGTCGGCCCAAGGGCTGCCGCTTGCTCAATGGTTATTTTTTGGCGGCAGGCCAGTGGTATGCCGACCTGGGTGGGGCCTGTGTGACGCGCCCAGCGCAAGAGCGTGTCATCACCCCCTTGCCCTTGAACCACATGAACGCCATGGCCTTTTCCACCATGGTGGTGTTGCTCACCGGCGGATGCTTGGTGCAGCTCGACCGCTTTCACCCGCAAACCTGGTGGCAAAGCGTGGCCCAAAGCCGCGCCACCGTGGTTCACTACTTGGGCGTCATGCCCGCCATGTTGCTGTCGGCCCCCGCTCAGCCCAGCGACCGTGCGCATGCGGTGCGTTTTGGGTTTGGGGCCGGTGTGGACCAGCGCAACCATGCACCGTTTGAAGCACGCTTTGGCTTTCCCTTGGTGGAGGCCTGGGCCATGACCGAAACCGGTGCCGCGGCTTGCGTGATGGCCAACGATGAACCCCGGCATGTCGGCACCCGCTGCTTTGGCAAACCGCCCCCCGAGATGGCCTACTGCCTGGTCGACGACCAAGGCGTGGATGTGGGTGTGGGCGTGCCGGGTGAATTGTGGGTGCGTGCCCAAGGTCCGAACCCGCGCCAAGACTTTTTTGCCGGTTACCTCAAAGACGCGCAAGCCACCGAAGAGGCCTGGGCCGGTGGTTGGTTTCACACCGGCGACCTGGTGCAACGCGATGCCCAGGGCTTGTTGTACTTTGTCGATCGCAAAAAAAATGTGATTCGCCGCAGTGGCGAAAACATCTCGGCGGTGGAGGTGGAAAGCGTGTTGGCCCAACACCCCGCGGTCAAGGCCTGCGCCATTGCAGCCACACCCGATGCGGTGCGTGGCGACGAGGTCTTGGCCTGTGTGGTCACCCGCGAGGCCTTGCCCGCAGCGCAGCGTGCGGCTTTGGCCCAGGATTTGGTGCGCCACTGTTTGGACCAATTGGCCTATTACAAGGCCCCGGGCTATGTGGCCTTTGTGGAGGCCCTGCCGGTGACGTTGTCGCAAAAAGTCCAGCGTGGGCAATTGCGCGATGTGGCGCGTGACTTGCCCGGGCAAGCGCATTGCATCGACGTGCGCGCCCTGAAAAAGCGGCAAGCATGAGCAGCCGGCGTCAATCCTATGCAGGGGTCGCGGTGGCGGTGCCCATCACCGTGCCCTACCAGCGCTACAGCACCCAAGGGGCGCATTGGTTTGTCGGCCAGGCGCTGCACGCCTTGATCCAAGCCTCGGGCATTGAGAAAGACGATATCGATGGCCTGTGCTTGAGCAGTTTTTCCCTCAACCCGGACACGGCGGTGGGACTGACCCAGCACCTGGGTTTGTCGCCGCGGTGGCTGGACCACATTCCCACCGGCGGGGCTTCGGGTGTGATGGCTTTGCGCCGGGCCGCCCGGGCGGTGCAGGCCGGTGACGCCGATGTGGTGGCGTGCATTGGGGCCGACACCAACCACGTCGATTCATTTCGCCAAACCCTGGGCAGCTTCAGCCACTTTGCGCGCGACGCCAGCTACCCCTATGGCTCGGGTGGTCCCAACTCGGTGTTTGCCTTCATCACCGCCAACTACATGCGCACCTATGGTGCGCAGCGCGAAGACTTTGGCCGCATCGCGGTGGCCCAACGCAGCAATGCTTTGAAAAACCCCAATGCCTTGTTCAAAAAAGCCTTGAGCCTGGACGAGTACATGGCGGGGCGGCCGATTTCCGATCCGATCCACCTGTTTGATTGCGTCATGCCATGTGCGGGAGCTGACGCGTTTTTGGTCATGGGCGAACAGCGCGCGCGCGACCTGGGCCTGCCCCACGCCATCATCCGTGGCGCGATTGAACGGCACAATGCCTTTGCCAGCGACCCCATCATGGTGCAAGGCGGTTGGCGGCGCGACCTGGCCGATTTGTACGCCCAAGCCGACGCCACGGCGGCGCAGGTGGACTTTGTGCAAACCTATGACGACTACCCGGTGATCGTGATGATGCAATTTGAAGACTTGGGTTTTTGCGCCAAAGGCGAAGGCCCACAGTTTGTGCGCGACCACAGTTTGACCCACGACGGCAGCTTTCCCAACAACACCAGTGGTGGGCAGTTGTCGGTGGGCCAGGCTGGAGCCGCAGGGGGCTTCATTGGCATGGTCGAGGCGCTGCGCCAACTGTGCGACATGGCTGGCGAACGCCAGGTGAACAACGCGCAACTGGGCTTGGTGTCGGGTTTTGGCATGGTCACCTATGACCGCTGTTTGTGCACAGGTGCGGTGTTGTTGGGGCGATCCGCATGACCATGCCGCTGATGCGCCCGCAGCGCAAAAACCCGGTTTTGCGCACCCCGCAAATGAACCTGCCGCCATCGGCGCGCAGCCGTGTGGCCTTGGGCCTGACCGCCGCCGCCGCTGAAGGCCGTTTTGAATTGCAGGTGTGCCAAGACTGCGACAGCGTGCAGTACCCGCCGCGCGAGGCCTGTGTGCACTGTGTGTCACCGCGCCTAAAGTGGCGCGCGCAATCGGGCTGGGGCCAGTTGTTGGCCAGCACCACTTTGCACCACAGCAATGATTTGTTTTTTCGCGAGCGCTTGCCCTGGCGCTTGGGCATGGTGGCGCTGGATGCGGGGCCATCGGTGATGGTGCACTTGCACAGCGAGGTCACCGAAGCCCCTTGCCGGGTTCGGGTGGGTGCGCGTTTGGACCGTGCGGGCCAAGCGGTGTTGATAGGTTTTCCTGAGAAAGAGAGCGAGCACATGGCCGACGACAAAATGCTGCGCGAAATGGGCAGCGACCCCAAGTTCCGCAAGGCCCTGGTCACCGATGGCAAAACCCCGGTGGGTCAAGCCTTGGTGCGTGCCTTGGTCAAAGCAGGTGCGGACATCGTGTGGGTGGGCCACGCCGAACCGTGGAAGAAGTTGCCTGGCCTGGCCGAGTTGGCCGCGATCCCCCAAGTGACCATGCTGCCACTCGACCTGAGCAATGAGCGCTCGGTCACCACCTTGGCCGGCGAGATCGGTGGCAAGGTGGACATCGTCATCAACAACGCCGAGGTGCATCGCAGCCACGGCATTGGCAACCGCACCGGCACCGATGTGGCGCGCATGGAAATGGAGATCAATTACCTGGGCTTGCTGCGCTTGTCCCAGGCTTTGGGCCCGGCTTTGCAAGGACGCGCCGCCGATGGGGTGACCCACGCCTGCGCTTGGGTGAATTTGCTGTCGATTTACGCCTTGTCCAATTTCCCCTCGCACGGCACCTACTCGGCGTCCAAGGCCGCGGCTTATTCTTTGTCGCAATGCTTGCGCGCCGAGATGCGGCCATCGGGCATCCGCGTGGTCCATGTGTTTCCCGGACCGATTGACGATGAATGGAACCAAAACATGCCACCCCCCAAATTGGCGCCCGACACCTTGGCCAGCGCGGTGATCAAAGCTTTGCGCGATGGCACCGAAGATGTGTACCCCGGTGACGTGGCCCAAGAGTGGTTGCAGCGCTGGCGCGACAACCCCAAGGTGTTGGAGCGGGAAATCGCGGCGGGGGGCACCTGAGCATGGCCACCACTGCCCCCTTGTTGAATGCCTTGGTCGAGGCCATGCGCACGCGGCGCATTGAAGTCATCGACCTGACCCAAACCCTGACCCCTGACTTTCCGCAAATTGCCCTGCCGCCCGAGATGGGCCAGTGCTGGCCATTTCGCATCGAAGAGGCATCGCATTACGATGCGCGCGGCCCGGGTTGGTACTGGAACAACTTTTCCTGTGGCGAGCACACCGGCACCCACTTTGACGCGCCCATCCATTGGATATCTGGGCGTGACCTGCCCAACAATGCCGTCGACACCATTCCGGTGCAGCACTTTGTGGCCCCGGCTTGCGTGGTCGATTGCTCGGCCCAGGTGGCACAAAACCCCGACTACCTGTTGACGGTGGAAGATTTGTTGGCCTTTGAGGCCCAGCATGGCCGCATCCCAGCGGGGTCGTGGTTGCTGATGCGCACCGACTGGTCCCAACGCACCGATCCCGAGGCCTATCAAAACTTTGATGAGACCGGTCAACACACCCCCGGCCCCAGCACCGAGGCGGTGCGCTTTTTGGTCGATCAGCGCGATGTGCTGGGTTTTGGCTCCGAGGCCATTGGCACCGATGCCGGTCAGGGCTATCACCTGCGGCCCCCTTATCCCTGCCATTACTACATGCACGGTGCGGGCCGCTATGGCTTGCAGTGCCTGGCCAATTTGGACCGATTGCCGCCCACTGGCGCGGTGATTTTGAGCCCGCCTTTGAAGATCCAAAAAGGCAGTGGCAGCCCCTTGCGGGTGTTGGCCCTGGTGGAGCACGCCGCTTGAGCACCACACCCGCACCCGGCTGGCGCCAAGTGGCCTTGGTCAGTGGCGGCAGCGCCGGCATTGGCCGCGCTGTGTGCGAACAACTGTTGGCGCAAGGCTGCGAGGTGGTGTCGCTGGACATCCAAGCCCCGACCTGGCACAACCCGAAATTGCATGCCGTGCAGGTGGACTTGCTCGACCGTCAGGCCACCACACAGGTGCTGCAACAAGTGATGCGCGACTGGCCGATCAACACCGTGGTGCACAACGCAGGCTTGATCCGCGCGGCTTTGTTGCCCGATGTGCGCCTGAGCGATTTGGACGATTTGACCCAACTGCATTTGGCCTGCGCCATCCAAATGGTGCAAGCGGCCTTGCCCACCATGCAGGCACAACAATTTGGCCGGCTGGTGCTGTTGTCGTCGCGCGCGGCAGTGGGCTTGGCCACCCGCAGTGCCTATTCGGCCACCAAGGCCGGTCTGATGGGCATGGCCCGCACCTGGGCATTGGAATTGGGCCCACAGGGCATCACCGTGAATGTGATTGCACCCGGGCCGATTCGCAGCACGGCCATGTTCCACGATGTGGTGCCTGCGGGCAGCGATAAAGAGGCGCAATTGGCCGCGTCCTTGCCGGTGCGGCGTTTGGGCGAGCCCGCCGATGTGGCCCGTGCCGCCGGTTTTTTTGCCCAGCCCGACAGCGGCTTCATCACCGGCCAGGTTTTGTACGTTTGTGGGGGTGCCAGCGTGGGGAGTTTGAATTTGTGATGGGTTGGCTGAACGCTTCATGGATGAAAAAGCGCACAGGGGGAATCCCTGAGCGTTTTCCGCGTCGCTCAAGCGACAATGCGTGTTCTTCGTTTTTGCTGGCCCTTGTGGGGTTGGCCCCGCAGTTTTAAAGGAGTGATCATGCGCACAACAAAATCGGGCCGTTTGCTGGCCTTGTCTTTGGCCAGCTTGCTGGCCGCTTCCATGGTTCAGGCCGCTGACAAGGTCAAGGTCGGTTTTGTCAGCACCTTGTCTGGCCCCAATGGCGCATTGGGCGCAGAGATTCGCGACGCCTTCAACCTGGCGGTCAAGCTCAACGGCGGCAAGCTCGGTGGTTTGCCCGCTGAAGTGTTGATTGGCGATGACCAGTTCAAGCCCGATGTGGGCAAGCAACTGTTTGAGCGCTATGTCAAGCGCGACAAAGTGGACTTCATGACCGGTGTGGTGTTCTCCAACAT
>JBEDFU010000097.1:0-3466 GCA_041174965.1 Pseudomonadota bacterium | reverse complement strand
GATTTATGGCCAGGATCTGTTTGCCGATTTGCCGGTGCGCGACTACCTCAAACGCATGGGCGAGCGCCCTTACATGGCCAAGGTGCAAGCCGACCGCAAAGCCAATGCCGAGATGATGATGGCGCGCATCAAAGCCAAATCAGCGGCGAGTTGAACGGCCTCCTTTTGAACCCCTCTAGAAAGAACCCCATGAAGATTCTGATGTTGCACGGCATCAACCACGATATGTTTGGCAAACGCGACCCCAAGCAATACGGCACCATCACCCTGGATGAAATCAATGCCCAGCTGCAAGCCCTGGGCCAGCAACTCGGCGCCAGCGTCGAGTGCTTCCAAACCAACCACGAAGGCGCGATGTGCGAGCGCATCCACCAAGGCTTTTTGGACGGCGTGGATGCGGTGCTGATCAACGCCGGGGCCTGGACGCATTACAGCTACGGCATCCGTGACGCGCTGGCCATCTTGACCTGCCCCATCGTGGAGTTGCACATGTCCAACATCCACGCCCGCGAACCGTTTCGCCACGTGTCGGTGTTTGCCGAGATCGTCAAAGGCCAAATTTGCGGCTTTGGCGTGGACAGCTATTTGTTGGCTCTGCGCGCTGCCGTCTCAGCCGCCAAAACGGCCTGAACGCCATGACCACCTCCATCGCCGACATGCGCAAAAGCTACGAGCGCGCAGCGCTCGACGAAAGCGCCTCCGAAGCCGACCCATTGAAACAATTTGAGCGCTGGTTGCAAGAGGCCATCAGCGGCGAATTGCCCGAACCCACCGCCATGACCTTGGCCACCGTGGGCAGCGACCTGCGCCCCAGCACCCGGGTGGTGCTGCTCAAAGGGGTGAGCGCGCAAGGCCTGGCGTGGTACACCAATTACAAAAGCCGCAAAGGCCAAGAATTGGCTGGCAACCCGCATGCGGCCTTGCAGTTCCATTGGGTGGAGTTGGAGCGTGTGGTGCGCATCGAAGGTTTGGTGGAAAAGCTCGAACCCAAAGACAGCGACGCCTATTACCTGAGCCGCCCACTGGACTCGCGCATCGGGGCCTGGGCCAGCCCGCAAAGTGAGGTGATTTCCTCGCGCACCCAACTGGTTACTGCTGCGGCCAAATACGGCGCGCAGTTTTTGCTGCAACCACCCCGCCCTGACCATTGGGGTGGGTATCGGCTGGTACCGGACCGCTGGGAGTTTTGGCAAGGCCGACCCAGCCGCCTGCACGACCGCCTGCGCTACCGCTTGGACCAAGGCGCTTGGCAGCGCGAGCGCTTGGCCCCTTGATCAGCCGCATGGTCGGGGCGGATTCAGCTTGATGCATGAATCGCCCTTAGGCGCTTGGTTCCCCCAAAACACCCAGAGCCACGGTGGCGTATGACAATCATTTCTTTTGTGTCATACTCTTTGTCATACAAATCAACTCCCACGTATGACAAGGAGCCCCCATGCTGTCAGTTCGACTCCCCGAAGCCATAGAGCGAGATTTAACGCAGTATTGCGCGGTCCGCAAACTCACCAAATCGCAAGTCGTGCAAGAGGCCTTGGCCGAGTATTTGGTCGCGGCGCAATCGCCAACAGACGCCAAGCCAGCGCCGGAACCTGATCTGTCGTTTTTGGCGCCTGATGACCCGATCCGTCAGTTCATTGGCATTGCCAAAGGTGGGCCCAGCACCGATGAGTGGATGGCGATCACGCGGGGTGAAGACTGGAACAAACCGTGATATTGGTCGACACCAATGTGCTGCTGGACATTTACAAGGCCGATTCGATTTGGATGCCTTGGTCCTTGCAACATTTGCACCAAGCCAAGCCCCGCCAACTGGCCATCAACATGGTGGTGTATGCCGAATTAGCGGGTCACCCTGCTGAGCCTGAGAACTTGGACGGGTTTCTGGACACCTTGGGCATACAGGTGCTCGAAATGTCACGCCCAGCAGCTCGCTTGGCCGGCCTTGCTTTTCGCCAATACCGCCAACGCGGGGGCACCAAAACCGGCGTGTTGCCCGACTTTTTCATTGGTGCCCATGCCCAAGCCGATGGCTACCAACTGCTGACCCGAGATGCAGGTCGCTACAAAACCTATTTCCCAAAAATCAAGCTGATTTGTCCCTGAGCACTCAGTAGGTCAAAGTCGTGGACTTGCCCCAAAACACCCGGTAGGCAAACACGGTGTAAGCAATGATCACAGGCAAAACCACCGCCACGCCGTAAAAAATCACCAGCAAAGCTTCGGGCGCACTGGCGGCTCGCCAGATGTTGAGTTTGTCAATTACCAGCCAAGGAAACAAGCTGTAGGCCAGGCCGTAAAACGACAGCAAAAACACCCCCACGGTGCTGGCAAATGGCACACCAGCGCCGTATTGGTTGCCTTGCGCAAAACGCACGGGCAAGCGAGACAAACTGCGCCCAATCACCAAGAACAAGCCCAAGGTCATGGCCGGAATCGGCAACAGCATCAGCAAATTGGGAAAACTGAACCACTTGTCGAAAATACGTGGACTGACCCACGGTGTGGCCACGGAAATGGCCAACACACCCGCAGCGGTCAGCCACAAACTGCCTTGGGCCCAGGCCACAGCCCGCAGCTGCAAAGCGCCTTCGGTTTTCATGATCAACCAGCCAGCGCCCAACAAGCGGTAAGCAAACACCAGGCAAAAACCTATCAAGGCGCTGAACACATAGCCCGGGGTGTCTTGCTTGAAGCCAGTGATGAGTTGGCCCAACATAAAGCCTTGCGACCACGACGCCAATATCGAACCGACGTAAAAAGTTTTGTCCCACAAGGGGCGGTGCTGCGCCTTGGCCTTGACCCGAAAGTCAAAGGCCACGCCACGCAGCGACAGCGCCACCAACATCAGCGCCACGGGTAGATACAGCGCCCCCAAGATCACACCATGCGCCATCGGGAAGCCCACCAACAACACGCCCACGCCCAGCACCAACCAAGTTTCATTGGCGTCCCAAAAAGGACCGATGCTGGCAATCATGGTGTCTTTGTGCTCGATCGTGTCGGCGCTGTTCAACAAGGCCCCCACACCCAAGTCATAGCCATCCAAAATCACATAAGCCAACATGGACAAGGCCATGACCAAGGCGAACACCAATGGCAACCAGCCTGTAGGGCTGAGCAAATCTACGCCGAACTCAGACATGGCTAAGCCCCTTCACATCGACACAGGGTTCTTCGCCACCATTGACAGCTTTTTTGGCGAGGTAAAACACCACCGACACATAGGCACTTAACAGGGCCGCATACAGCGTGAGGTACAGGGCCAAAGACAGGGCAATATTGCCTGCAGGCACTTGCGACGCTGCTTGGGCTGTGGTCAGCAGCCCATGCACCAACCAAGGTTGGCGGCCAATTTCGGTCACGTACCAACCCGACACCAGCGCCACCCAGCCCGCAAAGGTCATGGCCACCAAAACCATGGCAGTACGTTTTGACAAGCTATTTTTGAACTTCAATTCGTAGCTGG
>JBEDFU010000096.1:0-4593 GCA_041174965.1 Pseudomonadota bacterium | reverse complement strand
TCACACTGAAGGTGTTTTGTGTGAACAGGTACAAGATGCGGTTGTCCCATATCAACTGGTCAGGCGTGAAATAGGCGTAAAAGCCAAAGCCCATGCCCATGGCCATCATCGTGAAGGCAATCGGGAAACCAAAAAAAATAAAGACAATGAAGAGCCCCAGCATGAGGAGGGCGACAAACGGATCACTCATGATGGTGCTTTCTCGGCGTGCTGTTGGATCAGCACTTGTTCAAGTTCTTCGACATCGCTGCCGCGCGACAACCACTCGCCCGTGCGGATACACACCAGGCAGCGCATGACCTCTGCGGCACCTGCAATCAGCAGCGTGACACCGGCTACAAAAATGATCGACTTCAGGGGCCAAACAGGCACGCCTGCTGGGCTGTTCACGCTGGACTCCAAAATGCGGATGCTTTCGTAAGCGTATTGGCCACCCGTGAACACCATGGCAAAAATGCCTGGAAAGAAAAACACGAAATACAAAGCCAAATCCACTTTGGCTTGTGTGCGGTTGGACCAGTTGCGATAAAAGAAGTCCCCTCTAACGTGCGAATTGCGCGAGAGGGCATAAGCCCCCGACATCATGAACAAGGCACCATACAACATGTAGCTCATGTCAAACGCCCACACGGTGGGGCTGTTGAGCACATAACGCATGAACACCTCGAAACAGGTCGATGCGGTCAGGATCAAGACACACCAAGAAAAGGCGTGACCAATCGACTTGTTGAGGATGTCAATCCTTCGAATCCAAACTTCCATGTGATTCACCTATTCAGACAAAAAGAAAGACTGCCGAAACGAATTTCGGCAGTCTTTGTAGACTAAGCCTATATCAAACTGGCAGCTTGGTCTTCTGTACGTGCTCGTAAGCCATGCGGTAGTTGGCTTCGTTGGTGAAGTGGTAGAAGCCCACGCGACGCGACCAGGCCTTGAACGAATCGTTCACTTCCTTGAACATGTCGACTTCTTTCTCCAGTTTTGCAGTGACGACGTCCCAGGCAGCCAACTGGCCTTTGTACACATCCGTGCTGGTGCGGGAGACCTGCACCTTGTGCTTGACGATCAACTCCTGCAAATCCTTGGAGTAGTTTTCATGCGCCAGGGCTGTTGATGCGGTCGATGCGGCTTCAGCGGCGTACTTCAGGATGGCCTTCAGATCGGCGGGCAATGCGTTGTACTTGTCTTTGTTGAAGATGATTTCAAAGAATTCTTGGGCTTGATGGAAGGAACCCATGGAGTAGAACTTGGCCACGTCTTGTGCACCAAAGCGCATGTCAGCAGTGGGGTTGTTGAATTCGAAGGCATCGATCACACCGCGCTGCATGGCCGGCACAATTTCGCCACCTGGCAACTGCGCAACAGCCATGCCCATTTCTTGCAGCATGTCGGCAGCCAAGCCAATCGTGCGGTACTTGAAACCCTTCAAGTCAGCAGCCTTTTTGGGTGGCGACTTTTTGAACCAGCCCAGTGGCTGCGAAGGCATGGGGAAGGAGAAGAAGCCGACGACGTTGAGGTTCATCTTGGCGACCAATTTGTCCCACAGCTGCTGACCGCCACCTGCCTGAATCCAGCTCAAGCCGATTTCAGGGGTTGCGCCACTCACAGGGCCTGTGCCAAACAAAGAAGCAGATTTGTTCTTACCGTACCAGTATCCAGAAACGTGGTGACCACCGTCCAGAACGCCTTTGCTCACGGCATCGATGATTTCGAAAGGCTTGACCACGGCACCTGCTGGCAGATATTCGATTTTCAGGCGACCACCGGACATTTCGTTGACGCGGGTGACATATTGCTGGGCCATTTCGCTGAAAATTTCATTGGTACCCCAAGAGCCTTGCATCTTGAAGACAATGGGTGCTTGGGCAACGGCAATCATGGGCGCACCCATCAATGGGACAGCCACAGCGGCGGTGGCTGCCTTTCCAAAGAAGCGACGGCGGCTGGCTTCTGGGGCCGTGGATTGAACGTCTTTTTCAGTAGGGGTCATTTGTTTTCCTATGAGGCTTTTGTTTAAAAAAAATCACTTCATAATTATGCTGTCAGCTGGAAGGCTGAAATTAAGTGAAAACCCTTGTAGGTGTTGGGGCGGGTTCAAGGGCAACGTGGAACCATGACCGGAAGCAGCTGGAAAATGGCAACCAGCTTGGCTGGCCAACACGGTTTTGATAGGGCGGGTCTTGTTGTCGATGAGGCGCTGAAAATGTGTTTCAAGCGCGCGATTTTTTCCTCAGTAGGTCGTTCGGGTCGAGGTACAAAACCCGGTATTTCCAGACGCGCTATGGGTTCAAGATTTAACGCTGGTCAAGTTGGTTCAGGCCACGTTGCAAGGCAATTTCGAGCAAGCCGTCAAACAGCAGGCTGTCGACCAATTCAAAGGGGACCGACATGCTGGGCGCCATCTTCCAGCCGGCGCCGCCCGTCATGTAGCACACCGGGTCGGCTTGGCAGTGCGCGCGCACGTGCTGCACCATGCGCTCGATCGCGCCGGCAATCGCAAAGGTGCCGCCGCTGGTCAAAGCATCGCTGGTGTTGGTCGGAAAGGGCTGTACCTCACCGGTGGGCACGCGCAAACCGGCGGTGCCCGACTCCAAGGCGCGCAGCATGATGCCGTGCCCGGGCAGAATGAGGCCCCCCAAAAACCGCCCCTGGGCGTCCACCGCCTCGACGGTCACGGCGGTGCCGACCATGACCACCACCATCGGCTTGGCTGGGTTGGTGCCCACTTGGCTTTTCATCCTCGCAAAAGCGCCGATCATGGCCACCCAACGGTCGGCACCCAAGCGGGTGGGGTGGTCGTAACCATTGGTCAAGCCCGCCTCTTGGGCCGAAGGCACGACCCAGCGGGCGGGCACATCCCACCACTCCATTTGCTCTTCGACGCGGCGGCGAATCGCTTCGCCAGCGACGATGCAGCCCAGCATATGGGTCGGTGCCGGCCAGGCTTTCCAGTCGCCTTCGGCCAGGTGGTCGATGTTTTCCAAAAACACCGCGCCATGGCCCAGCAATTTGGCGCCGGGGCGCGCTTGGTCATAGCGCGCCCATTTCAACCGGGTGTTGCCCACATCAAGTGCTAAAAAAGTCATAATTTTGGACCTCGGGGGCGCATTATCTTCAATTTCATGCGATGCTTGTCCCATCGAACTGCTTTTAGACTCAGACCAAGCATTCAAAGCCAGGCATTGCGATGCTGCCATTTCCCATTTTGTTCAACTTCCCAAGCCCCGAACCGTGATCACCCAGCTCAATGTCACCTACGTCGCCGAAGAGGACCGGGTGTTGTTTCGCTTCAACACCCACGATGGCCAGGAATTTCGGCTGTGGTTGACCCGCGCCACGGTGCGCCAGTTGTTGGCGGTGGGCGCGCAGGCCAGTGTCTTGGCCCATGCTGCCCAGCATGCCTTGCCCCAGGCCCAAGCCATTGCCCAGTTCAAGCAGCAAAGCGTGGAGCAGCAGGCGCGCTTCAGCGAATACAAGCCGGCAGCCCAAACCCCATTGGGCGAAGCGCCCTTGCTGGCGCTCAAGGTGGAGATGAAGGTGGAGACGAAGGATGGCAAATCGGGCTATGCCATTGATTGGACCTTGGCCGGTGGGCACCAAATGCAGCTCACCTTGGATGACGATTTGTTTGCCAAGTTCCGCATGCTGCTGGCCACCATCCAAGACCGCGCCCAATGGGGCCTGGGGCCGGCCAGTGCCGTGGCCGACGCCGATCCGGCCGCCACCGAGCCCCAGCCCGGCACCACCGTGCTGCATTGATGCCCTGAGTGCCATGGGCATAACCCCGGGGCTGTCAAAGCCGCGCCGATTCGATAGACTGACCAACCCCAAGCCGCTGATGAGAGCCCTGCATGAAAGTCATTGAAGAAATCCTGGCCCAAGCCCATAGCCTGGCGGCTGTGCGCCGCGACATCCACGCCCACCCTGAGTTGTGTTTTCAAGAGCAGCGCACCGCCGATGTGGTGGCCCAGCAGCTCACGGCCTGGGGCATTCCCATCCACCGGGGCATGGGCACCACCGGCGTGGTGGGCATCATCAAAGGCGGCGACAGCCCGCGCGCCATTGGTTTGCGCGCCGACATGGACGCCTTGCCCATGCAAGAGTTCAACACCTTCGCCCATGCCAGCCAGCACGCCGGAAAAATGCACGCCTGTGGCCATGACGGCCACACCACCATGCTGCTCGCTGCCGCTCAGCACCTGGCGCAACACCGCCACTTTGACGGCACGGTGTATCTGATTTTCCAGCCGGCCGAAGAGGGCGGTGGCGGCGCGCGCGAAATGATCAAGGACGGTTTGTTCGATAAATTCCCCATGGACGCGGTGTTTGGCATGCACAACTGGCCGGGCATGAAAGCGGGCCAATTTGCGGTGAGCGCGGGGCCGGTGATGGCGTCGAGCAATGAATTCAAGATCACCATCCGTGGCAAAGGCAGCCATGCGGCCTTGCCGCACAACGGCATCGACCCGGTGCCCGTGGCGTGCCAAATGGTGCAGGCGTTTCAAACCATCATCAGCCGCAACAAAAAGCCGGTGGATGCGGGGGTGATCTCGGTCACCATGATCCACGCCGGAGAGGCCACCAATGTGGTGC
>JBEDFU010000095.1:0-15240 GCA_041174965.1 Pseudomonadota bacterium | reverse complement strand
CTGAGCTGTAACCAGCGCGCACCCCATTGCGCATGGCGATCGACAAACCAATGGTGGCCACCACAATCGGCATCATGCCGTGCTTGAACAAAGGGTCGACCAAGCCACGCTTGAACAACCAACCCAGCAGCAGCACCGCCACGCCGCAGGCCAGCAAAAAAGCCAGCGTCAGCGGCAAACCTTGGTGCAGCATGATGACCATCACAAAGGCCGGCAGCATGACGAATTCGCCCTGGGCGAAATTGATGGTGCCCGAAGCCTGCCACAGCAAAGTAAAGCCCAAAGCGGCCAGTGCATAAATGCAGCCGGTGGCCATGCCACTGAACAACAGTTGAAGAAAATCGGTCATGGCGTTCTACCAATCAAAAAAACGCTGGGGGTTGTCCCACATCATTTGCTGACATTGGACTTTGCTGAACCAGCGCTCGGTGAGCTTGAGCATGGGCCCGTAGTCCAAACGCGAGGTGGCGCGCAAATACGGCCAATCGGATGCCCAGATGCAGCGGTCAGCACCAAACATTTGCCACACCCGCTGCACATGGGCTTGGGCATCGTCAAACGGAAACCCCTGCTCAGAAAACTTCACAAAGCCCGAAATTTTGATCACCCCCAAGCCGCTGTCAGCGAGTTGGGCCAGGGCTTGCAAACCCAGGGCTTGGGGCCCATCGGCCAGCCGGGGACGGCCCGCGTGGTCGATCAAGGTGCGCACCCGCACCCGCAAAATGCGCGGCAGCAAGGGCACCAATTGATCGCCACTGACTTGGAACTGCGCCCACATGCCAAGATCCGCCAAGCGCTGCAACAAAGGATCGATGTCGTTATAAAAGTCCAAGCCATGGAACGAGGGATTGAAGGCAATGCCCACAATGCCTTGCGCCTGCAAGTTGCGCAAAGCCGCGGTGTCGGTATCGGCGTTCACCACCGCAATGCCTTTGAAGCGGCCGCCCCCATGGGCGATGGCGTCGAGCAAGCAGCGGTTGTCTGTGCCATAACCCGAATTGGGCCCCACCAGCAAGGCGTGGCGCACCGCATAGGTGTCCATCACATGGCCAAAGTAAGCCGCCGTGCCGACCTCTTGCCCCTGCGGGTGGTAAGCCACCTCGGCCGGGTACGGAAAGCGCTGCGGATCGAGCACATGGCAGTGCCCATCGATCTTGGGCAGATCGAAGATGCTCATGAAATATCCCGTTCAAAAAGAGCCCAAACCAGTGGGTTGGGCGATAGCCCGAGCCTTGCCGACAGTGGACCAGCCCGACCCTCAGACCGGTCTCGCCCGCTGGCAAGGCCGTGGGCTGCGCTTTATTTTTTATTCATCGGGGGCAAGGTCTCGGCCACCACGGTTTTGCCATTGCGGATTTCGGTGATGAAGCTCTCGCGGTCGATGTCGCCTTTGTCGTCAAAGCACACATCCATCAACACCCCGGGGTATTGTTTGGCCGTGAAGCAGCTGTTGCGGATCGCTGCGGCGGCGGCTTTGCGATCCACCTTGCCGGCTTTTTCGATGGCGGCCTTGAGCACATACACACCGGTGTAGCCCTTCACACCGTTGTGGTCAGAGCTGGTGTTGTAGGCGGCTTGGAACTTTTTGCCCCAGGCCTGCAGTTGCGGGGCTTCCACGGTCAGGCCCACATGGGCCACCGCGCCGTTGGCAGCCTCACCGGCCAACTCCACCACTTTGGCGCTGGTGAGCACCGTCTCACCAATCACCGGTTTGTTCCAGGCTTGTTTGCGCAGCTCGCGCAGCAAGCGGGCCGATTCCTCTTCGTTGGTGTAGGCGAACAAAGCGTCTGCACCCGATTGTTTGGCTTGAATGACGGCAGCGGAAAAGTCAACCTGGCCCGACTCGGTGGAGATTTCAGCCACGATTTGGGTCGGTGAGTTGGCCAACAGCTGTTTGATGGCCGCTTGACCGCCCTTGCCAAAGTCGTTGTTCACATACAAGACGGCCAGCTTTTTCGACTTGCCGTTGATGTAGCGCGCCACTTTGGGGAATGACACGCTTTGGCCGAAAGCGGTGCGAAACACCCAGGGGTTGCCTTGCTGGGTGATGGCCGTGGCCTCGCCGCCGGTGAAGTTGGGGGTTTCGCCGCGCTTGCTCTCGGCCATGGAGACCATGATGGAGCCCGAGAACACCGGGCCAAAAATGGCAAACACATCGTTGTCCACGGCTTTTTGCGTCAGGCCCTTGGCCACGCCGGGGTTGCTTTGGGTGTCCTCAGAGGTATAGCTGATCTTGCGGCCCAGGATGCCACCGGCGGCATTGATCTCTTTGATGGCCAGCTCAACACCGTTTTTGAACATCACACCCGACGTGGTGCCCGGGCCCGACATCTCCACGATGTTGGCGAACTTGATGTCTTGGGCTTGCACAGCGCCAGCGGCCAGCGCCAAAAGTGACGACAAAGCCAAGTGAAGGGGTTGGCGTGGATTCATGTTCTTCTCCAATGGTGATGGCCCAAGGGCCGTGGTTTGATGGTTGCTTTTGCAGGTGCTCTGGCCATCGCCGCCGCAGCGGAACGCCCTGAACATGAAAACGCACTGTAATGAAAGCTTTGCGCAAAGTGACGAGGAAAGTCCAGAAATTGCGCGATTAACGAACAATTTGGAACGATAATCGCACCAAACCAGGGTAAGCACTGAATCCTTTTCCGAACCATGAACACCCCCCATGCCTCCGATTCACCGACCCTGGCCGCGCGCGATTGGATTGCCGGTTTGGAACGCGGTCTGTCCATCATCGAAACTTTTGACGAAGCGCACCCGCGCCTGTCGGCGCAGCAAGCGGCCCAGCGCTGTGGTTTGACGCGCACCGCTGCGCGTCGCTACTTGCTCACCCTCACCCACTTGGGCTACATGGCCACCGATGGCAAATTGTTTTGGCTCACCCCGCGGGTGATGCGGCTGGGCCAGTCATACCTGGAATCGGCGCGCTTGCCCCGCATCGTGCAGCCGTTTTTGCAGCGCTTGACCGCCAGCACCCACGAGACTTCTTACCTGAGCGTGCTCGATGGCGATGAAATTGTGTACGTGGCGCGCAATGGCCCGGTGCGCCACATGAGCACCGGCTTTGTGCTGGGGGCTCGGGTGCCGGCCCAGGTGACAGCGGCGGGCATGTTGCTCATGGCGCTGAAAGGCCCTGCGGCCATCGAGGCCTGGCTCCAAGCCCGGGATGGCTTGCAAACTTTCAGTGAACACACCATCACCGACTTGAACGCCATGCGCGCACAGTTGCAGCAAATTCATCAACAGGACTGGGCGCTGTCCGAACAACAACTGGACTTGGACTTTCGTGGTGTGGCCGTTCCGCTGCGCGATCGCATGGGCGAGACCGTGGGCGCTTTGAGCATCATCATGCCCATGCAGCACGAGGCTTCAGCCGATGCACTGCGCCGGGTGCTGCCTTTGCTGAAAGAAACCGCGCAGTCGATGCGCAACTTGATCTGACATCACGCCAAAGCTCAAGCACGCAGAATGGGCAGCCCAGATTGGGAGCCGGTTTCACACCCCCAGCGGCGACTTAAACCACTGTCAACGTGCGCTTGACCTGGCCGCGCTCGCCGCGGTCGTCCACCCAGTCGATGGTGATTTCACCCGTCTGGGTGGCGCGCAAAAAGAACTCCACATACGGATTGGCCGACAGCCCCGACGAGGGCTCGATGCGAAACACCTCTTGGCCCAAGTAGGTGCAGCGCAAGTCGTTGATCACATTGCGCGCAATGCGGCGGTTGTTCAGGTCCAGCAAATAACCGGTCTCCATCGGGTGCTGGACCAGCAAGCGCAGCTTGAACACCTCGCCGGCGCGCACCTGACTGGGCATGTCAAAACGGGCTTGGGCCATGCTCAACTGCCGTCCACGCAACCGGCTTCGGTCACGATCAAATCGGCCAGCTCGTAGCGGAAATGGCCCGAGGACAAACGCGCCAAAGCCACCAGCTGTTGGCCGCCGGCCAAACGCAGTCGTGTGCTGAATTCGGCGCGGCCCATCTGGGGCCCGACATGAACTTTGGCCATCACCATCACCGGGTTGCGCTGCGACAACAACCAAATGTGGGTGACATGGTCTTGCGCTGTCATGGGGCTGTCCACCCACACCCTGAATGGCACCGACAAGCCGTTGTCGGCCAAGATCAAGGTTTCAATGTGCACCCCAGCACGCACCACTGGCGCGCCTGCCACGATGGGGTCGAGCATCTCGGACAAGCTGAGCAGCTTGCCCGAGAGCATGCCTTGGGCTTGCGCCACGGGCAAACTGCCCAAGCCCAGGGCGCCACCCAACACCCTGGCGAAAGTGGCGCGACCCGCCGCCCAAGCCGTTGCCCCCAGGCCGGCGCGCAGCCAGTCCCGGCGCAGCGCCGCTGTTGGGGTGGGCATGGGGTCAGGCCTTGAGGGACATGCCGTGGTTTTTCAGCGGTAGCGAGCGAATCCGCTTGCCGCTGGCTGCAGCAATGGCATTGCACAAGGCCGGTGCCAGCGGGGCTTGGGCGGGTTCACCCACCCCACCCCAAAAACCACCGGTGGGCGCAATCACCGCTTTGACCACGGGCATCTCGTTCAAACGCATCATGCGGTAGTCGTGGAAGTTGGACTGCTCGATGCGACCATCTTTGATGGTCATCTCGCCCCAGAAAATCGCACTCAAACCATGCACCACGCTGCCTTGCAACTGGGCTTCGATGTTGTCAGGATTGACCGCATAGCCCGGGTCAATGCCAATCACCACGCGGTGGATCTTGACTTCACCCTTGTCGCTGACCGACACCTCGCACACGCACGCGGTGTAGCTGCCATAACCCTCGGTTTCGGCAATGCCGCGGAACACCCCTTTGGGCAGGGGACCACCCCAATCGGCGGCCTTGGCCACGGCTTGCAAGATGGCCACATCGCGCGGCGACTTTTGGCCCAAATTGGCCAAGCGAAATGCCAGTGGGTCTTTGCCCGCCGCCAGTGCCATCTCGTCGATGAAGCACTCGCGCATGTACGGGTTTTGCGAATGGCCCACGGTGCGCCAAAAGCCCACCGGCACATTGGTGTTGCGCTGGGCGTAATCGACCAAGCTGTTGGGGATGTCATAGGGGTGGTCGTTGAAGCTGGCCACGGCTTGGCCGTCCACGCCTTTGGGCAGGGGCAAGCGCAGCAAGGTGGCCAAGATCGACGGCGCACTGACGCGGATGTGCAGGGCCTGGACCTTGCCATCGTTGTCCATGCCACCTTTGAAGCGCACCAAGCTGGCGGGGCGGTACAAATCGTGCTGGATGTCTTCTTCACGGCTCCACACCATCTTGACCGGCGTGCCGGCCATGGCCTTGGCAATCATCACGCCTTGGCGGGTGAAGTCTTGCGGGCTCTTGCGCCCCAAACCACCGCCCAATTGCATGGGGTGCACGGTGACTTTGTCTTGGGCCACGCCTGCGGTGGCCGCCGACACCGCCAAGGTGTTCTCGGGGTTTTGGGTGGATGTCCACACATCCAGCTTGTCGCCTTGCAACCAAGCGGTGCACACCATGGGCTCCATGGTGGCGTGGGCCAAATAGGGGGTGAAGTACTCGGCTTCCAACACTTTGGCCGCCGTGCCCAGGGCCTGCACAGTGTTGCCATCGTTGCGCGCCACCGCCAACTCGGCTTGGCCCATGCCCGCCTTGAAGCTGTTCATGATGACCGCGCTGGTGAGTTGGCTGTTGTCGCCGGTCTCCCATTCGATGGCCACTTCGCGCAGCGCCTCTTTGGCGCGCCACCAGTTGTTGGCCACCACAGCCACAAACTCGCCCATGTTGAGCACTTTGACAATGCCACGGCGGTTTTCCACCTTGGACGCGTCCATGGACTTGACCTTGCCGTTGAACACCGGGCTGGCGGCGACGGCGGCGTACATCATGCCCGGCACTTGGGCATCGATGCCGTAGCGGATCTTGCCGGTGACGATATCGGGTATGTCCACACGCGGCAGCGATTTGCCAATGATTTTCCAGTCCTTGGGGTCTTTGAGCTTGACATCTTTGGGCGCTTCAAGCTTGGCAGCAGCAGCGGCCAATTTGCCGTACGACAAGCTGCGCTTGCTGGCGGCGTGGCTCACTTTGCCCAAAGCAGCAGTGCACTCACTGGCCGGCACGCCCCACTGGGCAGCGGCGGCGGCAATCAGCATCTCGCGCGCAGTGGCGCCGGCTTTGCGCAAATACTCTTGCGAGTTGCGGATGGTGCGGCTGCCCACAGCGGCCATGTCGCCATACGCCCGCTTGGTGCGCAGGTTTTCATGCGCGGTGGCGTATTCGATGCGCACTTTTTTCCAATCGGCTTCCAACTCGTCGGCCACCAACATGGGGGCCGAGGTGCGGCTGCCTTGGCCCATTTCGGTGCGGGCATAACGAATGATCACCGTGTCGTCGGTTTGGATTTCAATCCAGGCATTGAGCTTGGGGGTTTCAGCCGCATTGCCGTGGGTGGGCCAGAAAAAGCCCAATGACATGCCCGCGGCCGCGGTGGCCGAGACTTTGAGGAAATCGCGCCGGGCCAGGCCGGTGGAGGATGGGTCGAGGTGTGTCATGCGCGCACCCCTTTCTTGGCCACAGCGTGGATGGCGGTGCGGATGCGGGCATAGGTGCCGCAGCGGCAGATGTTGCCCATGGCCGCATCAATGTCTTGGTCGGTGGGCTTGGGTTTTTTCTTCAGCAAGGCCACGGCCACCAAAATTTGACCGCCTTGGCAGTATCCGCATTGGGGCACTTGGTGATCGATCCAAGCCTGTTGCACAGGGTGCAGCTTGTCTTTTTGGGCCAAGCCTTCGATGGTCACCACTTTTTGGCCCACCGCCGCCGACACCGGGTAGGAGCAAGAGCGCACCGGCTCGCCGTTGAGCAGCACGGTGCAAGAGCCACACTGGGCCACACCGCAGCCAAATTTGGGGCCTTTGACATCGAGTTCGTCACGCAACGCCCACAGCAAAGGCATATCGGGTTCTACGTCCAGCTCCCGAACCTGTCGGTTCACTTCGAGTTTCATGCGGCTTCTCCTGCTTGGTTGAAATATGGTTTTACCCCGGCCCAGCAACCGGCAGAGGTCTTAAACCCGCGCAGGTTATCACGCTTGGGCATGGTCGGTTTGGAGGGTGATTGGCAAAACCCATTTGCGCTGGATCAAACAAGCCAAAGATCGTTAAAACCGCTCAGAACTCAGGGATATTCACGCTTATCATGGGCCATGAACCGCTTTGTCTCAAGTGCCATCCTCAGCTTGACCTTTGCTTTGGGGAGCGGCCCCACCCTGGCCACAGACACGGTGGCGCCCGGTCAATTGCCCGATGCTTTGCAGGGCATGTGGCGCAATTACCAACCTGACTTGGGTGAATTGGGTCGCTGTGCGGTGGCCTATGACAGCCACACCGACCGCGACAAAATGGTGTTCACCTGCTCGGTGGGGATACGCATCACCGCCGAGGGCGAGCGCCGCTCACTGGCCCGCTGCGAGGAGATGCGCACCGCCAAAAGCATCCGTTCGGCGTGCCGATTGGTGCGCTGATCAAGCCCTGCAACGCTCCACGCAACAGTTAGCCCGCTTCAAGCCTGGCACAAGCGGCGCACTTCGTCGGGGATGGGCAATCCCACAATGCCCGGCACTTTGCCTTCTTTGGCCCCGGCAAACAAACGCACCTCGGTGCATTCCATGATCAATTCCGTGTCGCGCATCACCCGGTGCAAAAACGTGAAGCTTTTGTTGCCCCAGTGGGTCACGCAGGTGTGGATGTCCAAGCGGTCACCATAGGTGGTGGTTTGCACAAACTTCGCTTGGGTGTTGACGATGGGCGTGCCAATGATGCCCCAGGTGGCCGCCGTCTCGTGCCAAGGCGGCACACCGGCAGAGATAAAAAAGTGGCGTGCCGAGGCATCGATCCAGCGGAAAAAATTGGGAAACCAAACAATGCGCGCCGGGTCACAGTCGCCAAACTCGACCTGGATGGTGAACACCGTGGTTCGGGGGGTGGGGGCATCAGACATGTCAGTCGCCTCGGATGTTGCGGGACTTGATCAACTGACCAAAGCGCTCGCTGTCCGTTTTGGCGCTTTGCCCAAAATCAGCGGCGCTCATGGGCGCGGGTATCCCGCCCAAAGCCTGGATGCGGTCTTTCACCGCAGGGGTGGCGAGCGCCGCATTGATTTCGCGGTTGAGCCTTTGAACCACATCGGCCGGCGTGCCTGCAGGGGCGTAAAAACCAAACCACGAATCGGCATCAAAACCCTTCAAACCCAGCTCGTCCAAGGTCGGTACATCGGGGAACAAGGGTGAACGCTTGGGGCTGCCCACGGCCAGCATTTTGAGCTTGCCCGAGCGCACATGTTGCAGGCCAATGCCGGGGTCAAACATGAAGTCGATTTGCCCCGCCAGCAAATCTTGCATGGCGGGCGCCGCGCCCCGGTAGGGCACATGCACGGCAAAGGTTTGCGATTGCGCCTTCATCATCTCGGCGGCCAAATGCGGCGAGCTGCCGTTGCCGGGTGAGCCAAAACTGAGTTTGCCGGGGTTGGCTTTGACAAAGTCCAAAAAGGTTTTGAAGTCGTTGATTTGCAAGCCGGGGCGCACCTCTAAAAACACCAAGACGCGGGCCGCAGCGGCCACCGGCACCAGGTCCTTCATCGGGTCGAACGGCATTTTGTTGTACAGGTGCGGGTTGATGGACACCATGCCGCCAGAACTCATCAGCAAGGTGTGTCCATCGGCTGCGCTCTTGGCCACCGCTTCACCACCAATATTGCCATTGGCACCCCCGCGGTTTTCCACCACCACACTTTGGCCCAAGGCTTCGCCCAAGGGCTGGGCCACTGCTCGGGCGATTTGGTCGGCCGCCCCACCGGGTGGGAAATTGACAATCACACGGATGGGTTTTTGCGGCCAGCTTTGGGCCTGCGCCAGACCCAAGGCGGTCAAACCACCCACACACATGGCTGTGAGCACGATGCGGCGCAAGCGTTGAGAAGAAACAAACAGCGTCATGAAAAATCTCCTGATATGAAATGGTGGTGTGGCATCAGCCCAGGGCGGGTGGCGGTGAAGCGTTCAGCGCGGCGCCGACGCGCCAGGCTTGCGCATGAAGCGGATGGGTTGCTCGGCCACGGGCCGCACCGGTGCGCCATGGGCGCGCAGGCTCAGGTCCAAGGCCTTGCCGGCATCGTCTTGCAATGCGGCGGTGCGTGCCTGGGCCACGGCCTGTGCCGCGGCCTGGGGCTCGGGCAATACCGCCAAATGGCTCACCAGGTGTTGCAAATTCAATTTGCCGCGCTCGTTGGTCGCGCCATAGCCTTTGATCAATTGGCCGCAAGCAGCCAACTCGTGGCCCAAGCGCCAATCTCGGGCCAGCCCTTGCACCACCGCTTGCAGCCAGGTTTCGATGTCCAATTGCTCCTGGGCAAAGCGCTGACCATACACCCGCAAGCCCCGCAAACTGGCCAGGCCACGCAGGGCCAGCATGCCGCCCACCGAATGGGTGCCAATCTTCAACGGCAAGGCCCAAGGTTCGCGACCGCGCAGCACCCGCGCGCGGTCCCAAGCGGTCAAACGCTGCGCCCAGCGACTTGGCAACAAGGCGGCAAATTCGGGCACACCGGGTTTGAAATGGTCATACACCTTGAGCACATCGTCAGGCCCGGCGCGCACTTCTTTCACCACCCGCTGCAAACGGGTCGATCGGCTTTTCAAATCGGCCACGCGGATGATGTCGTCAAACGCCATCCACAAAGCCACCCAGCGCGCCATCTCGCGCGTGACCGCCCACCCGTGCAGGGCATTGGCGTCGCTGGCAGCCTCGGCCTGCCAGACCTGGCGCATGCGGCGCAAATACACCTGGCCATAAGCCCGGTTTTGGTAATCGATGACCCGCGCCAAACCCAAGGCCAACATGGCGCGCGCCGGCTCGGGGAATTCATCCACGGCCACCTGATCCGCCGAGCTCAACACAGTGGCCTCAGCTTGGGGCAGCACCTGCGCGGCCACTTCAGCCCATAGGCGCGGGGTGTTCACCGCGTCAAACGCCAGGGCGAAGCCGCGCAAACTGGCCGCCGCTTGGGCCCCTTGACCAATCGCGGCTTCAAAATGGGCACGCGCAAAAGGCAGCAATCCACTGCCTGCGATCGCGCCCAACATCACCGCACTGACCACCGTGCCCGCTTGCTGGGCCATGCCGGCCATGTCGAGCACATGGTGTTCACGGCTGAAGCGGCGCACCACGTCCACCAATTGGGCGCTGTCGCGCCGACCATCGGCCAGCTGCATGCGCTCATGGGTGGTGAAACTGCGCGCACTCGACGTGATGACCCGGGTGCGATCGGGTGACGCATAACCCAGGCCAATTTGGCGCGTGGTCTCCAGCAACTCAGACGAAACCAATGCGTCCAAGGCCCCAGGTACTGGGTTGAGGCTCATCACCGGGTGGCGCCCCCCCAAGTCGGTCAAAGGCTGCGGAAAAACTTCCACGTAATAGGTGGTCGCTCCCGTGCGCTGGGCCACGCCGGGGATGGATGTGCTTTGTGCCGGGTAACCGGCGATGCGGGCGGCCTCGACCAGCCATTGGCTGAGCACGCCGCCCCCTTCGCCGCCCAAGGCGCACAACAACAAAGAAATCGGTCGGGGGGTGTTCATGGTGTCAAGCCGGTTGCATGGCGCGCACCAAGCGAGCGCGCAAAGCGGCCCAGACACGCTCCCAGGGTTTGGGGTTTTGCACCACTTCGGCGCGGTAAAAACTCGGACACAGGGTGGCGGCATGGGCATTGGCACCACACAATCCACAGCCCACACAACCATCGATCACCGTGGCCACCGGGTCGACCTTGAGCGGGTCGGGGTTGTCCTTCAAGGTCAAGGTGGGGCAGCCTGACAAACGGATGCACGCATGATCACCATTGCAAACGTCTTCATCCACACCGTATTTGACGCGCACCACCCGCTCGCCGCCGCGCAGCATCTTGGCGATCCAGGGCTTGATGCGGCGCTGGCGCTCGAGCTGGCATTCGCCCTCGGCAATGATCACTTTGAGCCCAGTGAACTCGTGGGTCAAAGCTTCTTTGAGGGTGCGCTTCATCTGCGCCACCTCGTAGGTGTGCACGGTGCGCATCCACTGCACACCCATGCCACGCAAGGTGGTTTCAATGGTTTGGTTGGTGTGGGCCAAGCTGTCTTGCTTTTGCAAAGCTTGCGCCTTGGCCCCATCGCTGGGCGTGGAGTGGATGTCTTGGGTGCCCGTGGCCGAGGTGTAGCCATTTTTAAAAATCAGCAGCACCGCATCGTCGTTGTTGAACAAAGCACTTTGCACCCCAGTGAGCAGGCCGTTGTGCCAAAAACCACCGTCGCCCATGATGGCCAGGCTGCGCCGCTGCATCATGGGCGACACCCCGGCACGGCTGGCCAAGCTCATGCCATAACCCAAGATCGAATGGCCGCTGGAAAACGGCTCGAAAGTCGCCAAGGCATGGCAGCCAATGTCGGCTGCAATGTGCACCGGCCCAATGTCTTGTTGCGCCAATTTCAGGGCCGCAAACACCGGTCGCTCGGGGCAGCCGACACAAAAACTGGGGGGGCGTGCAGGCAAGGGTATGGGCAGCATCTCGGCCACCTCGCCGCGCCGTTGTTGGTTGCGCGCCAGCCATTGTTGCGCCCCATCGGTCAACGCCGGATCCAAATAGTGCTGGGCAAAAGCCGTCAAGCCCGTCGACAAAACCTCTACGCTGTACTCGCCGGCCAAAGGCAACCAGTCTTTGCCGTGCAATGGGGTGTTCAACCCACGCCGGCGCAAAAGGGTGGCGATGTCTTGCTCGATGTACTCGGGTTGCCCTTCTTCAATGACCATCACCGCTTGTTTGTCGGCGCAAAAATCTGCCACCTCATCGGGCACCAGGGGATAGGTCACATTGAGCACCAAGATCGGGATATCACTCTCGCCCCAAGCATTGGCCAAGCCCAATTGCTGCAAGCTTCGGATCAAGGCGTTGTACAAGCCCCCTTGCACCACCAAGCCCAGATCGGCATGGCGCCCAGGGAAATGCTCGTTCAGGCCGTGCTCGGCGATGTAACGGCAAGCGGCCGGAATGCGCTCTTGGGTTTTGAGCTTTTCATGGCGAAAGGTCACCGGTGGGTGGGCCAGGCGCATGTAATCAAAGGCCGCCGGGTCTTCCATCAAGGCGCGGGTCGACAAGGCGGGCGAGCGGTTGTCCTTGGTGACAAAGCTGCCCCGCACATGGCAAGCGCGGATGCGCAACTCCAAAATCGCCGGCATGTTGGAAGCCTCTGACAAGGCGAAACCATGCTCGACCATTTCAACCATTTTGGTCAAGTCAGGCCGGGGGTCAAGCAAGCACAAGGTGCTTTTGAGGGCATAGGCATGGGTGCGCTCTTGGATCACCGAGGCGCCCTCGCCATAGTCTTCGCCCACCACGATCAAAGCGCCGCCCACCACACCGGGCGAGGCCAAATTGGACAGCGCATCGGCCGCCACATTGGTGCCCACAATCGACTTCCAGGTCACTGCGCCACGCAGTGGGTAGTGCAGGCTGGCACCGAGCATGGCTGCGGCGGATGCCTCATTGGCACAGGCTTCGACGTGTACCCCCAACTCATCCATGAAGGGCTTGGCTTGCACCATCACATCGAGCAAATGGGACACCGGCGCGCCTTGGTAGCCGCCCACGTAAGCCACGCCCGACTGCAACAAAGCCTTGGTGATGGCCAAAATGCCCTCGCCATGGAAGGTCTCCCCCTCGCCCAGGCGCAAAGACCCGATCTCATGCTCAAAAGAAACTTCCACAATGCGCTCCGATGCCGACCATACCCCCGGGCCTTTCCCAGGGCTGGGGCATTTTCACACGGCGCTCAGGCATCATTGGGGTTTTCAAAAATCACCGCTCACATGACCTGGTCCATCATCGCCCGCGACACCCAAGGCCACTTTGGCGTGGCCATTGCCTCCAAATTCTTTGCCGTGGGGGCCCTGTGCGTGCACACCCGCCGCGGCGTGGGGGCGGTGGCCACCCAGGCCTTGATGAACCCCTTGTACGGCCCGGCTGGGCTCGATGCCCTGGCCCAAGGCCAAGCGCCCAGCGCCGTGGTGGCACAGCTCACGGCCGCCGATGCAGGACGCGACCAACGCCAATTGCAAGTCCTGCCTGCCCATGGTGCGCCAGCGGCCCATACCGGTGCGGCTTGCATCGATTGGTGCGGCCACCTGTGCTTTGACGACTTCAGCGTGGCGGGCAACATGCTCGCAGGCCCCGAAGTGGTGCAAGAAACCGCCCGCGCCTACCAAGCCAGCGCCGGGCAACCCATGGCACGGCGTTTGCTGGCTGCGATGGCCGCTGGCGAAGCCGCTGGCGGCGACAAGCGTGGTAAACAAGGCGCAGCCTTGCGCATCCATGCCGACGAAGACCATCCCCAACTCGACCTGCGGGTCGATGACCATGAAGAACCGATTGTGGAATTGCACCGCCTGTATGAAAAAAGCCTGGAACGCTACCAGCCCTTCATGGCCTGCCTGGCCGGACGGCACGACCCGGTTGGCTTGATCGACCGTCAACACATCGAAGCCCGCATCCAAGCCTTTCACGCCAGCTTGGCCACGCCAACCTCGCCCCAGCCATGAACGCTTTGCTGGAAGTGCGCGGGCTGCGCACCTGCTTCACCACCGACGAGGGTGAGTTCGCCGCCGTGGACGGGGTGAGCTTTGAAGTCCATGCTGGCAAAACATTGGCCATCGTCGGCGAGTCGGGCTGCGGCAAAAGCGTCACCTCGCTGTCCATCATGGGTTTGGTCAGCGCACCCGCAGGGGCCATCCGCGCGGGCTCCATCCGCTTTGAAGGCCAAGAGTTGGTGGGGGCCAGCGACGAAACCCTGCAAAACCTGCGCGGCAACGGCATGGCCATGGTGTTTCAAGAGCCCATGACCTCGCTCAACCCAGCCTACACGGTGGGCGACCAAATCATGGAAGCCTTGCTGCGCCACCGGCCCATGGACCGCACCCAAGCCCGGGCCCGGGCCTTGGAGATGCTGGCCCAAGTGCGCATCCCGGCCCCCGAACAACGCCTGCACGAGTACCCGCACCAACTCTCCGGCGGCATGCGCCAGCGGGTGATGATCGCCATGGCCTTGGTGTGCCAGCCGCGCTTGCTGATCGCCGACGAACCCACCACCGCGTTGGACGTGACCATCCAAGCCCAAATTTTGGCCTTGATGGCGCAATTGCAAAGCGACATGGGCACGGCCATTGTGCTCATCACCCACGACCTCGGCGTGGTGGCCGAGGTGGCCGACGAGGTGGTGGTGATGTACGCTGGCAAAGTGGTCGAGCGCGCCCCCGTGCAGGCCTTGTTTGACACCCCCCAACACCCCTACACCGTCGGACTGCTCGGCGCCATTCCGCGTTTGGACCTGGCGCAGCACCGGCTTGCATCGATCGAAGGCCAAGTGCCCAGCCCCTTGCAGCGACCAGCGGGTTGTGGCTTTGCACCGCGCTGCCCCTTTGCGCAAGAGCGCTGCCACAACCAGGCACCGGCGCTGCAAACCGTGGGGGCCGACCACACCAGCGCTTGTTGGCGCGCGCCTCTCGACCCCATGGCCTTGCTGGCCCCCGAGGAAGCCACGGCATGAGCGACACCCCACCCTTGCTGGCCGTGAGCCAATTGCGCAAACACTTTGTGGTGCGCCAAGGCTTGTGGGGCCGTGCCCGCGGTGCAGTGCGCGCGGTCGATGGCGTGGACTTGCACATCCGCGCTGGCGAAACCTTGGGCGTGGTGGGCGAGTCGGGTTGTGGCAAATCCACCTTGGGCCGCTTGGTGTTGCGCTTGATCGAACCCAGCGGCGGTGAAGTGCGCTTCAAAGGCCAAGACCTGGGCCAACTCAGTGGGCCCGCGTTGCGTGGGCAACGCCGGGCCATGCAAATCATTTTTCAAGACCCGTACGCATCGCTCAACCCGCGCATGACCGTGGCCCAGTCGCTCACCGAACCGCTGCAATTGCATGGCTTGCACCTGGGTCGCCATTCCGAGCGGGTGCAAGAGCTTTTAAAAACCGTGGGTTTGGCACCCGAACACGCCCAGCGCTATCCGCATGAGTTTTCGGGCGGCCAGCGCCAGCGCATTGGCATTGCCCGCGCCTTGGCGGTCGAGCCCGAACTCATCGTATGCGACGAAGCGGTGTCGGCCTTGGACGTGTCGGTGCAAGCCCAGGTGATCAATTTGCTGCAAGATTTGCAAGCCCAATTTGGGCTGGCTTATT
>JBEDFU010000094.1:0-7698 GCA_041174965.1 Pseudomonadota bacterium | reverse complement strand
CGATGGGCGAGAGCATCAAAACCGTGATCGCCGAAAACCGCGGCCGCATGCAAGCCGGTGACGTGTTTGTGCTCAACGACCCCTACCACGGCGGCACCCATTTGCCCGATGTGACGGTGATCACCCCGGTGTATTTGCCCGACCACCCCGAGCCTGTTTTTTATGTGGGCTCTCGCGGCCACCATGCCGACATTGGCGGCACCTCGCCCGGCTCCATGCCACCGTTTTCCACCTCCATTGACGAAGAGGGCGTGCAAATCCAAAACTTCAAGCTGGTGGAGGGCGGTGTGCTGCGCGAGGCGGCCATGGTGGCCTTGCTCAGCGCTGGTGCGCACCCCAGCCGCAACCCGGCGCAAAACATGGCGGACTTGCGCGCCCAAATTGCGGCCAACGAAAAAGGCGTGCAAGAGTTGCGCCGCATGGTGGCCGATCATGGGTTGGCGGTGGTGCAAGCCTATATGGGCCATGTGCAAGACAACGCCGAAGAGTCGGTGCGCCGAGCCATTGCCGCCTTGGGCCCGCGTTTGGCACCGGCCCATGGCCATGCCCAGCCCCAGGCCTTTGTGCTGGCGCTGGACAACGGTGCGCGCATCCAGGTGGCGGTGCGCATCGATGCCCAAACCCGCTCAGCGGTGGTGGATTTCACCGGCACCTCGGCCCAGCAAAGCAACAACTTCAACGCGCCCAAGGCGGTGTGCATGGCCGCAGTGTTGTATGCGTTTCGCAGCTTGGTCAATGACGACATCCCGCTCAACGCGGGTTGCCTGAAACCCATTGAGGTGATCATTCCCGAGGGTTGCATGCTCAACCCGCGCCACCCGGCATCGGTGGTGGCGGGCAATGTGGAAACCTCCACCTGCATCACCAACGCCTTGATGGGCGCCTTGGGCGTGATGGCCGGCAGCCAACCGACGATGAACAACTTCACCTTTGGCAATGCCAGCCACCAGTATTACGAAACCATTGCCGGCGGCAGTGGGGCGGGTGGTTTGTTTGGTGACCACGGCGAACCGGTGGGCGGCTTTGACGGCACCAGCGTGGTTCAAACCCACATGACCAATTCGCGCTTGACCGACCCCGAGGTGCTGGAGTTTCGCTTCCCGGTGCGCTTGCAGTCGTTTGCATTGCGCACGGGTTCTGGCGGTGCAGGGCGTTGGCACGGCGGCGATGGCGGCGTGCGCCGGGTGGAATTTTTACAGCCCATGACGGCGGCCATTCTCTCCAATGGTCGGGTGCATCCGGCGTTTGGCATGGCCGGTGGCCAAGCGGGTGCGCCTGGGCTGAACCGGGTGCTCCGTGCCGATGGCACGGTGATTGACCTGGACCACATCGGCCAAGTGCAAATGGCGGTGGGCGATGTGTTTGAAATCAGCACGCCTGGCGGTGGCGGCTACGGTTTGGCCGAGGGTGCCGCCGACCAGGCTTGACCGTTGACGGTCAGCCCTTGGGCGGCAAAGCGTTCGGCGCTGGCGCTGCGGATGCCCTTGACCCGGCCCATCAAATCGGCCCAATCGGCAAAAGGTTTGCGCTGGCGCTCGGCCAAGATGGCGCGGCTCATGGCCGGCCCCATGCCGCGCACGCTGTCGAGTTCGGCTTCGCTGGCGAGGTTGATCTCTAAAGCCAATGCCGCGCCCGCGAACCCGCACAGCACGCCCCACAAAGCCAAGCGCATCAGGGCGGGCCAGGCCATCCAGCCCAAGCGCGGGGGGCGGTTGACCCAGCCCATGGTGGTCAATGGGGGGCGGATGCCACCGACAAGGCCTGCATGTATTGGGCCACGCCGGTTTGCACATCGGCAAACACATGGTCACACCCAGCACGGCGCAAAGCGCTCAAGTCGGCCTGGGTGAAGCACTGGTATTTGCCGCGCAAGGCATCGGGGAAGGGGATGTATTCAATCAGCCCTTGGGCTTGGGCCTGGGCCAAGTTGAGGGCGGGTTGTGCGCTCAGGCTTTGCACCACGGCCAGCGCCACTTCGTTGAAGCTTTGCGCCCGCCCCGTGCCCAGGTTGAACACGCCGCTGGCGTGGGGGTGGTCGAAGAACCACAGATTGACCGCCACCACATCACCCACCCAGACAAAATCACGCAACTGCTCGCCCGGGCCGTAGCCGCCGTATTCACCAAACAAGCGCACCCGACCATCGGCATGGAACTGGCCATGCTGGTGATAGGCCACGCTGGCCATGCGGCCCTTGTGTTGCTCGCGCGGGCCGTACACATTGAAGTAGCGAAAGCCGCACACCTGCTGGGCTGCTTTGGAGAAATCGGCACCGCATTCGCGCCGCATGCGCTGGTCAAACAGCAGTTTGGAGTAGCCGTAAACATTGAGCGGCTTTTCAAATTCGGGCGTTTCGATAAAGCTGGCCGAGCCACCATAGGTGGCGGCCGAGGAGGCGTACAGCAACCGGGTGCCCAGGCGCTGGCAAGCCGCGAACAAATCGCACGACAACTGGTAGTTGTTGTGCATCATGTACTGGCCGTTGGTCTCCATGGTGTCGCTGCAAGCGCCCTCGTGGAACACGGCTTCCACACTGCCGTAGTCGCCCTTGGCAAACCGCGCATAGAACTCACCCGCGTCTTGGTAGTCGGCGATGTGCAGGTCGGCCAGGTTGCGAAACTTGTCGCCATCGCGCAAATCGTCCACCGCGATGATGTTGGTGATGCCGCGTTGGTTCAAGCCCTGGATGATGTTGCTGCCGATGAAGCCGGCAGCGCCCGTGACAACAATGCGCATGGATGCCCCCTTAAAGCGGCGCAGCAGCGCCAAACAACTCGGCATGCGACACGGTGGCCGTGCCCAGCTTGCCCACCACATAACCGCCCGCCTTGTTGGCCCAGGGCATGGCCTCGCGCAGGGTCAAGCCCGCGCCGACCAGCACCGCCAAGGTGGCGATCACCGTGTCGCCAGCACCCGTGACGTCAAACACCTCTTGGGCTTGCGCCCCCACATGGCTGGCGCCTTGGGCGTCAAACAGGCTCATGCCCTCTTCGCTGCGGGTGACGATCACCGCTTGCAAACCCAGTTGCTGGCGCAGGTTTTGGGCTTTGTCGGCGAGTTCTTGTTCAGAGTGCCAGGCACCCACCACTTGTTGCATTTCGCTGCGGTTGGGGGTGATCACGGTGGCGCCAGCATAAGCGCGGTAGTCGCTGCCTTTGGGGTCGACCAAGATGGGTTTGCCCAAAGCGCGCGCAGCGGCAATCATGGGGGCCACGTGGGTCAGACCGCCTTTGCCGTAGTCGGAAAACAGCACCACGCCATGGGCGGGCATCACGCGTTCAAAGCGCGCCGATTGCAAGTCCAGCACCGCAGCGCTGGGGCGGCTTTCAAAATCGGCCCGCAGCAGTTGTTGTTGGCGGCCAATCAAGCGCAGTTTGACGGTGGTGTGCAAGCTGGGGTCGCGTTCGAGTTCAGGGCGGATGCCGCTGCGCGCCACCAAGGCTTCAAACTGGTGGCTGGCCGCATCGTCACCGAGCACGCTGAGCAAGCTGACCTGCCCGCCCAAGGCGGCCACGTTGCTGGCCACATTGGCCGCACCGCCCAGGCGTTCTTCTTCGCGGGTGACGCGCAGCACCGGAACTGGCGCTTCGGGGCTGATGCGGTCGACCGCGCCGTACCAATAGCGGTCGAGCATGACGTCGCCCACCACCAAGACATGGCTCTGGGCCAATTGCGCAGGGGTCAGGTGTTTCACAATTCCTCCACCCGCCGTGCGGGGTAACTGTCCCAGGCTTGGCAGCCAGGGCATTGCCAAAAATGTTGGGTGGCTTCAAAACCGCAGGCTGCACAGCGGTAGCGCAACAAGGGTTTGACCGCGCGGGCCAGGGCTTTTTGCAGTCCCTCAGGGGTTTGCGTTTGGCCTTGCATCCACTGGCTGGCGACCACGAGTGAGGGCTCTTTGTCCAGGTGTTGCAGCAGCAGTGCGGGCACGGCCGCTGGGTCGTCCACAGCGGTCAAATCGGCCAAGGCTTTCAACACGTCCAGCGAGGGGGTGTGTTGGTAGGCCTGTTGCAACAGGGCACGCACCGGGGCGACTTGTTGGCACTCTTGCGCCCAGCGCGCCAAGTGGGGGGCCACCAAGGGCAAGGAGGGGGCTTGGGCTTGGACCAATTCGATCAACAGGGCCAGCGCTTGGGGGACCTGTCCGGCGCGGTGCAGGCCTTGGGCCAAGGTGAGGCTGGCGCGCACATTGTGCGGCGACAAGGCCAAGGCCTTCTCCAGCAAAGCTTGCGCGGCGGGCCATTGCGCGGCGCTGTTCAAGGCCAGCGCTTGCTCGCACAGGTAATGGGCTTGCCGCACTTGGAAGCTGCCTTCGCCCGCTTGTGCCAGCTTGTCGGCCATGGCGGCGGCTTGGCCCCAATCGCGCGAACGCTCATAGATGCTCAGCAAGGCCAGGTGGGACATGGATGCAAAGGCGGTGCCTTCCAGCAGGCGCAGCGCTTGCTCGGCGCGGTCCAGCAAGCCGGCTTTGAGGTAGTCCAGCGCCAGTGCATGTTGCGCCCGGTCACGGTCGCTTTGGCTCAGGTCGGCGCGGGCCAGCAGGTGTTGGTGCACCCGCACAGCGCGCTCGTACTCGCCGCGGCGGCGAAACAAATTGCCCAGCGCAAAGTGCAGCTCCGAGGTGTCAGGGTCGCTTTGCACGGCTTCGATGAAGGCGTCAATCGCCTGGTCTTGCTGCTCGTTGAGCAAGTGGTTCAGGCCCTTGAAATAGGCTTTGGGCGTGCGTTGGTTGTCGAGCTTGAGTTGGCGCAGGTCAAAGCGCGAGGCCAGCCAGCCCAGGGCAAAAGCCATGGGCAGACCCAGCAAGATCCAGCCTTGGTCAAACTCCATGCGCTTCGATCTCGTTGGGGGTTTTGCTGGCGGGCTTGTCTGGGGTGGAAGGGGCCGAGCGTGCGCGTCGCACTTGGCGGTGCTCGCGCCACCATTTGGGCACCATCAGCAACACACCCAAGACCAGGCCGAGGACAAACACCGCCAACAGCACCAGCACCTGGGGGGCCATCCAATGCTGGCCAAAAAAGAAATGCACGGTCACATCGTGCTGGTTGTTCAGCGCGAAGGCAAACAGGGTGAAAAAAATGGCCGCTTTCAGCGTCCACTGAAGCAGCCCGATGAGTTTCTTCAAGTTGGTTCCTCAGGGGCTTGAAGATTCTAAGAGCGATGGGCGCAATGCGGCCACGTCAAGGAGGCGGTTGCTCAAGCAACTTGGGGGTGCCTCGGTCCACTTCTTCGCGCAAGGCTTTGCCGGGTTTGAAGTGGGGCACGCGTTTTTCGGGAATGGCCACTTGTTCGCCCGAGCGCGGGTTGCGACCCATGCGGGGAGGGCGGTGGCTGATGGTGAAACTGCCAAAACCGCGCAGTTCAATGCGGTGCCCGCGCGCCAGGGCGTCGCTCATGGCTTCTAGCAGGGCCTTGACGGCAAATTCGGCGTCGCGGTGGGTCAGTTGACCGAATCGCTCAGCCAGGGCTTCAACCAAATCGGAACGTGTCATGGGTCTGATACAGCAAAAATCAATCCAATGCCAAGGGCGTTGGGGCCGCTGCACCCACCCCCTGGCTGGTGGCCAGGAAATGGGGGCAGTGCCCCATCTTCAAACTCAGTTGTTGTCGAGCTTGGCGCGCAACAAAGCACCCAAGCTGGTGGTGCCCGCGTTTTCGCGCGAGGACTGCTGGCTGAGGTTTTGCATGGCGTCGGCTTGGTCCGCCGCATCCTTGGCCTTGATGGACAGTTGGATGTTGCGGGTTTTGCGATCAACGTTGACCACCACGGCGGTGACTTCGTCGCCCTCTTTGAGGACGCTGCGGGCGTCTTCAATGCGGTCGCGCGAAATCTCGCTCACCCGCAGGTAGCCAATGATGTCTTCGCCCAGGTCGATCTCGGCGCCTTTGGCGTCCACGGTCTTGACCTTGCCGGTGACCACTTGGCCTTTGTCGTTGATGGCGGCAAAGGTGGTGAAGGGGTCGGCGTCCAACTGCTTGATGCCCAAGGAGATGCGCTCGCGCTCGACGTCCACGGCCAACACCAGGGCTTCAACTTCTTGGCCCTTCTTGAAGTTGCGCACAGCGGCTTCACCGGTTTCGTTCCATGACAGGTCAGACAAATGCACCAAGCCGTCGATGCCAGCGGCCAAGCCGACAAACACGCCGAAGTCGGTGATGGATTTGATCGGGCCTTTGACGCGGTCGCCGCGCTTGGTGTCTTGGGCGAATTCTTGCCAGGGGTTGGCGCGGCACTGCTTCATGCCCAAAGAAATGCGGCGTTTGTCTTCGTCGATCTCGAGGACCATGACTTCGACCTCGTCACCCAAGGCGACGATTTTGGAAGGGGCCACGTTTTTGTTGGTCCAGTCCATCTCAGACACGTGCACCAAGCCTTCGATGCCGGGTTCGAGTTCCACAAATGCGCCGTAGTCGGCGATGTTGGTGATCTTGCCAAACATGCGGGTGCTTTGCGGGTAGCGGCGGTTCACGCCCATCCAAGGGTCGTCGCCCATTTGCTTCAAGCCCAAAGAGACGCGGTTCTTCTCGGTGTCGAACTTGAGGATCTTGGCGGTGATTTCTTGGCCAGCGACCACCACCTCGGAGGGGTGACGCACACGGCGCCAGGCCATGTCGGTGATGTGCAGCAAACCGTCGATGCCACCCAAGTCGACAAACGCGCCGTACTCGGTGATGTTTTTCACCACACCGTGAACGATGGAGCCTTCCTTGAGGGTTTCCATCAGCTTGGCGCGCTCTTCGCCCATCGAAGCTTCGATCACTGCGCGGCGTGACAACACCACGTTGTTGCGTTTGCGGTCGAGCTTGATGACCTTGAATTCCATGGTCTTGTTCTCGAAAGGAGACAAGTCTTTGATGGGGCGGGTGTCGATGAGCGAACCGGGCAAGAAGGCGCGGATACCGTTGACCAACACGGTCAGGCCGCCTTTGACTTTGCCGCTGGTGGTGCCGGTGACGAATTCGCCGGACTCGAGGGCTTTTTCCAGGCTCATCCAAGAGGCCAAACGCTTGGCCGTGTCGCGGCTGAGGATGGTGTCGCCGTAGCCGTTTTCAACGCTGCCAATGGCCACGGAGACAAAGTCGCCGGCTTGGACTTCGACTTCGCCTTTGTCGTTTTTAAATTCTTCGATGGGCACATAGGCCTCAGATTTCAGCCCCGCATTGACCACCACGTGGTTGTGTTCGACGCGGACCACCTCGGCGGTGATGACTTCGCCCGTGCGCATTTCAGAGCGCTTGAGGGATTCTTCAAACAGGGCTGCAAAAGATTCAGACATAAAGTTTCCTTGACCGGGCGCAGGGTGAATGCCAGCATCATTGCTGGACAAATTGTTCTGGTTCGGCGGTGGGTAATGCGGCATGTACCGCGGTTGGTTTCAAAACCCCAAGGGCCGGTGCGCAAGCTGCGCGAAGGGTGCCCGAGGGACCGGTTCAAGCCGCGCCCACGGGGGGCACAACCTGTTTGCTTTGCCACCAGTTCAACACCTGCGCCACCGATTCGTCGATGGAGAGCGAGGAGTTGTCCAAGTGCATTGCGTCTGGCGCGGGCTTCAAAGGTGCAACGCTGCGCTGTGTGTCGCGGGCGTCGCGCGCTTCCAAGTCTGCGCGCAGAGCCGAGATTGTAGTGGAAAAACCCTTTGAAATCAGTTGCTTGTGCCGCCGTTCGGCTCTTTTTTCTGCGCTGGCGGTCAAAAACAC
>JBEDFU010000093.1:0-3556 GCA_041174965.1 Pseudomonadota bacterium | reverse complement strand
TTTTGGCTTCAAAGGCAGCCTTGTTGGGTGCGGCTTGGGCCGCTGTGGGCAGCCAGCCGGCGGCGCTCAGCAAGCTGGCCACGACCGCTGAATGTTGGATCGCTTGGCGACGATTTTGCATGGTCAATCTCCTAAACATAAATGCCCTCTATTAGAACCTCAATTGGTCTGCCCCAGAGAGTGAGGGGTTTCAACGCGGTGCCCCCCGCGCCAGCCAAGCGGCAATGGCTTGGGCGTCCGCGTCGGGCAGGTTTTGTGCCGGCATGGGAATCGGTCCCCACACACCTGCGCCACCGTTTTTGATTTTTTGCGCCAGCACATCGGTCTGACCGGGGTATTTTTTCGCCACATCGGTCAGTGCGGGGCCCACGATCTTGCGCTCCACGCCATGGCATGCGGTGCAATTGTGTTTGCCCAGCAAGGCCAGCACGGCCTTGGTATTGCCCGGGGCAGCAGCAGGGGTGCTGCCTGCACCGGCTCCTGCACTGGCCGCACTGGTCGCACTGGTCGCACTGGTCGCCGCGCTGGCAGCAGCGCTGGCATCGGCGACCAAGGTGTTGGCCCCTCGCTGGGGACCGACCAAGCGGTTTTGGTCGCGCAAATTGCCGTGGGCATTGCGCGCAAAGTCGGGGAGCAAAGAAGCCACACGCGGGTCGGTGGCGCAGTTTTTCATGCAAGCGGTGTTGGCGGTGTCGGCACGGGTGGTTTTGGAGCCCCATTCACGCCCAGGCCACAGCGCATGGTCGGTGTTCATGCCCATCCGGTTGGGCATGCGCTGCTGCACCTGGGCGATGTTTTGGTCCGACAGCACAAAGGTGTCGGGCACCACCTCAGACAGGTTGAGCATGAAGGCCACCACCGCATACACCTCATCGGTTTTGAGCGACTTGGGTGTGTTCCAGGGCATGGCGCGGTTGATGTAGTCCCACAGCGTGGACAAAGTGGCCAGCTTCATCATGGTGGTGCGGCTGGGGTAGTCGTCACGCGCCAAATTGGCCACCCGACCGTTGGCCACATCTTTCGCGGTGACGCCGCCGATGACCGGGTTGAAGACTTCATTGGACTCGCCAAACACCCCATGGCAAGACGCGCACTTGGCCTCCCACACGTCTTGGCCTTGGGCCACCGACCCAGCGCCCTTGGGCAGGCCTTTGAAATCGGCGCGCACATCGATGTCCCAAGCGGCGATTTCGCGCGCCGTGGCGGTACGACCCAAGCCAGGGTAAACCGATGTGGCGGTTTGGGCCCATGTGTTGCAGGTCAAAAACACCATGCCCCACAGCAGGGCCAGGGTTGATTCAAGCCACTTGGACATTTTTCACCTCGCCGCTTTCTTGCACCAACCACGATTGAATGGCGTTGTTGTGATAAATGGATCGGCTGCCGCGCACCTTGCGCAGTTGGGCATAGGTGGGCTGGACAAAACCGGTGTCGTCGATGGCCCGGCTTTGGATGATCGCGGGCTGGCCATTCCACACCCAATCGATGTTGAACCGCGTCAGCGCTTTGGAAAGCACCGGGGTTTGCAAGCGGGCACTGCGCCAGTTGCGACCGCCGTCCACCGACACATCCACCTGCTTGACCTTGCCCCGGCCCGACCACGCCAGACCCGATATGTTGTAGAAGCCTTTGTCCAACAACACCTGCCCGCCAGAGGGCGTGGTGACCACGCTCTTGCATTCTTGGATGCTGGTGTATTGACGGTGCATGCCATCGGGCATCAGGTCCATGTAGTGGATGGCCTCGTCCTTGGTGGCATAGGGCTGATCGCCCACCTCGACCCGGCGCAGGTATTTGACCCAACTCACCCCTTGCACACCGGGCACCACCAAGCGCAAGGGGTAGCCGTTTTCAGGGCGCAGCATTTCGCCGTTTTGGCCATAGGCCACCAACACCTCGCCCGAGGTGATCAGCGACATCGGGATGGTGCGGGTCATCGACGAGCCTTCGCCGCCTTCGGCCAGCACAAAGCGGCCGGTTTTCAAATCGGCCCCGGCCATTTCGAGCAAGGTGATCAGGGGCACGCCAGTGAATTCGCTGCACGAGATCATGCCGTGGGTGTATTGCACCGTGGGCACCGCCACCTGCGCCCACTCCACCGCCGTGTTGGCACCACATTCGATGAAGTGAAAGCGCGACACCGAGGGCAGGCGCATGATTTCATCCACGGTGAACACCATCGGTTTTTTCACCAAACCATTGACCATGAAGCGGTGCTTGGAGGGATCGATGTCCCACCAACCCTGGTGGTGGCGCTCGAAATGCAAACCGCTGGGGGTGACGATGCCAAACAAGGATTGCAAAGGTGCAAACGACACCGAAGCCTGGGTGGTTTGCGTCAAGCCCGGGCTTTGGCGGCGCTGCACATTGGTCTCGAACCGCGAGGGCTTGCCGTAGCCATCGGTGGCCACGCCCAAACCCAAACCCTTGGCGTGCTCGGGCAGGTTCAAGATATTGGGGTCGCCCCCTTCTGGGGCCACCGGGTTGGTTTGGGCCAGGGCAGTCCCACCCGTGGCCGCCACCGCTGCGGCAAACGCTTTTTCGATGAAACCACGCCGACCTTGGCGCAACTCGCTGCGGGCGGTTTGCAAGGCTGGCGCGTCCAAAAAGTTTTCAGGCGCTTTGCGCAAGCGGCCATGGGAGGTGGGTGGGTTCATGTTTATATCAATAAAGACTGATGTTTGGGGCAAAAAAAAGTCACTTGAAACGGTAGTGGTCACGGTTGAGCACCGCCGCCACCGCCGTCACCTCTTCGGGAAACAGGCCCAAATTGAGCTGGGTGTTGCAAGCCTCGACCATGCCGCGCAACAAGCCCGGCGTTTTCAGGCGGCCTGCGGGGTTGTACACATCGGTGCCGTCGCCACCCACATGGCGGGCATGGCAGGCCTCGCATTTGTGCTCGGCCATCAGCTGGCGGCCCAGGACCAAATCAGCACCCACAAAAATTTGACTTTGCGCCCACGCCAGTGCCACTGGCGCGGCCAGCAAAATGGCCAGCGCCCAGCGGGTCAGTGTGGGTTTATTTGGCACCCGCCAGCACCCAGTTGGCCAATGTGAGTGCATCGGCCTCGCTCAAGGCGGGTTGTGAGGGCATGGGTACCGGGCCCCATTTGCCGGCACCACCGGCTTTGATGCTTTGCGCCAAAGTGGTGGCAGCGTCTTTTTGACCGGCGTATTTTTTCGCCACATCGTTGTAAGAGGGCCCGACCAATTTTTTGGCCACGGCATGGCACGACATGCAGGCGTTTTTTTGCGCCAAATCCGCACTGGCCCAAGCGGGTGATGCCACCACAGCAGCCGTCAAAACCAAAACCTTCCATTCACGCATCTTTCGACCTTTCAAATCAAATATCAGCAGTCTCTAATATATACCGATTCCATCCGGAATTCAGCGATTCATACCCGGTGTTTACCCTTAATTCCCCAGGGTCCCGTTCCAGCCAAAGCGTAGAGGCCCGGCGATGGAAAAGCCCCAAGGGCAGCGCTGAAGCCAGGCCCAGACCTGGGCCCTCATGGGAGCCATCGCCTTTGACCGCTGCGCCATTTGCCCCTGCGC
>JBEDFU010000092.1:0-18456 GCA_041174965.1 Pseudomonadota bacterium | reverse complement strand
AAAGTCAAGCCAAGGTCTACCGTGCAATCATGGACTCCGATGTACTTCCCTTAGGAACAAGACAACTGATTCAGAATCTTCGGCAGTTGCGCAATCAAGTCGCGCATGCGCAGGTAGTCCCCAATCCTGAATCTGCACAGGACTACTTGGTGGCAATCGAACGCGTAGTAGAACTTATACGCAACTATCGTAAGAATTTGCCCGGCTACTCAGTAGATGTTCGCTAGCCGCAGTCATGCCCAGCGAGCGGGGCCTAACCCCTCTCTCAAGCGGAGCGCCAACGGCAGGCCACCAGGCCCGGTCTGGCGTCCTGCCGTCGCCGCCCGCTTAGCTTGAACGTTATGCAAAGGTCAGTGAGCGAGAAGGCAGCCGCGTGGCGGTGGTGCTGTTTGGAGAAGTTAGGGTGTTTCACAGACCCCACCCATCCCCCAACACCGACAAAGGCGCTGTCGCCAGCATTCGCAAATGGCTAGAGCAGCACGGAGTAGAACCATGAACACCATGACAGTTGAAGACTTTCACGCCAAGATCGAATACGACGAAGAGCTAGACCTGTTTCGCGGGGAAATTCTCGGGCTCAATGGCGGCGCAGATTTCTATGGCAAGAACCCGAAGGAGCTGCGCACAGAGTTCAAAAAGTCTTTGCAGGTCTTTCTGGATGTGTGCCAAGAAAAAGGCATTGAGCCCAAAAGAAATTTCTCGGGCAAATTTAACCTTCGCATTTCACCCGAGTTGCATGAGCAACTGGCCATTGCGGCGCAGGCCCAGGGCAAAAGTATCAACCTGCTGGCGCAAGAGGCTTTGCAGCTGCGTGTGGCGTCCTGAGTTACTTGCCTAACGGCCGCTCATTTATCGTAATGAAACCGACAAGCGATGATGAGTACCGCCGCATCATCTGCTTCGTAAACCAGCCGATGGGTGTCATCAATTCGGCGAGACCAATAGCCTGACAAGTTACCCACCAACGGTTCTGGTTTGCCAATGCCGGTAAAGGGGTCTCGGCAAGTGGCGTTGATCAGCGTGTTGATGCGCTTGAGGGTTTTGCGGTCCTGACCTTGCCACCACACATAGGCGTCCCACCCATCAGGGGTGAAGTGGATCTCCCTCATACATCCAACAACTGACGCTTTTTGGCCTTTCCTGCTTTGGCCTGTTCAATCGAGCGCAGCAGGGCGCGAGCATTGGCTGGGTTGGACATCAAATAAAAGGTTTCCTGCATGCTGGCGTAAGCCTCTTCAGACATCAGCACTGCATTGCCCCCTTCGCGGCGGTGAATCAACGTGGGCGCTTGGTCGTCTATGACCTTGTCAATCACGGCTTTGAGCGAGTTGCGGGCGTCGGTGTAGCTGATGACTTGCATGGCTTGGACCTGTTCAGGTAGTTGATCAGGTATTGTAATAGCCATTTCCTTGAATGTAAATCAGCCTTCATTGACGACACTACAATATGTATATACATTGAGCGAATGAGATTCACATGGTCACCAACAAAATGCGAAGCCAACATCAAGGCGCATGGTCTTGACTTTGCTGATGCGCCAAGTGTTTTTGAAGGCGTGACATTCACTTTTGAGGACGATCGCTTTGGTTATGTCGAGCAGCGTTTTGTTACCTTGGGTTTGCTTGTGGGCATCCCCGTTTCAGTTGTACACACGGAGAATGAACATGAAATCCGCATCATCTCTTTCAGAAAAGCCACCAAGCGCGAGTCGCAAATCTACTTCCATGAAATCAAAAACTGATTTAGCCCAACTAAAAACTGGCAAGGTCAAGCCAACAGCAGAGCACCCTGAGGCAGATGTCCAGCACATTGTGCGAGGCATGGTCCGCAAAGGTTTGAAAATGCAACCCGCCAAGGCCTCCATTTCATTGCGGGTCGATCAAGATGTTTTGGAATGGTTCAAAGCTCAAGGGGCAGGCTATCAAACCCGCATCAACGCCGTCCTCAAGGCTTACCGCGACGCTTCAGTCTGAACCCATGCCCATGCCGGGCGATGCCCTTAACATCTCCCCCTATGAATTGGTTAGACGCTATCAAATGGGACGCCCAAGGCTTGGTGCCGGTCATCGCGCAAGAACAGGGCAGCAAAGACGTGCTGATGTTCGCCTGGATGAACCGCGAGGCGCTGCAAAAAACCGCAGAACTCGGACGCGCCGTGTATTTCAGCCGCTCACGGGGCAAGCTGTGGTTCAAGGGTGAAGAGTCTGGCCATGTGCAAACCGTGCATGACATTCGCCTGGACTGTGACAACGACGTGATTTTGCTCAGCGTCACCCAAGGCGGCCATGACCCGAGCATCGCCTGTCACACCGGCCGCCACAGTTGCTTTTACCAACGCTGGCAAGCCAGCCCCGACGGCGGCCAGTGGTTGAGCGTCGAGCCGGTATTGCAAGACCCCGCCACCATTTACAAGGCCAAACTATGAGCTCTGACGACACCTTGGCCCGCTTGGCCGCCGTGATTGAAAGCCGCAAAGCGGCCAATGGCGGCAACCCCGACACCAGCTATGTGGCGCGTTTGCTGCACAAAGGCCCCGACGCGTTTTTGAAGAAAATTGGCGAAGAGGCCACCGAGGTGGTGATGGCCGCCAAAGACTTGGACCACGGCGGCGACCCGCACAAGTTGGTCGGCGAGATGGCCGACCTGTGGTTCCACAGTTTAATGGCGCTGTCCCACTATGGCCTGACCCCCAAGGATGTGCTGCAAGAGCTGTCGCGGCGCGAAGGCTTGAGCGGTTTGGAAGAAAAAGCCTTGCGCAAAGCGCAAGCCCGTGAAGCCGGCGAAGATTAAACTTGATCATTTAGCCCGTCATCGCGAGGTGCGAAGCGACGTGGCGATCCACTCCAAACCCACCATGCACACCGACCCCAACTGCATCTTTTGCAAAATTGTTGCCGGCAAGATACCGAGCAAAAAAGTCTATGAAGACGAAGAGATATTCGCCTTCCACGACATCAACCCGTGGGCGCCGGTGCATTTTTTGATCATTCCCAAGGCACACATCCCGTCCATGGCCCAGGTGGAGCCCGAGCACCAGGCCCTATTGGGGCGTATTTTGTTGCTGGCGCCCAAGCTGGCTTTGGCGCAAGGTGCCCGACCGTACCCGGAGGGTGGCTTTCGCATCGTCACCAACACCGGGACGGAGGGCGGGCAAGAGGTTCATCACATGCACTTTCACGTGATGGGTGGCCCGCGCCCCTGGTTGCGGGGATAAGCCCCTCGGTCTTGGGTGGTGTCTTCCGCCCACTAGAATCGCCGGATTGTTGAGGAGATATCCATGGGATCGTTTTCCGTTTGGCACTGGTTGATCGTGTTGTTGATCGTGGTGCTGGTGTTTGGCACCAAAAAACTCAAGAACATTGGCTCAGACTTGGGCGGTGCCGTCAAAGGCTTCAAGGATGGCATGAAAGATGGCCAACCTGGCGCTGCGCCCGCTGACGACAAAACCGCTGCCCCTGCGGCCCAAGTGGCCGCCGCCAGCCCTGCGGCTGACAAAAACACCATTGACGTCGAAGCCCGTCCCAAGCACTGATCGAATGCCGTGATCGACCTGGGTGTTTCCAAAATCGCGCTGATCGGCGCTGTGGCTTTGATCGTCATTGGCCCTGAAAAATTGCCCAAGGTGGCCCGCACCCTGGGTGCCTTGGTGGGCAAAGCACAGCGTTATGTGTCTGACGTGAAAGCCGAGGTCAATCGCTCGATGGACCTGGAAGAGCTCAAGAAGATGAAGGAAACCGTCGAGTCGGCCGCCCGCGATGTTGAAAACCAGGTCCACACCGCCAGCGCCGACTTCGAAAAAGACTGGCAATCGGCCACCGCTGGGCTTGACACCGTGTCTTACACCCCAGAAGTGGTTTACCCCGAATACGCCCACCCCAAGAAAAAGTGGCGCATCAAGCAAGGGGCTGCCCCCCAGTGGTACAAAGCCCGCCATGGCATTCGCAGCAAAGCTTTGTCGGGTGCAGCACGGGTGGCGCGGTTTCGCCCGCAGCGCTTAGGCTAAAGGCCCTCGATGTCAGACCCCAGCACCAAACCGGAAGACGAACTGGCCGGCTCCGAGCAGCCCTTTGTGCAGCACCTCATTGAGCTGCGCGACCGCTTGATCAAGGCGGTGATTGCCATTGCGGTTTTTGCCATTGCCTTGTCCCTTTACCCTGGCCCCGGCCCTTTGTATGACATCTTGGCCGCCCCGCTGGTGGCACAGTTGCCGGTAGGCGCCACCATGATCGCCACCTCGGTGATTTCGCCGTTTTTGGTGCCCCTCAAGATTTTGTTGATGACTGCTTTTTTGCTGGCCTTGCCAGTGGTGCTGTACCAAATGTGGGCATTTGTGGCGCCGGGTTTGTACACGCATGAGAAAAAGCTGGTGTTCCCCTTGGTGGTGTCGAGCACCTTTTTGTTTTTTTTGGGTGTGGCGTTTTGTTACTTTTTTGTCTTTGGCCAGGTGTTTGCCTTCATCCAAAGCTTTGCCCCCAAAAGCATCACGGCTGCGCCTGACATCGAGGCCTATCTCAGCTTTGTGCTGACCATGTTTTTGGCGTTTGGCATGGCGTTTGAGGTGCCCATCGTGGTGATTGTGTTGGCCCGCATGAATGTGGTGTCGATCGAAAAGCTCAAAGCGTTTCGCTCTTATTTTGTGGTGTTGGCCTTTGTCATTGCGGCCATCGTGACCCCGCCCGATGTGGTGTCGCAATTGGCCTTGGCCATTCCCATGTGCCTGTTGTATGAAGTGGGCATTTGGGCGGCAAAGCTGTTCATTCGCCACACCCAAGCCCCTGACGCCGAGAAGCCACCCGAGACTTGACATCCCATGAAGCGCTACTGGCTCATCTTCTCTCAGGTGGTCACGGTGTTGTTGGCCATTTGGTTTGTCTTGGTCACGCTCAAGCCGCAATGGGTGGGCACGGGCGGCAATTGGTCGGGCGCAGTGCATTTGCTGCAAGCGCCTGCCGTTACCCCAGGGGCGGTGGCGGTCGGCAGCCTCAGCCCTGCAGCACGCCAAGCGGCGCCGGCTGTCGTGAGCATCAGCACTTCACGCGCATCAGGCCCCAACCCGCATGCCAAAGACCCTTGGTTCAAGTTTTTTTATGGCGACCAAGATGAAGCACCCCAAGGGGGCATGGGCAGCGGGGTGATCGTCAGCCCCGAGGGCTATATCTTGACCAACAACCACGTGGTGGAGGGGGCTGACCAAATTGAAATCGTGTTGCACGATGGCCGCCGCACCCAGGCCCAAGTGATTGGCACCGACCCCGACACCGATTTGGCTGTGCTCAAAATCAAACTCGACAGATTGCCTGTCATCGTTTGGGGCAATTCAGATGAGTTGCAAGTGGGCGACCGTTTGTTGGCGATTGGCAACCCGTTTGGCGTGGGTCAAACCGTGACCAGCGGCATCGTGTCTGCTTTGGGGCGAAATCGGCTGGGCATCAACACCTTTGAAAACTTCATCCAAACCGATGCGGCCATCAACCCCGGCAACTCAGGTGGCGCATTGGTGGACATCCAAGGCCATTTGATGGGCATCAACACCGCCATTTATTCGCGCTCGGGCGGCAACATGGGCATTGGTTTTGCCATCCCCGTCTCCACCGCCCGCCAGGTGTTGGAAGGCATTGTGAAAAACGGTGTCGTGGTGCGCGGTTGGGTGGGCGTGGAGCCCAATGACCTGACGCCGGAGTTGGCCGAGTCCTTTGGCATATCTCGCTTGCAAGGCGTGGTGGTCACCGGCGTGCTGCAAAACGGCCCAGCATTCAAGGCGGGTGTGCGCCCAGGCGATGTGCTGTTGGGTGTGGATGGCAAAACGGTCGAAAACGTCGATCAGCTCTTGGCGGCGATTGCGGCGCTCAAACCCGGTGTGACCGCTTCTTTGTCGATTGAGCGGGGGGGCAGCCCCTTGTCGGTATCGGTCAACCCGGCGCAGCGGCCCAAACAAAGGCCGGTAGCTCGATGAGCGCCCACCGCGATCAACTGCTGCAAGCTTGTCAAACCTTGCTCACCCCAGAGCGGTTCAAGGATTACGGGCCCAATGGTTTGCAAGTCGAGGGCAAGGCGCAGGTCGATGTGTTGGTCTCTGGCGTGACCGCGTCCAAGGCCTTGATCGAAGCGGCCATCGACGCCAAGGCCGATGCCATCTTGGTGCACCACGGCTTGTTTTGGCGCGGGCAGGAGGGCACGGTCACCGGTTGGATGAAGCAACGCTTGCGCTTGTTGTTGGCCCATGACATCAGTTTGCTGGCCTACCACTTGCCGCTGGACGCACACCCCGAGTGGGGCAACAACGCGCAATTGGGGCGGCGTTTGGGTTGGCGTGCCGACAGTCAATTTGGCGAGCAGCAATTGGGTTGCCTGGGCCAAGCGACCGACGACACGGTTTGGCCCAACGCCCAAGCGCTGGCGGCGCATTTGCAGCAGGGTTTGGGCCGAGCACCCGTGTGGGTGGGGGCCGACGATGTGACGCGACCCATCCGGCGTGTGGCTTGGTGCACGGGTGGGGCCCAGTCTTACTTTGAAGCGGCCATCGCCGCTGGCGCCGATGCTTTTGTGACCGGTGAAATTTCCGAACCCCAAGCCCACTTGGCGCGTGAAACCGGGGTGGCTTTCTTTGCCTGTGGCCACCATGCCACAGAGCGCTATGGCGCACCGGCTGTCGCAGCCCACGTGGCCGCGCAGTTGGGATTGACCCATCGCTTCATTGACATAGACAACCCGGCCTGAGGGTATCGCCATGCCTGACCAACGGCCAGTGGCCATCACCTTGGGCGACGCTGCGGGCATTGGCCCTGAGATCATCTCCAAAGCTTTTGCACACCCCAGCGCTGCACGTGGTTGCGTGGTTTTTGGCGACGCTCGCATCATGCAGCAGGCGCTGCATTTGTTGAAATTGGAGCCAAAGCTCAGCGTGGCCGTGATTTCCGATTTGACCCAGGCCCTGAGCCTTCCCGCTGGGGTGATTCCGGTCTGGCAGGTGGGTGCCGAAATCGACCCGCCACCATGGGGCCAGGTGAGCGCTGCCACCGGGCGTTTGGCCGCCGATTGCGTGCGTGCTGCGGCGCAAGCGGCACTCAACGGTCTGGTGCAGGCTGTGGTCACCGCGCCTTTGAACAAAACGGCGTTGGCCGCTGCGGGCGAAAGCTTTCCGGGGCACACTGAGCTGTTGCAGTCCCTGGCGGCCAGCCACCTGGGCGTGTCAGTCGACCAAGTGCCGGTGCGCATGATGCTGGCCAACCCCGAATTGCGCACGGTGCTGGTGAGCATCCACGTGTCTTTGCGCCAAGCCATTGATGCGGTCACGGTGGACAACGTGTTGCAAACCCTGCGCATTGCGAACAACAGTTTGCGCAATTCCCAGGGTGGGCCGCCCCGGTTGGCCTTGGCAGGGCTCAACCCGCATGCGGGTGAGGGGGGATTGATGGGGCGCGAAGAAATTGACATCCTCGAGCCGGCATTGGAGTTGGCGCGGTCTTTGGGCATCGACGCCAGCGGCCCATTTCCGCCAGACACGGTGTTCATGCGCGCCCGCGCCAGTCATGGGCAAGCCAATGCCATTGATGCGGTGGTGGCCTTGTACCACGACCAGGGCTTGATCCCAGTGAAATACATGGGCCTGGCCCATGGGGTGAATGTCACGCTGGGGCTGCCGTTTGTGCGCACCAGCCCTGACCATGGCACGGCCTATGACATTGCTGGGCAAGGCCAGGCAGACCCATCGAGCTTGTTGGCCGCGCTGGACATGGCCAGGGCTTTGTCGGCCAGGGTGGCTTGACCCTCAGCGCGTGTTTTGCAGGTTGTCGCGGATTTGGCGCAGCAGCAGCACTTCCTCGGGCGGGCCGGCAGGTTCCACTGGGGCTTCGGGAACGGCTTGCTCGCCTTTGAGACGATTGATTTGGCGGATCAACATGAAAATGATGAAGGCCAGCAGCACAAAATTGACCGCCACCGTGAGAAAACTGCCATAGGCCAGCACCGGTACGCCCGCTTTGCGCAAGGCGTCCAAAGTGCTGCCGGTGCCGGCTGGCACCGCGCCCAAGGCGATGAACAGGTTGGAAAAGTCCAGCCGACCGATCAAGGCCGACACCATGGGCATGATCAGATCGCCCACCAACGAATCGACGATCTTGCCAAATGCCCCGCCAATGATCACCCCCACGGCCAAATCGATCACATTGCCCTTGATGGCAAAGGCCTTGAATTCTTGCAACATACCGCTCCTTAATGAGTTAAAAAGTACTCAATAATATACCCTTGAAAGGATGGCCCTGATCAGGGTGACAGGGTGGCGTCAGATCGGCGCTATGTCGCTCAGTTACAATCAACGGTTGACCCAACAAGCGACGTAAGTTCGAGGATTTTCATGAGTGACACCCGTTTGGACACCAGCAAGCGCACCTGGCTCATCGCCTCTGGTTGCGCTGGTGCAGTCGGCGGCATCGCCACAGCCGTTCCCTTTGTCAGCACTTTTCAGCCCTCTGAGAAAGCCAAAGCTGCCGGTGCAGCGGTGGAAGTTGACATCAGCACCATCAAGCCTGGCGAAAAGCTCACCGTCGAGTGGCGTGGCAAGCCAGTATGGATCGTGCGCCGCACACCCGAGCAACTCGATTCCCTCAAAAAGACCGAGGCCCTTTTGGCCGACCCCAAGTCCGAGCGCAACCCTGCCGACTTGACCCCCGAATACGCCCGCAACCAAGCGCGCTCGATCAAACCTGAGTTTTTCGTCGGTGTGGGCATTTGCTCGCACCTGGGTTGTTCACCCTCTGACAAGTTTCAAGCAGGCGCCCAGCCCTCTTTGCCCGACGACTGGGCGGGTGGCTTTTTGTGCCCGTGCCACGGCTCGACCTTTGATATGGCCGGTCGCGTGTTCAAAAACAAACCGGCGCCAGACAACCTGGAAGTGCCGCCGCACATGTATTTGTCGGACTCTCGGCTGATCATCGGCGAAGATAAAAAGGCCTGACAGGAATCAACATGGCTGAATTCAAAGAAATCTCCCCCAACGCCAGCGTGGGCGACAAGTTGCTCAACTGGGTGGACAACCGCTTCCCCGCATCCAAGCTCTACAAAGAGCATTTGAGCGAGTACTACGCGCCCAAAAACTTCAATTTCTGGTACTTTTTCGGCTCATTGGCCTTGTTTGTGCTCGTGATCCAAATTGTCACGGGCATTTTCTTGGTCATGCACTACAAGCCCGATGCTGCGCAGGCCTTTGCGTCTGTCGAGTACATCATGCGCGATGTGCCATGGGGTTGGCTGATTCGCTACATGCACTCCACTGGCGCCTCAGCCTTTTTTGTGGTGGTTTATTTCCACATGTTCCGGGGCCTGATTTACGGTTCGTACCGCAAGCCGCGCGAGTTGGTGTGGTTGTTTGGCTGCGCCATCTTCTTGTGTTTGATGGCCGAAGCTTTCATGGGGTACTTGTTGCCCTGGGGGCAAATGTCTTACTGGGGTGCCCAGGTGATCGTGAACCTGTTTGCCGCAGTGCCGGTGATCGGTCCCGACTTGGCTTTGCTGATCCGTGGCGACTACGTGGTGAGTGACGCCACCTTGAACCGCTTCTTCAGCTTCCACGTCATTGCCGTGCCTTTGGTGCTGCTTGGTTTGGTGGCGGCCCACATCATCGCCTTGCACGAGGTGGGCTCCAACAACCCCGATGGCGTCGAAATCAAGAAGTACAAAGACGACAAAGGCCGCCCCTTGGATGGCATTCCTTTCCACCCTTACTACACCGTGCACGACATCTTGGGCGTCACGGGGTTCTTGGTGATCTTCACGTCGATCGTGTTTTTCGCACCTGAATTGGGTGGCTACTTCTTGGAGTACAACAACTTCATCCCAGCCGACCCCCTGAAAACACCGTTGCACATTGCTCCGGTTTGGTATTTCACCCCTTACTACTCGATGCTGCGCGCCATCACCACTGAGATGATGTATGCGCTGGTGTTGTGTGTGGTGATTGCCGCTTATTTGGGTGTCACCCGCATCAAAATGCCCAGCGCCCTCAAAGGTGCTGTGGTGGCCGCTGCGGTCATCATGATGGGCTTGATGCTGAAGATCGACGCCAAGTTCTGGGGCGTGGTGGTCATGGGTGGCGCGGTCATTATTTTGTTCTTCCTGCCTTGGTTGGACAACTGCGAAGTGAAGTCGATCCGCTACCGTCCCGATTGGCACAAATACCTGTACGCCATTTTCGTCATCAACTTTGTGATCCTGGGCTACCTGGGTGTGCAGCCGCCTTCTCCCATCGGTGAGCGCGTTTCACAAGTGGGCACCCTGTTTTACTTTGGCTTTTTCCTCCTGATGCCTTGGTGGAGCCGACTGGGTGAGACCAAGCCCGTGCCGGACCGCGTGACCTTCACCCCCCACTGAGCGCGCAGGAATAACACCATGAAAAAAATCCTCATCTCTTTGTTGGTCTCGCTCGGTTGCCTCTCTGGCGCATGGGCGTCTGGTGGCGACACCATTGCTTGGGACAAAGCGCCCAACAAAACCAACGACTTGGCTGCATTGCAAAACGGCGCCAAGATGTTTGTGAACTACTGCTTGAACTGCCACTCTGCGGCTTTCATGCGCTACAACCGTTTGACCGACATCGGTTTGACCGAGCAACAAATCAAAGACAACTTGCTCTTCACCACCGACAAGGTGGGTGAGACCATGAAGGCCAACATCGAGGCGCGCCAAGCCAAAGATTGGTTTGGTGGCCTGCCCCCTGACTTGACCTTGGTGGCACGTTCACGCTCTGGCAGTGGCGGCACTGGTGCCGATTACCTCTACACCTATTTGCGCACCTATTACCGCGACGACACCAAAGCCACCGGCTGGAACAACCTGGCCTTTCCCAATGTGGGCATGCCCCATGTGCTGTGGGAATTGCAAGGCGAGCGCCGCCCTGTTTTTGATGTGGCCCAGCAACATGGCCACGAAGTTCAGGTCTTCAAAGGTTGGGAGCAAGTCAAGCCTGGCACCATGACCCCATTGCAGTATGACCAAGCTGTGGGTGACTTGGTCAGCTACTTGCAGTGGATGGCTGAGCCTGGTCAAAATTCCCGTGTGCGCATTGGCGTGTGGGTGCTGATCTTCTTGTTGGGCTTCATGGTCATTGCATGGAGATTGAACGCGTCTTATTGGAAAGACATCAAATAATTTTTCCCAACCCAAGCCTGCTGGCTGGGGTTGGATTTGGGAATGGGGGGTTAGCCCCCATTCTTTTTGAATTTCAGGAGCCTTCATCATGATGGTGCTTTATTCCGGAACCACTTGCCCTTTTTCTCACCGTTGCCGCTTCGTGCTGTTTGAAAAAGGCATGGACTTCGAAATCCGTGATGTTGACCTCTACAACAAACCGGAAGACATCAATGTCATGAACCCTTACGGCCAGGTGCCCATCCTGGTCGAGCGTGACTTGATTTTGTATGAATCCAACATCATCAACGAATACATCGATGAGCGCTTTCCTCACCCCCAATTGATGCCTGGCGACCCGGTCGACCGCGCTCGTGTTCGTTTGTTCTTGTTGAACTTCGAAAAAGAGCTGTTTGTGCACGTCAGCACCCTGGAGTCGCGCACGGCCAAGGCCAACGAAAAGGCCTTGGAAAAGGCCCGCTCACACATCCGCGATCGCTTGACGCAATTGGCCCCGGTGTTCTTGAAAAACAAGTACATGCTGGGCGATAACTTCTCCATGCTGGACGTGGCGATCGCCCCTTTGCTGTGGCGTTTGGATCACTTTGGCATCGACTTGTCCAAGAACGCAGCCCCCTTGCTCAAATACGCTGAACGCATCTTTTCCCGTCCGGCTTACATTGAGGCCCTCACGCCTTCTGAAAAGGTCATGCGCAAATAAGTTTGGCCGGGGGAACCATGCTCAACGTTGCTGATTCCAATTCAACGCGGCCTTATATGATCCGCGCCCTCTTCGAATGGTGCGTTGACAACCACTTCACCCCATATGTTGCGGTGCATGTGGACGAGACTGTGCAAGTGCCGCAAGAGTATGTGAAAAACGGTGAGATTGTTCTCAACATCAGCTACGACGCCACCAGCGGCCTGAAGCTGGGCAATGATTTCATCGAGTTCAAAGCGCGTTTTTCTGGTTCGGCGCGGGGCATCATGGTGCCGGTCAATCGGGTGTTGGCCATTTATGCCCGCGAAAACGGCCAAGGCATGGCCTTTCCGCTTCAACTCCATGCGCCTGAAGAGGACGTTGAACCAGGAGATGGGGCGGACAGCAGTGACGTGGCCATCAGCCCACCTGCCAAAGCGCCACGCAATCTCAATTTGACGTCGTCTGGTGACGGCACCAGCCAACCCCCACCTGGCAAAGGTGGCGGCAAGCGTCCCGAATTAAAGCGCGTGAAGTAAAATCATTCAGCGCCGATTTAGCTCAGTTGGTAGAGCAACCGCCTTGTAAGCGGTAGGTCATCAGTTCGAATCCGATAATCGGCACCATTTATAAAGTCCTCCTGCGCAATTCATGCTTCTCGGCTCAGCGGGACATGATCTTCACCCGCATTTTTTGCACATCCCAACCTTGGGTGCGCAAGTGGGCCAATAAAGCAGGCTCCAACTGGCGCAATTTGGCGCTCGCCGCATTGCTCGGCACCAGCACACACCAGGTTTGACCATCGATGGGCCCGGCTTTGAGGCCCTCGCGCAGGCCTGCGGGCAACAAGGGGGCAATGGCCGCCAAACGGCGCACTGAATCCTGACCCAAAGCACCCAAGCGGGCCAGGCCTGGTTCCGAGCGAGCGGCTTGCTCGGCAGTGAGCGTTTGTGGACGTGATTTCATCGGGTGATTATCCAACCGGTCAGCGCTAAAATGCCCGGCTACTTCAAAGGAACCCTTCACCTCCTTGGGCGCCCTTGCCCGAGGGATTGATGCACTATCCATGGCCTTTCAATTTTTGACCCAGATATTTGGCAGCCGCAACGAGCGCTTGCTCAAACAGTACAGCAAGACCGTGGCACGCATCAATGCCTTGGAGTCAAGCCTAGAGCAACTCAGTGATGAAGCCCTCAGAGCCAAAACGGAGGCTTTCAAACAGCAAGTGGCTGGCGGCACCCCATTGGACGATTTGTTGCCCGAAGCTTTTGCCGTGGTGCGCGAGGGCTCCAAGCGCATCATGAAGATGCGCCACTTTGATGTGCAGTTGAGCGGTGGCATGGCACTGCACCATGGCAAAGTGGCTGAAATGCGCACTGGTGAGGGCAAAACCCTCACCGCCACCCTGGCGGTGTACCTCAATGCCTTGACCGGTCGCGGCGTGCATGTGGTGACCGTCAACGACTACTTGGCCCAGCGCGATGCGCAATGGATGGGGCGCTTGTATAACTTTTTGGGATTGACGGTGGGCGTCAACCTGCCGCAAATGTCGCGCACAGAAAAGCAAGCGGCTTATGCCAGCGACATCACTTACGGCACCAACAACGAGTTTGGTTTTGATTACTTGCGTGACAACATGGTTTACGAGCCCGCCGATCGCGTGCAGCGCAAGTTGCATTACGCCATCGTGGATGAGGTGGACTCCATCCTGATTGATGAAGCGCGCACGCCGCTGATCATCAGTGGCCAAGCCGAAGACCACACCGAACGCTATGTGGCCATGAACCGGTTGGTGCCCAAGTTGCAGCGCCAAGAGGGTGAAGAAGATTTGCGCACTGGCGAAGGCGTCACCAAGCCCGGTGACTTCACGGTGGATGAAAAATCTCACCAGGTGTTCCTCACCGAACAAGGCCATGAAAACTCTGAGCGCTTGTTGGTGGAGATGGGCATGCTGCCCGAAGGCGCGTCGTTGTACGACCCGGCCAACATCAGCCTGATGCACCACTTGACCGCTGCTTTGCGGGCGCACCACCTCTACCACCGCGATCAGCACTATGTGAACCAAAACGGCGAGATCGTCATCGTCGACGAATTCACCGGGCGCTTGATGTCGGGTCGGCGTTGGAGTGACGGTTTGCACCAAGCGGTTGAAGCCAAAGAGGGTGTGAACATCCAGGCCGAAAACCAAACCCTGGCGTCGATCACCTTTCAAAACTATTTCCGCCTGTACGGCAAACTCTCTGGGATGACCGGGACGGCCGATACAGAGGCCTACGAATTTCAAGAGATTTACGGTTTGGAAACCGTGGTCATCCCGCCCAACCGCATCAGCCGGCGCGAAGACCAACTCGATCGGGTGTACAAAACCACCCAAGAAAAATACACCGCCGCCATTGATGACATTCGCGATTGCCACGAGCGCGGCCAACCGGTTTTGGTGGGCACGAGCTCGATTGAAAACTCGGAAATCATCTCCGCCTTGTTGACCCAAGCCAAGCTGCCGCACCAGGTGCTCAACGCCAAACAACACGAGCGCGAAGCCGACATCGTGGCCCAAGCCGGGCGCAGCCAAATGATCACCATCGCCACCAACATGGCGGGCCGTGGCACCGACATTGTGTTGGGTGGCAACCTTGAAAAAATGATTTCTGCGATGCAAGCCGATCCGGCCATCCCCGCCGATCAGCACGCACAGCAAGAGCAGGCCCTGCGTGCCCAGTGGCAGTTGGATCACGACAAGGTCGTTGCGCAAGGCGGTTTGCGCATCATCGCCACCGAGCGCCATGAGTCGCGCCGCATCGACAACCAGTTGCGGGGCCGTTCGGGCCGCCAGGGGGACCCTGGTTCATCGCGTTTTTACCTGAGCTTGGACGATCCGCTGATGCGCATTTTTGCGGGTGACCGCGTCAAGTCCATCATGGACCGCCTGAAAATGCCAGAGGGCGAGGCGATTGAGGCCGGCATCGTCACCCGCAGCATCGAAAGCGCCCAACGCAAGGTGGAGGCGCGCAATTTTGATGTGCGCAAACAGTTGCTCGAGTACGACGATGTCTCCAATGACCAGCGCAAGGTGATCTATCAGCAGCGCAATGACATCTTGGACGCCCAAGACCTCAGCGCGCAAATCACCAGCTTGCGCGAAGGCTGCTTCACCGACTTGGTGCGCCAATTCGTCCCGGTGGAGTCGGTCGAAGAGCAGTGGGATATCCCCGCTTTGGAGCGCGCGCTCGCCATGGAGTGGCAAATCAATCTGGGCTTGCAAGCTTGGATCGAGGGCGCCACGTCGGTGTCGGATGAAGATGTGGTCGAAAAAGTGGTCAGCGCTGCCCATGCCGCTTTCGCCACCAAGGTGGCTGAGGTGGGGGCTGATCAGCTCACGCCCTTCACGCGGGCGGTGTTGTTGCAAAGCATCGACAACCATTGGCGCGAACATTTGTCTTCCCTAGACTACTTGCGCCAAGGCATTCACTTGCGTGGTTATGCCCAAAAGCAACCCAAGCAAGAGTACAAGCGCGAGGCATTTGAGCTGTTTGGTCAGTTGCTGGACCAGGTCAAGGTCGAAGTCACCCGCATCTTGATGAACATGCAAATCCAATCGCAGCAGCAAATTGACGAGGCAGCCCAAGCCTTGGAAGAGCAGGCGGAGAAGATCAGCAACGTCACCTATACCGCGCCCAGCGAAACGGGCGAGGCCTATACCTATGCCGGCCCCAGCAGCGAATTCGAGTTGGCCCCGCAGGGATTGGCCAAGGTGGGGCGCAACGAACCCTGCCCCTGCGGCAGCGGCAAAAAATTCAAAAACTGCCACGGCAAGCTGGTTTAAAAAATGGCTGTGAACTTATTGCCCCCCCAGGCCGGTGACTTGCATCCGGTGGCTGGTTTGCGCATTGGGGTCGTCGAGGCTGGCGTGCGTAAAGCCAACCGCAAAGACCTCACCGTGTTTTTGCTCGACCCTGGCGCTGCGGTGGCCGGTGTGTTCACCCAAAACCGCTTTTGTGCAGCGCCCGTGCAGCTGTGCCGATCGCATTTGGCCAGTGGGCAAGGCATACGTGCGCTGGTGATCAACACGGGTGTGGCCAATGCTGGCACCGGTGCGCAAGGTTTGTTGGATGCCCAAGCGGTGTGCGCGGCTTTGGCCGAGCAACTCCGCATCAACCCGCAACAAGTGTTGCCGTTCTCCACCGGCGTCATCATGGAACCGCTGCCCCACGAGCGCATCGTGGCCGGTTTGCCAGCCGCCATTGCCGCTGCCCAAGCCGACCATTGGTTGCAAGCCGCGCACGGCATCATGACCACCGACACCGTGGCCAAAGCCTTTTCCGTGCAGGTCATGCTGTCGGGTGTGCCAGTGACGGTCACGGGCATCAGCAAGGGCGCCGGCATGATCCGGCCCAACATGGCCACCATGCTGGGCTTTGTGGCCACCGATGCCTGCATTGCCCCTGGTTTGATGGACGCACTGGCCCACGATTTGGCCGAGGCGTCGTTCAACCGCATCACGGTCGATGGCGATACATCGACCAACGACTCCTTCATCGTCATGGCCACCCAGCAGGCCAAGCACCCGATGGTCACCGATTGGGCTTGCACCGATGGCCAGGCCTTGCGCGATGCTTTGATGCAGGTGTCACGCCAATTGGCCCAGGCCATCGTGCGCGATGGCGAGGGGGCGACCAAATTCATCACCGTCACCGTTGAGGGTGGGCGCGATGCGGCCGAGTGCCGCCAAGTGGCTTATGCCATTGCCCATTCGCCCTTGGTGAAAACCGCATTTTTTGCCAGCGACCCGAATTTAGGCCGCATCTTGGCGGCGGTGGGCTATGCCGGTATTGCGGATTTGGACCAAGCCCACATTGATCTTTATTTGGACGATGTGCAAGTGGCCGTGAACGGCGGGCGCAGCCCCAGTTACCAAGAGGCCGATGGCCAGCGCATCATGAAGCAATCCGAAATCACGGTGCGGGTGGTGCTCGGTCGTGGCCCAGCGACCGACACCGTGTGGACCTGTGACTTCAGCCACGAGTACGTCACCATCAACGCCGATTACAGAAGTTGACCGCCTGCACCCTGCAGGCTTTTACGAGCGCCTTTTCATGAACGATAAATTTGATGCCCTGGTCGAGCGTTTGCACGCCTTGATGGACCGGGTGGAGTTGGTCCTGCCCCGCCCTTTGTCGGCGCCCGATTGGTCGGCCAGCGTCGCTTTTCGCTACCGCAAGCGGGCCAGTGGCCATGGCGCCTTGGAGCCGGTCGCGCATGTCGCCCCTTTGAGGTTGGAAGACCTCAAAGAGATCGAGCCGCAAAAAGAAAAAATCCAGCAAAACACCGAGCAGTTTGTGCAAGGTTTGTCGGCCAATAACGTGTTACTCACCGGGGCACGGGGCACGGGCAAATCGTCGCTGATCAAAGCCTGCTTGAACCACTATGCGCCCCAAGGCCTGCGCCTGATCGAAGTCGACAAAGCCGACCTCACGGATTTGCCCGACATCATGGACCTGGTCGCCCAGCGCCCCGAAAAATTCATCATCTATTGCGATGACCTGAGCTTTGAAGATGGCGAGTCCGGCTACAAAGCCCTCAAGTCGATTTTGGACGGCACCGTCTCGGCGGCGTCTCCCAATGTGTTGATTTACGCCACCAGCAACCGCCGACATTTGTTGCCGGAGTACATGAAAGACAACCTCACTTACACCCACACCGAAGACGGTGAAGTGCATCCGGGTGAAGTGATTGAGGAAAAAATTTCCCTGTCCGAGCGTTTTGGTTTGTGGGTGAGCTTTTATCCATTCACCCAAGACGAGTACCTCACCATCGTCACCCAGTGGTTGTCCGCTTTGGGTGTGTCGCCTGCGCTGTTTGAGGCTGCCCGTCCCCAGGCCTTGGTGTGGGCACTCGAGCGCGGCTCGCGCAGCGGTCGCGTGGCGCACCAGTTTGCCCGCGACTTTGCAGGGCATCACCTCGGGCGCAGCGCGGCGTGACATCCCCCTTGGTGGCCGACGCATCGCTGGCCCGTGAAGGTGGGCCAGAGCGGCCTTTGGTGCAAGTGGCCGTGGGCGTGCTGATCCAGGCGGATGGTCGTTTTCTGCTTACCTCGCGACCGCCCGGCAAGGTTTATGCGGGCTATTGGGAGTTCCCAGGGGGCAAGCTGGAGGCCGGTGAAAGCGTGGCGCAGGCGCTGGGCCGTGAGTTGGAAGAAGAACTGGGCATCCGCATCAGCCAGGTAGAGCCTTGGCGCAGCACCCAAGTGGACTACCCCCATGCCTGGGTGCAACTCAACTTTTGCAAAGTCACAGCTTGGCAAGGCGAGATGCAAATGCGCGAAGGGCAAACCTTTGCATGGCAGACCTTGCCGGTGCAAGTCAGCCCGGTGTTGCCTGGCACGGTGCCTGTGCTGCAGTGGTTGGCCGAAGAGCGCGCTCACATGGGGCCCACCCACCAGGCTTAGGTGCAGCCGGGGGTCACTGGGGCAGGGGTGGCGTGGGCAGGTTGCCAGGGGTGTCGAAATCGTCGCTGGGGGTGTCGTCAGGCAGGCGATGTTGCTCACTGGCCCAGGCGCCGAAGTCGTGGTTTTTGCAGCCCTTGGAGCAAAAAGGCCGGTAGGGGTTGGACGGGGCATACAAACTGTCCCCGCCGCA
>JBEDFU010000091.1:0-15980 GCA_041174965.1 Pseudomonadota bacterium | reverse complement strand
ATTTGCAAGCCCAATTTGGGCTGGCTTATTTGTTCATCGCCCACGACCTGGCCGTGGTCAAGCATGTGGCGCACCGCATCGCCGTGATGTACCTGGGCCGGGTGGTGGAAATCGCCGACAGCCAGGCCTTGTTTGCCCACCCGCGCCACCCCTACACCCAGGCCTTGCTGGGGGCGATACCGCGCCCCGTGCCCAACCCGATGGGGGTGCGCAACTTGCTCAGCGGCGATGTGCCCAGCCCCATCAGTCCACCTTCGGGTTGCCACTTCCACACCCGTTGCCCACATGCACAAAGTGCGTGCCAACAAAGCGCGCCCCCCTTGGCAGCGGTCGATGGACACGCCGTGGCCTGTCACCTGTGGCGCGACTTGCCTGCCCAGGCCGTGGCCACCGGCCCTGGCATGATGACGGCCCACCAGTGGCGCCTGCAACAATTGCAGTCTGCTTTTTTACCCACCCATGCCCCACGGCCTTGAACCTTTTCACTTTGGAGAACCCCGCATGAAAAAAACTGTTTCCCTGGCCTTGCTGGGCACTTGTTTGGCGCTCAGCGCAGCCAGTGCATCGGCGCAAACCCTGCGCATTGGCTTGGCCGAAGACCCCGATGTGTTGGACCCGACCTTGGCGCGCAGTTTTGTCGGCCGCATTGTGTTTTCATCCCTGTGCGACAAGCTGTTTGATGTGGATGAAAAACTCAACATCGTGCCGCAGTTGGCCACCGGTCACGAGTGGTCGGCCGACAACAAAAGCCTGACCTTGAAAATCCGCACCGGCGTGACCTTCCACGACGGCGAAAAACTCGATGCCGCCGCAGTGAAATTCAACATCGATCGGCACAAAAATTTGGCCGGCTCGAGCCGCCGTGGCGAGCTGGCCCCGGTCAGCAGCGTTGATGTGGTGGACGCCCAAACCGTTCGCTTGAACCTCTCAGCGCCCTTTTCACCCTTGCTGGCCCAACTCACCGACCGCGCCGGCATGATGGTCTCGCCCAAGGCGGCGCAAGCCGCAGGCGACAAATTTGGCACGGCGCCAGTGTGCTCTGGCCCTTTTAAATTTGTCGAGCGGGTGGCACAAGACCGCATCGTTCTCGAAAAATACGCTGGCTATTGGAACAAAGCCGCCGTTCACTTTGACAAAGTGACCTACACCCCCATCCCCGACGCCACCGTGCGCTTGGCCAACCTCAAGTCGGGGCAGCTCGACTTCATTGAGCGGGTGGCCACCAACGACATGGAAAAACTGCAAGCGGATAAAAAGTTCAAAACCTCGCGCATCACCGAAATTGGTTACCAGGGCATCACCATCAATATTGGCAAAAGCGACCGCGCCAAAAACAACCCCTTGGGCCGCGACGCCCGGGTGCGCGAAGCCTTTGAGCTGTCGCTGGACCGCCAAGGCCTGGCCCAAGTGGTGATGGACAACGAGGCCACCGTGGGCAACCAATGGGTCGCGCCCACCAATCCCTACTACGCCAAAAACATGCCCATGCCCAAGCGCGACATTGAAAAAGCCCGCGCTTTGCTGAAACAAGCCGGGGTCACCAACCCCAGCTTCACGCTGATGACGCCCACCACCTCGGATGCGCAACGCATGGCCTTGGTGATCCAGGCCATGACGCGCGACGCGGGCTTTGACGTGAAGATCCAGTCAACCGAATTTGCCACCTCGCTGAACCTGGCCGACAAAGGCGACTTTGATGCCTATGCCTTGGCCTGGAGTGGTCGCCCCGATCCGGACGGCAACCTCTACAGCTTTCATGCATGCAAGCAACCCCTGAACTACGCCGGTTACTGCAGCGCCGAAACCGATGCCTTGATCAACCAATCGCGCACTGTGCGCGACCCAGCCCAGCGCAAAAAACTGTTTGAGCAAATTGCCGCCCAAGTGCTCAAAGAGCGCCCGGTGATTTACCTCTACCACCGCAACTGGCTGTGGGCTTACAACGGGAAACTGGGTGGCGTGCGCCAGATCCCCGATGGTCTGCTGCGCGTGACCGGCTTGAAGATGGCCCCCTGAGCATCCGCCAAAGCCAGCCCAGCTGAACCATGTTTGCCTTTTTGCTGCGCCGCCTGGCCAGTTTGCTGCCCACCTTGATCTTGGTGTCCATGCTCATCTTTGGGCTGCAGCAACTGCTGCCGGGTGACCCGGCCAAAATTTTGGCCGGCGAAGACCAAGACCCCCAGGTGATCGCCTACTTGCAGGCCAAGTTGCATTTGGACGAACCCTTGCCGGTGCGCTATGGCTACTGGGTGTGGGGCGTGCTCCAAGGCGACTTGGGTGAATCGGTGCGCACCCAGCTGCCGGTGCTGGACTTGATTTTGCAAAAACTGCCCGTCACCCTGGAGCTGGCGGTGCTGGCCTTTTTGGTCGCGGTGCTGATTGGCATCCCGGCCGGGGTGGTGTCGGCGGTGGCCCGGGGCAGCGCTTGGGACCACGGCGCAAATTTATTTGCTTTGTGGGGCCTGTCCACGCCCAATTTTTGGTTGGGCATCTTGCTCATCATGCTGTTCTCGGTGCAACTGGGTTGGCTGCCCGCCTCGGGCTATGTCAGTCCTTTTGAAGACCTGGCGGGCAACCTCGCGGCCATGGCCATGCCCGCTTTTGTGCTGGGCAACGCCATCGCTGCGGTGCTGATGCGCCACACCCGCAGCGCCATGCTGCAAGTCATGTCCTCGGACTACGTGCGCACCGCCCGCGCCAAGGGTTTGAGCGAGCGCGCCGTGGTGATCAAGCATGCCTTGCGAAATGCGCTCACCCCCATCATCACCCTGGGCGCCTTGGAATTGGGCACTTTGCTTTCAGGCGCGGTGCTGACCGAGCAGGTCTTCACCATCCCCGGCTTTGGCAAGCTGATCGTCGACGCGGTGTTCAACCGCGACTATGCGGTGGTGCAAGGTGTGGTGCTGTTCACAGCCACCACCTACATCTTGCTCAACCTGCTGGCCGACTTGGCTTACTTTTGGGTCAACCCCCGTTTGCGCCGATGAGCACCGCCTTGTCACCCAGCGCCCTTGCGAGCGCACCATCACCCGCTGCTCGGCCCGGCCCCTGGCTGGCGGCATGGCGGCGCCTGCGCCGCCGCCGCGCGGCCATGTGGGGCCTGGGCGTGGTGCTGATGTTCACCCTGATGGCCTTGTTGGCCCCCTGGTTGGGTTTGCAAGACCCCATCGCCACCAGTTGGGGGGCCATTCGCAAAGCCCCCAGCGCTGCGCATTGGTTTGGCACCGATGAGATTGGCCGCGACGTGTTTGCCCGCGTGGTCTGGGGCACCCAAGCGTCCTTGCTGGCAGGCGTGGTGTCGGTGTCCATCTCGTTGCTGATCGGTGTGCCCCTGGGTTTGCTGGCCGGGTTTGTGGGCGGTTGGGTGGACATGGTGATTGCCCGCATCACCGATGCGTTTTTGGCCTGTCCTTTTTTGATTTTGGCGATTGCCCTGGCGGCCTTTTTGGGTCCCAGTCTCAGCAATGCCATGATGGCCATTGGCATCTCGGCCGCCCCCATTTTTGTGCGCTTGACCCGTGGCCAGGTGATGCAAGTCAAGGTCGAGGACTACATCGAAGCCGCCCGCGCCGTGGGCAACCCACCGTGGCGCATTGCCCTGCGCCATGTGCTGCCCAACACCTTGCCGCCGATCTTGGTGCAAGCCACCTTGGCGATTGCCTCGGCGGTGATTGCCGAAGCCAGTTTGTCGTTTTTGGGCTTGGGCCAGCAGCCGCCCGCGCCCAGTTGGGGCAGCATGCTCAACACCGCGAAAAACTATGTTGAGCAAGCGCCTTGGATGGCCATTTGGCCCGGCGCATCGATTTTTTTGCTGGTGCTGTCATTCAATATTTTGGGCGACGGTTTGCGCGACGCCCTGGACCCGCGCCAGCGTTAAAGCCAGACGGGCCAACCGGTCATCGCCAAAACCTCAGCGGCAGGGCGATGCACCAGGCTTGGCCCTCAATTCAAACCCAACAAACGCGCTGCATTGCCCCCGGCAATGGCTTGTAAATTCGCGCCCTGCACGCCAGCCTCTTGCAACCACGCCAGCGGGTCTTTCTCGCCCACCGGGTAGTCGCTGCCCAACACCAAGCGGTCGGCACCGACCCGGTCCATCAGCACCTGCAGCACCGCTGGGTCGTACACACAGGCGTCGTAATGAAAGCGGCGCAGCATGGCGCTGGGGGTGAGCCCGTCCATGTGGCGCACCGTGTCGGGCCGGTTCAAGGTGTTGCGGTCCAAGCGACCCATGTAGTGCGGAAAGTAGCCCCCACCGTGGGCCATCACCACTTGCAGCTGCGGGTGGCGGGTCATCACGCCCTCGTACATCAGCGAGGCCATGCACTTGGTCTCCTCGATCGACTGGCCCAGCGAGTTCCACAGCGCATAGCGCTGGAACCAGGGGTCGCGCACCCCTTCCGGGTGCACCCATGCCACCAAGCCACGCTCGGCCACCGCGTCCCAAAATGGCGCAAACACCGGGTCTCCCAAATAAATCCCTTGGTAACTGGATGACAGGTTGAGAACCCGCAAGCCCAGTTTGTCGTGGGCACGTGCCAACTCCAGCATGGCGCGCTCTGGGCTTTGCATGGGCAAGACCATGCTGCCCACAAACCGCGTGGGGTGCTGGGCCACCCAATCAGCGGCTTGGTCGTTGCAACGTTGGCACAAGTCCAGATCGGTGTCGGCATCGGCCCAAGCGCTGCCTTGCAGCACCGTGCTGGAGCTGATCACCGCCACATCCACCCGGCGTTGGTCCATGTCGGCCAGCACCAAGGCCGGTTCAAACATGCGCTCGATCAAGGACTGCGCCCCAGGGCGCGGCGCCTTGGCCGGTGTGGCCCCAAAACCGGTGAACACCGTGCGGTTGGTGGACGCCTCAAACACCTCGGCGTTGAGCATGTGAACGTGAAAATCGATCACGGGGCTGGCGGGGTTGGGGCTGTGCATGGGGTGGTGTCGCCTGAAAAAAGCATGGGGTAATATACAAAATCACTTTGTCTGCCGTGCAGCCCCGCTGCGATTGCATTTGTCAAAAGGCCGCCCCATGACTTCCCCCCACCCCATCGTTTGGCCTGCTTTGAGCCCGCTGCGATTTCTCACCGCTGGCCTGCAGGCCAGTGTCTTGAGCCTGATGACGCTGGCCTTGGGGGCGGCCCAGGCGCAAGACTTTCCGCAAAAAACCGTGCGCATCGTGGTCGGTCAAGGGGCCGGTGGCGGCATGGACACCTTGGCGCGTTTGCTCAGCCAGCGCTTGAGCGGCCCCTTGGGTCAGCCGGTGCTGGTGGAAAACAGGGTCGGTGCCGGCGGCATCATCGCCACCGATGGCGTGGCCAAGTCACCGGCCGACGGCCACACCTTGTTGATGGCCCCGATTGGCAACATGGTGTTCACACCCATCTTGACGCCCAAGCTGCGCTACTCGCCCACCAAAGACTTTGTGCCGGTGTCATTGGTCGCCAGCTTCCCTTTGTTGCTGGTGGTCAATGCCAAGCAAGGCATCAACAGCTTGCCCGAGCTGGTGAAGTTCATGAAGTCCAACCCCGACAAAGCCAACTACGGTGGCTCGGGTCCGGCGTTTCAATTTGCCAGCGAATTGTTTCGCTTGCAAACCGGCACGCCGGGTGAGTTCATCCAATACAAAAGCACCAGCGAGACCATCACCGCATTGATCGCCGGTGATTTGGTCATGTCGATGGTCGACACGGGCCCGGCATCGGCCTTGATCGCCTCGGGCCAGTTGCGTGCCCTGGCGGTCACATCACCCACCCGCTTGCCCAGCCTGCCGCAGGTGCCGACCATGGCCGAGTTGGGTTTCCCGCAATTGGAATTTCGCTACTGGGCGGGTTTGTTTGCCCCGGCCCAAACCCCCATGGCGGTGGTCAAGCGGCTCGAGGGCGAAGTGCATCGCATCCTGAAATTGCCCGAAGTGGCCGCACAAATGGCCACCAGCCAAGTCACGGCAACGCCCGCCACCTCCGAAGAATTGGCCAAGTTGCTGGTCGCCGATTTGGCCAAATGGGGTGCCGTGGCCGAAAGCGCCAAAATCAAAAGCAACGACTGATGGCATCCGCCCCACCCTTTCACCTACAGCCAACCCTTTCACCGACAGCCAACCCTTCCACCCCCACCATGACCCACGCTTCGTCCATCGTCAGCCATCTGCGCAGTGTCGCCCTCAACGTTCCCGACCTGGCCGTGGCCGAGGCTTTTTTCACCCAGGTCTGGCACTTGGATGTGGTGGCGCAAGGGCCAGACGGCACTTATCTGCGCGGCACCGGCACCGACCACCATTTGATTTCTCTGCATGCCCACACCGGAGCGGCCTCGGTGCGCCATGTGAGCTTGCGGGTCCACAGCGCCAAAGCCTTGGAGAAAGCATCACAGGCCGCCCTCAATAGTGGGGGGCGTGTGCTGGGGGCTGTTGCCGCTTTGAGCGACCCGGCCGGTGGCCTGGGCCTGAGCCTGGTCGATGGGCATGGCCGTGTCTACCAACTGGTGCATGGCGACACCACCCACCCCCAGGGCACACAGGTGGCCGACAAACCGATCCGCTTGGCGCACGCCGTGCTCAACACCCACGATGTGCCCGCCAGCCAAACTTTTTTAGAACAGGTGCTGGATTTTTCGCTCTCGGACCGCACCCGCATCATGGCCTTCATGCGCTGCAACAGCGACCACCACAGCATCGCTTTTGGCGACACCGACAACGATGCGCTCAACCACATTGCTTTTTTGATGCCCGACCTCGAATCGGTCATGCGCGGCGGCGGTCGGCTCAAAGACGCTGGCCACCCCATCGAGTGGGGACCTGGCCGACACGGCCCTGGCAACAATGCTTTCAATTACTTCATTGGCCCGTTTGGCATCGTGGTGGAGTACACGGCCGAGGTGCAGCAAATTGACGACAGCTACACCGCTGGCCAACCCGATGACTGGAAGTGGCCCACCGGGCGGGTCGACCAATGGGGCATTTCCAAGCCGCCCAGCGACGCATTGAAGCAGGCCCAACGCGCGGTATTGTTTGCACCGGTCTGAGGGCCCCAACACCCCATCGCTTCGCCACCCTGTCGGCACCGACCTTGACCGCGAGATGACTTCTTTGAAACCACCCTCCCCGCCCCTGTATGACGTGGCCATCGTGGGCTGCGGCCCCAGTGGCGCTGCTGCTGCCGCCTTGCTCGGGCAACGCGGCCTGCGGGTGTGGATCGGCGACAGCGCGCAGGCCATTTATGACAAGCCACGCGCTTTTGCCATGGACCACGAAATCCTGCGCGTGTGGCAGCAATTGGGAATTGACGGGGCCATGCAAGCGCACATGGAGCCCTTCACCGACTCGGAGTTTTATGGCGTGGACGGCCAACTCATCAAGTGCATGTCCACCATCGCCCCGCCCTATCCCTTGGGCCACCACCCGTCGGTGGTGTTCAACCAACCGGCCTTGGAGCGCTTGTTGCGACAGTTGATCGCCGGCATGCCCACCGTCACCTTGGCACTGGGCCACCGCGTGCAGCGCTTGCAAAACCAAGCCGACCGGGTGCAACTGTCCGTCACCAACGACACAGGTGCAAAGAGCGTGGTGCAAGCGCGCTACGCCATCGCATGCGACGGCGCCTCCAGCCAGGTGCGCGAACAACTCGGCATGGGCTTGATCGACCTGGGCTTTGACCAGGCCTGGTTGGTGGTCGACACCTTGATCAACCCCCAAGGCTTGTCCAAGTTGCCCCAGGTCAGCGTGCAATATTGCGAACCCACGCGGCCCAGCACCTTCTTGATCGGCCCTGGCAACCATCGGCGCTGGGAGATCTCCATCAACCCTGGCGAAGACCCGCAAGAACTGGCCACCCCCGAGGGCACCTGGCGCTTGCTGTCGCGCTGGATCACCCCGCAAGATGGCCAACTGTGGCGCCAAGCCAGCTACCGCTTTCACGCCTTGGTGGCGCGCGAGTGGCGCCTAGGGCGGGTGTTTTTGGCGGGCGATGCCGCCCACCAGCAACCCCCGTTTTTGGGCCAAGGCATGTGCCAAGGCGTGCGCGATGTGGTCAACCTCAGCTGGAAAATCGCAGCGTGTTTGCAAGACCATGCCCCCGACGCTTTGCTCGACACCTATGGCAGCGAACGCCAAGCCCATGTGCGCGAGCTGACCACCCGCATCAAACACATTGGTGAGTTGATCGCCGAGCGCGACCCCGCCAAGGCGCGTGCGCGAGACCAGCAATTGCTGCAAGCCTGCCAAGGCCAAGTGCAGCGCACCCCGCGCCAAGACGTGCAACCGGCCCTGCGCGGGGGCTTGCTCAGCGCGCAATCGCACGCGGCGGTGGGCACCCTGTGCCCGCAGCCGTGGCTGGTGCGCGACGCCCAACGCCAACGCATGGACGATTGGCTGGGGTGCGGATGGCGGCTGCTGCTGTCGGCCCAAGCACCCGCGAGCTTGCTGTCCACCGCTGCACAATGCCGACCGTCGGGCATGGCCCAATGGCAATTGGGACAAGGCCCCTGGCAAGAGGCCGATGCGGTGTTGGCCAACTGGTTGGCCAAGCACCAAGCCCATGCCGTGCTGGTGCGCCCTGACCATGTGGTCTATGGCGTGGCCCACGATGGCACCAGTCTGCAAGCCTTGTTCGATGAGATTCATGCTTTTTCACAACCACACTGACCGGAGACACCCATGACCCACCAGCCACAACGCCGCCAACTCCTCACCTGTGCGGCCGGCGGCCTGGCCGCTGGCCTGGCGTGGCCGGTCATGGCGCAAAGCGGCCCCTGGCCGAATCGACCGATCAAATGGATCGTCTCGCAGCCTGCGGGTGCGGGCCCAGACATCTTGGCGCGCTACATCGCCGATCAACTCGCCCGCAGTTGGGGCAATGCGGTGGTGGTGGAAAATCGCCCGGGCGGCCAAAACGTGATCGGCACCCAAGCTGCAGCGCGCTCGACGCCCGATGGCTACAACTTTTTCTACGCCACCACGGCCGCCATGGTGACCAATGGCTTCACCTTCAAAACCTTGCCCTTTGATTTGGAAAAAGACTTCATCCCCGTGGCCCTGTTCGGTCGCAGCCCCTTTGTATTGGCCGCGCAACCGAGCACCGGCATCCAAAGCATGGCCGACTTGATCGCCCGGGCCAAGGCCCAGCCCGAAAAGCTCACCATCGCCACCGAAGGGCCCAAGACTTTTTCAGGCATGTTGGCCGACACCGTGGCCGCCATGGCCGGCATCCGCCTCACCCACGTGCCTTACACCAAAGCCCCCGAGGCGATTCAAGACGTCTTGGGCGGGCGCATCGACCTGATTTGCCTGCCCGATGCCGCCTTGAGCGCTTACATCGCCAACAACCAAATCAAACCCTTGGCGGTGAGCACCGCCCAGCGCGTACCCAATTTGCCCCAAGTGCCCAGCCTGTCAGACACCTTCCCCGGTTTTGAATATGCGGGTTGGAACGGTTTGTTTGCACCAGCCAACACACCCGCTGAGGTGATCAACCGCGTCAACCGCGACATCCAAGCCCTGCTGCGCCAACCCGAGGTGGTGCAACGCTTGGCTGCATTGGGCTCGATCGCCGACAGCGGCATGGGCACCGCAGCCTTTGCCGCCTTCATGAAGGCCGAGCGCGAGCGCTGGGCCGGTATTGTCAAATCGATTGGCATCAAGGCCGAATAAAAAAATCACCACCACCCTGAGGAGACACCCATGGCATCCAGGCCCAAGCGCAAAGTCATCATCACCTGTGCGGTGACCGGCTCCATCCACACGCCGACCATGTCACCGCACCTGCCGATCACCCCAAAAGAGATCGCCGATGCGGCGATTGGGGCGGCCGAGGCCGGTGCATCCATCGTGCATTTGCATGCCCGCGATCCGATCACCGGTCAACCGACCCAAGACACCAAATATTTCCATGAATTTGCCCCGGTGATCAAAGCCCACTCGAATGTGGTGCTCAACTTCACCACCGGTGGTGCATCCACCATGAGCATCGAAGAGCGCTTGCAACCGGCTTTGCAACTCAAGCCCGAAATTGCCTCGCTGAACATGGGCTCGATGAACTTTGGGCTGCACCCCATGGTGGGGCGCTACAAAAATTGGAAGCACGACTGGGAAGTGCCCTACTTGGCCGAATCCGATGGGCGCATTTTTCGCAACACCTTCAAAGATATCCAATACATCCTCGAGTCATGCAGCGCCAACCAAACCCGCTTTGAAATTGAGTGCTACGACATCGGCCACTTGTACACGGCCGCGCACTTTTTAGAGCGCATGATCGTCAAGCCACCGTTGTTCATCCAATCGGTGTTTGGCATCTTGGGCGGCATTGGTGCCCACCCCGAGCACGTGATGCAAATGAAGCAAACTGCCGACCGCTTGTTTGGCAACGACTATGTGTGGTCGGTGCTGGGCGCAGGCCGCCACCAAATGCCCACCGCCACCATGTCGGCCATCCTGGGGGGAAATGTGCGGGTGGGGTTGGAAGATTCACTGTGGGACGCACCAGGCACCCTGGCGCAAACCAATGCCACCCAGGTCAAACGCATCCGTTCTATTTTGGAGGGCTTGTCACTGGAAGTGGCGACACCCGATGAAGCCCGCGAAATTTTGCAGCTCAAGGGCGGCAACAACGTCGGTTTCTGAGCTTACTGAGCCACCCATCCACCATCGACGTTCCAGGCTGCGCCGCGAACGTTGTTGGCCTGGGGTGAACACAAAAACACCGCCAAGCCACCCAACTCTTCGGGGGTGGTGAACTGCAGCGAAGGTTGCTTTTCCGCCAGCAAGTTAATTTTGGCCTGCTCCACGCTGAGGCCTTGTTGGCGGGCGCGGTCGTCAATTTGTTTTTGCACCAACGGGGTCAGCACCCAACCCGGGCAAATCGCATTCACAGTGATGCCGGTGGTGGCGGTTTCCAGCGCCACCGATTTGGTGAAGCCCACAATGCCGTGCTTGGCCGTGACATAGGCCGACTTTTGCGGTGACGCCACCAAGCCGTGGGTGGACGCGATGTTGAGAACCCGACCCCAGTTGCGCTGGCGCATGGTCGGCATGGCCAATCGCGTGGTGTGAAAGGCACTGGACAGATTGATGGCAATGATGGCGTCCCACTTGTCCACTGGAAAATCTTCCACCAAGGCCACATGCTGAATGCCGGCGTTGTTGACCAAAATGTCCACGCCGCCGTGCTGCTCGGCAAAGGCCATCATGGCTTCAATTTCGCTGGGCTTGCTCATGTCGGCAGGGTGGTGCACCGCTTTGACACCACAGGCCTTGATCAGGGCCATCGCGGGGGCGGCGTCGCCAAACCCATTGAGGATGAGATCGGCACCTTGCTGGGCCAAGGCCTGGGCAATGCCCAGGCCAATGCCACTGGTGGAGCCGGTGACGAGAGCGGTTTTACCTTTGAGCATGAAATTCTCCTGTTTGCACATATTTTAAGCACGCACGCCACACCTGCGCCTTGTTTCAAGCCCCTGCGCAGTCCCCATCGCGCACAGCATTGCTGAGGATTCCGATCTGGCTGATCTGCACCTCGATCAAGTCGCCAGGCTGAAGCCACAAAGGGGGCTTGTGAGACATGCCCACACCATCTGGCGTGCCTGTGGCGATGATGTCGCCCGCTTGCAAGGGGGTGAAGCCCGAGATGTATTCAATGATGGCGGGGATGTCAAAAATCAAGTCGTCGGTTTGGCTGTGTTGCACCCGCTGGCCATTCAAGGTGGTGCTGAGCCACAGCTGCGTCGGGTCGGGGATGTCTGCGGCACTCACGATCCACGGGCCCATGGCACCGGAGCGGTAAAAATTTTTACCCGCCGCGAGTGAGTGCTGAAACTGCACATCGCGCACGCTGCCATCGTTGAAGATGGTGTAGCCAAACACCTTGGACAAGGCCTGCTGGCGCGCAATGTGGCGCCCGCCCTCCCCCATGACCACGGCCAGCTCGCCCTCAAAGTCAAAATCTGCCGAGGCTTGGGGCCGCTCGAGCGGCTGACCATGGGGCACCAAAGATTCAACACCACGCATGAACAAGCTGGGGTGTTTGGGCAAGGCTGCCCCCAGCTCGGCCACATGGCCTTTGTAATTGCGCCCAATGCAAAAAATGCGCGGTGCATTCGGCATGGGCAGGTCTGCAGCCAAGTCGACCAGGGGCCAGACCCGGGGATTTTTCAAAATGGCATGGGCCACTTCAGGCGCTTGGCCACTGGACACCACATGCCATAGGCTCGGCCAACGCTGCACCACCTCGGCTGGCGCCTCCAGCACCGATTGACCTTCGACCAGGCCAAAGCCTTTTCGACCAGCTTGGTCAAAGCTCATCCACTTCATGGCCATCCTTTGGTGAGTTGTGATTTGCATTGTGCCGTGCCCCCGGTGTGACAGCTTGGCTGCGCGGCAAGGTGTTAACCTTTCCCCATGTTGAGCGGTTTTCCATTTCTCTTGTCTTTGCGCTGGCCCTGGGCGCATTCGCGCCTTGCAACAGTGGGCTGGGCCGCACTGTGGTTGTGCGCGCTCCTGGTGGCTGTGAATCCTGTCGCGGCGCAATCCTATCCCCAACGCCCCATCCGCTTGGTCTCGCCCATTCCCCCGGGCGGCGCACCCGACATGATTGCCCGTGCTTTGGGGGCCAAGCTGGCCACGCAAATGGGGCAGGCGGTGGTGATTGAGAACAAAATTGGCGCCAACGGCCAAGCCGCTGCCGAATACGTGGCCCGGGCTCCTGCGGATGGCCACACCTTGCTGGTGGGCATGGACAGTTTGTTGGCCATCAACCCCTATCTGTATGCCCGTCCCACTGTGGACGTGAACAAAGAATTAATCCCGGTGGCCACCTTGGGAGCGAATCAATTTGTCCTCGCACTCAACCCCCAATTGCCGGTCAAAACCCTGGCTGAATTCATTGCCCTGGCCAAATCGTCCAATCCGCCTTTGGCCTATGCCTCAGGCGGCAATGGCAGCCAGCATCACTTGACCATGGAAATGCTCAAAGCCCGCGCGGGCTTTGACATGCTGCATGTACCCTACAAAGGCGGCACCCCAGCCACCACCGCCACCATTGGTGGCGAAACCGTGGCCATGTTCTCGGGCACCTCCAACGCCACCTTGATCAAGGCCGGCAAATTGCACGCCCTGGCCACCACGGGCAAGCTGCGCTCCAAAGCCTTGCCTGACGTGCCCACCATTGGCGAGACCTACCCCGGTTTTGAAAACACCATTTGGATTGGCTTGTTTGCGCCCACCGGCACACCCCCAGCGGTGGTGCAAAGGCTGCGCGAAGAAGTGACCAAAGCCCTCAACGCCACCGACCTGATCGACAGCTTTCAAAAAGCCGGTGGCATTGAGCCCTTGCACACCAGCTTGGACGAGATGCAGCAAATGATCAAGCGCGACCAAACGCGCTACAGCAAAATCATCCGCGAACTGCAGCTCAAGATCGATTGAGACCCTTTGCCTTTGGAAGTACCTCGATGAACATTCAACTCTCGGTCGCCTTGGGCGATTACGACCACCTGCGCGATCTGATGAGCGGGCTAGTGCGCGCACCGGGCATCGACATCACCGCCATGCACCCACCGGTGGAAGAAATGTTTTTTCGCTTCACCCAGTTCAAAGAGTGGGATGTGTGCGAGATGTCGTTTGCCAAGTCCATTTCCATCATGTCCCAGCCCGACCCTTGGCTGGCCTTGATCCCGGTGTTTCCCTCGCGCGCATTTCGCCATTCGTCGATTTATGTGCGCCGCCACAGCGGCATCCAAAGCCCGAAAGACTTGGAAGGAAAAAAGGTCGGCTTGCCCGAATGGGCACAAACCGCGGCCATTTATTCGCGGGGTTTGTTGGCCCACGAGTACGGCGTGGACTTGAAAAAAATCACCTGGTACCAAGCGGGCGTGAACGATGCCGGGCGCAAAGAAAAAGTTCGCTTGCAACTACCAGCGGGCCTGAGCTACACGCCCATGCCCCACACCTCGCTGTCAGCGATGCTGTTGTCGGGCGAGGTCGATGCTGTGTTGTCTGCCCGCCCACCACAGGCTTTTGTCCAACACCCCGATCAAGTGCATCGCCTGATCCCCAATTACCGCGAGGTCGAGCAGGCCTATTGGAAAAAAACCGGCATCTTTCCCATCATGCATGTGGTGGCCATCAAGCGCAGCACCTATGAGCGCCACCCCTGGATTGCGATGAATTTGATGCAAGGCTTTGAAGCCGCCAAACAACGCAGCTTGGTGCGCGCCAGAGACATCACCGCGTCCAGTTTTCCCTTGCCCTGGGTATCGGACTATGCAGCCGCTGCACAAGACATCTTGGGCAGCGATTTTTGGCCCTATGGCACTGCTGCCAACCAAGCCACCTTGGACGCTTTTTGCCAATATGCGCACGAGCAAGGTGTGACCCACCGCTTGATGAGCGCACAAGATATTTTTGTCCCTGAAAGCCTTCAGTCGGTCAAAGTTTAAATTCACAAAAGGAGACAAGCATGTTGAAAAAATGGCTATTTGCACTGGGTTTGTGCCAAGCACTGATCCCTGGTGTGGTGAATGCACAAACGGCGCCTTACCCGAGCAAGCCGATCAAATTTGTGGTGCCCATCACACCGGGCGGCAGCAACGATGTCTTGGCCCGCACGATTGCGCAAAAACTCAGCGACCAATGGAAACAAGCCGTGGTGGTCGAAAATCGCCCCGGTGGCGGCATGAACCTGGGTTCAGACCTGGTGGCCAAGAGTGCACCGGACGGCTACACCTGGTTGCTGGGCGCGAACAACATCTTTGTCACCAACCCCCACGTGGGCAAAATGCCCTTTGATGTGTTCAAAGATTTGGCCCCGGTCACCACCGTGGCCATCGTTCCCTTTGTGCTGGCGGTCAACGCCAACTTTCCGGCCAAAAATGTGGCCGAGTTGGTCGAATACGCCAAGAAAAATCCGAACGCTTTGAACTACGGTTCATCGGGCAATGGTTCGCCCCAGCAACTGGCGGCCGAGATGCTCAGCCATGTGGCGGGCATCAAAATGCAACATGTGCCCTACAAAGGTGCGGTGCCAGCCATCACCGATTTGTTGGGCGGGCGCATCCAGGTGTTCATTGGCGCGGTCAACTCGCTGCTGCCCCATGTCAAAGACGGCAAGCTGCGTTTGCTCGCCGGTGCGGGTGGCAAGCGCTTTGCGGCATTTCCAGAATTGCCCGCCATTGCCGAGACCGTGCCCGGCGTGGCCTTGGATGTGTGGCTGGGTGTGTTCATGCCCGCCGGCGTGCCCAAAGACATTCTCACCAAGGTGAATGCCGACATTGCCCAGGTCTTGCAGTCGCCAGAGGTGCGCACCAGCCTGGCCGCACAGGGCATTGAACCCACCACCAGCACACCCGAAGCCTTGGCCCAAACCATCCGCGATGACCATGCCCGTTGGGGCAAGGTGATCCGCGAAGCCAATATCAAAGCCGATTGAAAACCATGACCGAACCCACTTCTGCCACACCCCACAACGACTTGCCGGTGCCGGGTGCGCCGGGCAGCGAATTTTGGGGCAGCGATGCGATTGCCCAATGCCTGCGCGAGATGCAAATCCCCTACTTGGCGCTCAACCCTGGGGCCAGTTACCGCGGTTTGCATGACAGCTTGGTCAACCACTTGGGCAACCACTCTCCGCAAATGCTGCTGTGCTTGCATGAGGAGGTGGCCATTGCCATTGCCCATGGCTATGCCAAAACATCGGGGCGCATGATGGGCGCGGTGGTGCACTCCAACGTGGGCTTGATGCACGCCACCATGGCGGTGTTCAATGCCTGGTGCGACCGCGCACCGGTGCTGATGCTCGGTGCCACAGGACCGTGGGATGCGGCCCGGCGCAGACCGTGGATCGATTGGATCCACACCGCCGCTGACCAAGGTGCATTGGTGCGCGACTACACCAAATGGGACAACCAACCGGGCTCCATCCCGGCGGCCATCGAGGCCTTGTTGCGCGGCAGCCAAATTGCCCAAACCGCACCACGCGGACCGGTCTACATCAACC
>JBEDFU010000090.1:0-3309 GCA_041174965.1 Pseudomonadota bacterium | reverse complement strand
GAGGGCGATGCCCCGATGGGCCAGTTGATGCGCCGCCACTGGCAAGTGGTGTGCTTGTCCGAAGAGGTGCCCGAGCCCGATGGCACCCCAGTTCGCGCCCGCGTGCTGGGCGAAAACCTGGTGGTATTTCGCGACACCGAGGGCCAGGTCGGCGTGTTGGATGAGCAGTGCCCGCATCGGCGCGCATCGCTGGTCTATGGCCGCAACGAGCACGGTGGCTTGCGCTGCCTGTATCACGGCTGGAAGATGGACGTGAGCGGCCATGTGGTCGAGATGAGCTCCGAGCCTGCCGGCAGTGGCTTGGTCAGCAAGGTCAAGCACAAGGCCTATCCCACCCACGAATGGGCGGGTGCGGTGTGGGCGTATATGGGCCCGCCGGAGACCATGACGCCCTTTGTGCCCCCGCGCTGGGCACCCACCGACGATGTGCAGGTGTCCATCGCCAAAATCATCATCCCAGCCAACTGGGCGCAAATTTTGGAGGGCCAAATCGATTCGGCGCACAGCTCCAGCTTGCACTCGTCGGACATGGTGCCCGCCCGTGTGGACGGTGCCAAGGCCAACAACGAAAACTGGCTGCGCCCCTCCACCGACAAAGCGCCGCGCATGCAAGTCGAGCTCAATGGCTATGGCTTTCGTTATGCCGCGCTGCGCCGACCGATCCAAAACGCCGCCACCCACGAGTACGTGCGCACCACCGTGTTTGTGGCCCCGGCAGCGGCCCTGATACCGCCCAACGACCAATACAACGTGGCCAACTTCAACACCCCCATCGATGACGAACACACCGCGTTTCACTTCATCGCCTGGGGCGACCCGCAGACCACGCCCGACACGGCAGCATGGCGCAAGTTTTTGCACACCGAGGTGGGTGTGGATGTGGATACCGCCTTCCATCCAGCGCGCCATGTGGGCAACCATTTCAAGCAAGACCGCGCTGCCATGAAGGCGGGCAACTTCACTGGCATCCCTGGCATTCCGAACCAAGATTTGGCGATGTGGGTGGGCATGGGGCCCATTGTCGACCGCGAGCACGACCGCTTGGGCGCGAGCGACATGGCCATCGTGGCCTTTCGGCGCCAAATGCTGGATGCGGTCAAGTCCTTTGCCAATGGGGGCCCGGCCATCGGGGTGGGCGAGTTGCAAATCCCTGCCGATGTGTGTTCTTTCCAAGGCGTGATCCCCAAAACCACCGATTGGCGCGTGCATGAAGCCCAAGCGCTGGGCGTGGTTTTGCCAGATTTGGTCAACTGAGCCTTGGCCTGTCCCTTCACTTAATTCACTCATTCAAAACCATGCAACGCAGACACTTTTTGGCTGCAGCGTCATCGCTGGTCGCCGCCACCCCCACCGCCTGGGCCCAGGCCTATCCCAATCGCCCAATCAAGTTGGTTGTGCCCTTCCCGCCTGGGGGCGGCGCGGACAATTTGGCGCGCTCTGTCGCACCCAAGTTGGCCGAATATTTGGGTCAGGCCATCGTGATCGACAACAAACCCGGTGCCGGCGGCAATGTGGGCAGCGAGGGCGTGGCACGCGCCGCAGCCGATGGTTACACCTTGCTCTACGGCACCAATGGCACGCACGGCACCAACCATGCGTTGTATGCCCGCACGGGTTTTGAGTTGCGCGACTTTGCCACCTTGGGTCGGGTCTCGTTCATCCCCGCCGTGCTGGTGGTCAACCCCCAATTGCCGGTGCAAACCGCTGCCCAGTTGATGTCCTACTTGAAGGCCAACCCGGGCAAGGTGTCGTTTGCCTCGGCAGGCAATGGCACCACCTCGCACATGGCCGGTGAATCATTTCGCCGCATGGCCGATGTGGACATCCAGCACATCCCCTACAAAGGGGGTGGCCCTGCTTTGACCGGTTTGCTGGCGGGTGACGTGCAAATGATGATCGACCTCACCGCCAACCTCATGGCCCAGGTGCAAGCCGGCAAATTGCGCGCCTTGGCCGTGACCACCCGACAGCGGGTGCGCAGCTTGCCCGATTTGCCCACATTGGACGAGGTCGGTTTGAAGGGCTTTGACTTGGCTGCCAGCGATGGTTTGTATGCCCCCGCTGGAACACCCCCCGCGGTGGTTGAGCGCATCAATGCCGCTTTGCAGCGCGCCTTGGTGGATCCCGATGTGGTCGAGCGCTTGCGCGGCCGCGGTGCCGAGCCCGTGACCAGTTCCCCGGCTGAGCACCAATCGCACATCAACCGTGAATTTCCGATGTGGGCGCGCTTGGTCAAAGAGACCGGCGCGAAGGTGGACTGATGCCCCAAACCCCGCTGTCATTTGTGGGCGCGCCGCCGCCCTTGCCCGACAAAATCGCGGCCACGCGCCAGTACTTTCAGGCCATGGACAATTTTTTCCAGGTGTTTGCGGTGCGCCCGGGCGAGCGATTGCTCATGCTCACCGACCCGCTGCTCGACCCGGGTGTGATCCAAGCCGTGCAAGGCCTGTGCCTGTCGCGCGGGGCCCATTTCGAGATGTACATGGCCCCCAACACCACTTTGTCGGCGGTGCCAGAAACCGTCAAGCCCTTGATCGCGGGCGTCGATGTGGTGGTGTCGACCTGGTTTTGCTCGATCGAAGACCCGTTCAACGTGGCCCAGCGCAAAGCCGGCCAACGCTGGATCAAGATCACTTACTTCCGGGATCTGGATTTGCTGCACACGCCGCATGCGGCCTTTCCCGTCGATTTGGTGGGGGAAATCATCCGCGCCACCGAGCGGCGCTTTCCCAAGGGGCGTGATTTTGAATTGCGTTTCAGCGATGCGCGTGGCTCCGACCTGCGCATCCCCTACACGGCGGCGATGCGCGATGCGATGTTTGCGGGCAACCGCTGGCGCGGCAAGATGAAGGCCGATGAACCCGGCTGCTACGTGCACTACTTGCCCACCCATGGGCCCAATTTTTGGGACAGCACGGCCATGAAAAACGATGGCAATGCAGCCATCGCCATTGACGGGGTGCTCTACCCCCAAGGGGCGATTGGTTTCGACCAAGTGTTTGAAGAGCCCATCGCTGTCGAGTTTCGCCACCGCTTGGTCACAGCGGTGCACGGCCACAGCACCGAAGCCGGTTTGTTGCGCGAGATGCTGATGGGCGGCAAACTCATCGAGGGTGGGGGCTGCGGCTTCAACCCCCGCGCACCGCGAAACGTGATTTACCCAGCGGGCTCGAATGCGCCGGGGGCGTTGCACTTTGGCATCGACCTGGCCCAACCCAGCGACTGGATTCGCCGCCACATGCCCAACTGGGAAGAGCCGCCCGTGCACCAAGACCTGGTGGTGCTTGACGCCACCGTCACGGCGGGCGA
>JBEDFU010000089.1:0-6454 GCA_041174965.1 Pseudomonadota bacterium | reverse complement strand
AGCCCAACGCAGCCCAGCGCAGGCGTGTGCGAAACACATTTTTCATGATGAATACCCAACAAAAGCCCTCACCGCCTTCCCCGACAGTGCTTGGACGTTCGGCCGTGCGACAAGCGCACGTCCACCTTGTTGGCCGGTATCCGGGCTTGCGAAAACAACCGCTGTCCGCCTTCCCAGTCGCTTGTTCAAGGCGACCAGTGGCTATGTGGGACAGGGCGAAACCGCGTGAGCGGTTTGTTCGCTTGACCGTTGCGGGGGCAGCGCAGGCTGATCTTGGGCGGACACATGGCACCTTGTGCCAAAGCCGATTCGGACTCCTGCTTCCCGTTGAACTGCGGCGTGTGAACCACACCGCGAGCACCAACAAAATCATTTTAGGGGTTAAATTGCCAGTCGCCTTAAAATGACCAGCCCATGCCGTACCACCCCATCCTCGAACAGGTCGCCGAGCGCGTTGAGCGTTTGTTGCTGCGCCATGAGGAATTGCAGCGAACCAACGCCTTGCTCAGCGAGCAAGTGGAGGCCCTGACCCAAGAGCGCAACTCGCTCAAATCGCGTCTGAGTGCAGCCCGCGCTCGGGTAGACGCCTTGCTCGAGCGCTTGCCCGAGTCCTTGCCCGAGAAAGACACCCCATGAGCTCTCACCAAATGGAAGTGCACATCATGGGCCAGAGCTACTTGCTCAAATGCCCCACCGGTGGCGAGGCGCAGTTTCAAGCCGCGGTGCACAAGGTTGATGCGGCCATGTGCAAGATCCGCGACGCGGGCAAGATCAAGGCGCGCGAGCGCATTGCGGTGCTGGCGGCCCTGAACCTGGCGTTCGAAACCCCTGCCAAAGCGACCAGCCCCACCGATATGAGCCTCGATGAGCATGCTGACCCCGAAGGCAAAATGCGTCAATTGCTGACCCGTTTGGATCAGGTTTTGGGCGACGACGGTCGCTTGCTCTGACGCCGATACGACTTCAACCCCCAAGCACCGGGGGTGGCAGACCTACAATGCAAGCGTCTGCAAGCCCATTGGGCTTTATATTTCCTTGAACCAATGCTCTTTGGAGCCCGGGCTTGGTACATCGGCTGATGAGCGTGATCGTCTCGCGTCAGATGAACCCAACGTCAGTCTGCCCTCGCCCACCTGAACCCTGCGTTCAGGATGAGGGCCTGGTGGTCACTTGCAGACACCTACTTCCCCTTCATTTCAGCCCCCACCCGCCCAACCACTCACCATGATGCTTGAGCCTTTGATTATTTTTGAACTTGCTGTGCTGGGCTTATTCACGGGCTTCATGGCAGGGCTGCTCGGCATTGGCGGGGGCATGATCATGGTGCCCTTTCTCACCGTGGTGCTGTCTGTGCGCCACATCCCCGACGACCTGGGTTTGAAAATGGCCATTGCCACCGCCATGTCGACCATCATCTTCACCTCCATCTCCAGCGTGCGGGCCCACCACCAAAAGGGGGCAGTGCGCTGGCCGCTGGTGCGCTCGCTGGCACCTGGTTTGGTGCTGGGGAGCATGGTCAGCAGCCTGGGGGTTTTCACCCTCATCAAGGGGCAGTTTTTGGGCTTCTTTTTCGCCTTGTTTGTGGCGTTTTCTGCCACCCAAATGTTTTTGGACCGCAAGCCCAAGCCCACGCGCCAATTGCCCGGCCCGGTGGGCCTGTTGGGTGCTGGTGGCTTCATTGGCTTTTTATCTGGCTTGGTGGGCGCTGGCGGCGCTTTTGTCAGTGTGCCCTTCATGGCTTGGTGCAATGTGCTCATCCCCAATGCCGTCGCCACCAGCGCGGCGCTGGGATTTCCCATTGCCCTGAGCAACACGGTGGGTTATGTGGTCAGCGGCTGGAACGAAACCAACTTACCCGTGGGTTCCTTGGGCTATGTGTGGCTGCCTGGGGCCGTGGTCATTTCCGCTTGCAGCGTGATCACCGCACCGGCCGGGGCACGAGCGGCCCACCGTTTGCCCGTCAAGCGCTTGAAGCAAATTTTTGCCGTGATGCTGTATGTGCTCTCGGCCTTTATGTTTTACCGTGGCTTTACCCACTGAGCCGACCCATCAGGCACCGGGGTGGTCCGCAAAATAAGCCATGGCCGCTTGCACACCTGAGCCTGCCAAAGACACGCCTGACAAACGCAAGCCCATTTCGCAAGCCGCCAAGGTGGCTATCAAGGTGAGGTCATTGCTGTCACCCAAGTGGCCAATGCGGAACATGCGACCTTTGAGCAAACCCAGTCCTGTGCCCAAGGAGCAGTCAAAGCGGTCTTGGATGATGCCGCGCACCGCATCGGCGTCGACCCCTTCAGGCATGACCACGCCGGTCAAGATGGGCGAATAGACGCTGGGGTCTTCGCATTGGATGGACAAGCCCCAAGCTTGCACAGCGTGTCGAACCCCTTGCGCCCAACGTTGGTGGCGCGCAAACACCTGGGGCAAGCCTTGCTCCAGCAACATGTCGCATGCTTCGCTCAGGGCATAGAGCAAATTGGTATTGGGTGTGGTCGGGAAGTAGCCGGTTTTGTTCATGCTCAGCATCTCGTCCCAGGCCCAATAGGATTTGGGCATGCGGGCTTGGGCGCTGGCGGCAATCGCCTTGGGTGACAGGGCATTGAGGCCAATGCCAGGGGGCATCATCAAGCCTTTTTGCGATCCACCCATAGATACGTCCACACCCCATTCATCGTGGCGATAGTCTGCTGCGCCCACACCGGAGATGGTGTCCACCAGCAACAAAGCGGGGTGCTTGGCGCGATCGATGGCTTGGCGCACGGCCAAAATATCGCTGGTCACACCCGTCGAGGTTTCGTTGTGCACCACGCACACGGCCCGAATTTGGTGCTGGGGGTCGGCGCTCAAGCGCTGCTCGATCAAGTCGGCTTGCACGCCACGGCGCCAGTTTTGGCCATGAGGCAGGCCCAAAACTTCGGTCTTCAAACCCAGTTTCAGGGCCAGCTTATTCCACAGGGCAGCAAAGTGCCCTGTTTCGTACATCACCACGGTATCACCGGGGCTACACAGGTTGACCAGGGCGGCCTCCCAAGCACCGGTGCCCGAACCTGGGTAGATCACCACCGGGTGTTGGGTTTGAAATATTTTGCGCACATCTGCCAAGACCTTCAGGCCCAAACCCGCAAACTCGGGGCCGCGGTGGTCGATGGTGGGTTGGGCCATGGCGCGCAGGATGCGGTCAGGCACGGGTGAGGGACCGGGGATCTGCAAAAAGTGCCGGCCCGTGGGATGGAAATTCAGCTTTAACATGGGGGTCTCTCCAACGATCAGACCGCATTGTGCAGACAAATGACAGCCTCGGTTGTCACCCCTGTTGACCCAGCCTCCACCCAAACCGTATGAGCATTGCCACACCCCGCACCTTGCGCACCGAATCCGCCGACCATGCCTACGAACGGGTGGCCCGCAGCAGCAATGAACAAGCGGCCAGGTTGGCCCAGCAATTGATGCAAGAAACCCAGGGGGATGTGCTGTTCAGTTTGGCCGATCGGGGGCGCTATTCGACCGATGCCTCGATCTACCAACAAATACCCATGGGCGTCTTGGTGCCCACCGGCAGCCAAGATGTGGTGACCGCGCTGGATATTTGCCGTGGCATGGGCATCCCTTTGGTGCCGCGTGGCGGCGGCACCAGCCAGTGCGGCCAAACCGTGGGCACCGGCTTGGTCATCGACCACAGCAAACATTTGCGCAAAATTTTGCACCTGGATGCCGAGCAACGAACGGTCACGGTGGAGCCCGGCATCGTGCTCGACCACCTGAACGCTGCCCTCAAACCACACGGCCTGTGGTACCCGGTGGATGTCTCCACCAGTGGCCAAGCGACCTTGGGCGGCATGGCGGGCAACAACTCCTGCGGCAGCCGCTCCATCGCGTACGGCAACATGGTGCACAACGTCTTGGGGGCCAAGGCCTGGCTCAGCGACGGCGAATTGCTCGATTGGGGGCCCATGTCCCAAAGCCATGGCCGCGCCGAGCGCATCGGCCACTTTGTGCGCGACTTGGCCCAGAGCCTCCACACCGAAATAGATGCCCATTGGCCGCGCGTGCTGCGCCGGGTGGCCGGCTACAACCTGGATGTGTTTCACCCGGTCAGTGAACGGCCTTATACCGATGACGGGTCGGTCAACCTGGCCCATTTGCTGGTGGGCAGCGAAGGCACCTTGGCCCTGACGCATTCGCTGACTTTGCGCTTGAGCCCCCTGCCCCGCGCCAAAGTGTTGGGCGTGGTGAACTTCCCCACCTTTGTGCAGGCCATGCAAGCCGCACAGCACATCGTCAAGCTGGGCACACCGGGTGCACTCAGCGCAGTGGAGTTGGTCGACCGCACCATGATCGACTTGGCCATGCAAAACCCAGCTTTTGCGCCCACCATGCGCAGCGCTTTGACGGGCGAACCTGAGGCCATTTTGTTGGTGGAGTTTCACGGCGAGGACAAGGCCACGTTGCTGCCGTTCATGCAAGACTTGAAAGACTGCATGTCGGGCCTGGGCCTGGCCGACAGCGTGGTGCCCTTGGTGGACGAAGCGGCGCAAAAAAACCTCTGGGAAGTGCGCAAGGCGGGCTTGAACATCATGATGAGCCTCAAGGGCGACGGCAAACCAGTGAGCTTCATCGAAGACTGCGCCGTACCCTTGGAACATCTGGCCGAGTACACCACCGCGCTCACCGAGGTGTTTCACCAACACGGCACACGCGGCACCTGGTACGCCCATGCGTCGGTGGGCACCTTGCATGTGCGGCCCATTTTGGACATGCGCCGCGACGGGCCGCAAAAAATGCGCGCCATTGCCGAACAAGCCAGCGCCCTGGTGCGCCAATTCAAAGGGGCTTACAGCGGCGAGCACGGTGATGGCTTGTGCCGAGGGGAGTGGATTTCTTGGCAATTTGGCCCCCGCATCACCGAGGCCTTTGCCCAAATCAAAGCCGAAATGGACCCGATCGGATTGCTGTGCCCACAGCGCATGATCGACCCACCGCGCATGGACGACACCCATTTGATGCGCCACAACCCGCGCCATTCGGTCATCCATATCCACACGGCTTTGGATTGGAGCGCCTGGAACGTTCAAGCCAACGCCCGCACCGGTGAGGTGGGTGAGCCAGGCACTGGTGGCGACCCGGCCGGTGGCCTGGCCAAAGCGGTGGACATGTGCAACAACAATGGCCACTGCCGCAAGTTTGACGCCGGCACCATGTGCCCCAGCTACCGCATCACCCGCGACGAACAGCACCTCACACGCGGTCGCGCCAACACCTTGCGCTTGGCCTTGAGCGGCCAGTTGGGCACGGATGCGCTGACCGGCGATGCGGTGCGCGATGCGCTCGACCTGTGCGTCTCCTGCAAAGGCTGCAAACGCGATTGCCCCACGGGTGTGGACATGGCCCGCATGAAGATCGAGGCTACCCACCAATACAAGCAATACAACGGCCACAGTTGGCGCGACCGCTTGGTGGCCCACCTGCCCGAATACGCACGCCATGCAGCAGCATTTTCTGGCTTGCTCAATTTGCGTGACCGTTTGCCCGGTTTGGCTTGGTTGAGCGAAAAGCTATTGGGTCTGTCCGCCCAGCGCAGCTTGCCCGTGTGGCAGCGCCATCATTTTTTCAATCGCAGCACCTTGGGCGTGAGCGCAGCCGAAGTGCTCAAAGCCAACAAGCCCGTGGTGCTGTGGGTGGACAGCTTTAACGGCCATTTCGAACCGGGCAATGCATTGGCGGCATTTCGGGTGTTGCAAGCAGCGGGTTACAGCGTGCACATCGCCTCGAAACACGCCTTGGGCCACGGCGCCAACCAAGGCCACTTGTGCTGTGGGCGAACCTTTTTGGCCAGTGGCATGGTCGATCGCGCCAAGGCCAAAGCCAGCGAGTTGATCCAAGCCCTGCTGCCCTTTGCCCAGCAAGGCATTGCCATCGTGGGCCTGGAGCCCTCATGCCTGTACACCCTGCGCGATGAGGCTTTGGCCTTGGGCTTGGGTCCCGATGCGCACACCGTGGCCGAGCATGCGTTGATGTGGGAAGAGTTTCTCGCCCGCGAAGCCCAGTCTCAACGGCTGGACGCCCTCAAAGCGCGTTTGCAACACACCTTGCAGCCCATCGCCGTGCATGGCCATTGCCACCAAAAAGCGTTTGGCGGCATGGAGGACTTGCTCACCTGCATCCGCCTGATCCCTGGTGCTCAACCGAAAATCATTGAAACCAGTTGTTGCGGCATGGCTGGCGCATTTGGCTATGAGCAGGAACACCACGCTGCGTCCATGCAAATGGCCGAGCTCAGCTTATTGCCCGCGGTGCGCAATGCCACCGATGCCATCATCGTGGCCGATGGCACCAGTTGCCGACACCAAATATGGGATGGGGCCCAGCGACCAGCCATCCATGTGGCGCAGTTGCTGGCTGACCAACTCAAAAACTAAATCGACTGGCTCAAGGCGCCACGCACCAAGGTGCTTGG
>JBEDFU010000088.1:0-2610 GCA_041174965.1 Pseudomonadota bacterium | reverse complement strand
GACAGCCTGACCTTTGTGAAGGCGCAAAAAATCGCCGTGAACGAACAACTGGCTTCGGCCAAGCGCAACTTCGAAGTGGGCACGGCCACCATCACCGACACCCGCGAAGCCCAAGCCCGCTATGACCTGGTGATTGCCCAAGAGATCGCCGCCGAAAATGACTTGCGCGTCAAGCGCATGGCCTTGGACATGTTGGTGGGTAAAAAAGACGTGTCGCCCAAGCCCTTGGTGAACATCACTGACCTGCCCTCGCCAGCGCCGGCCAACGTGGACGAATGGGTCAACCAATCTGAGCGTGTACACCCTGGTGTCCAAAAGGCCCTGCTCGATTGGGAGGTGGCCAAGCTCGAAGTGGACAAAGCCAAATCTTTGCACAAGCCCACCGTGGATTTGCAAGCAAGCTACAGCTACTCTTTGAACTTAGATGGCACGGCCACCTCTGGCTCGGGGTTGACATCGAGCTTGAGCTATATCGGGGTACAAAACTCTCACGTGGGAATTTCAAGCATTGGCGTCTTGGTCACCCTGCCCATTTTTTCCGGTTTTTCCAGCGACAACCGCATCAAAGAAACCCTGAAATTGGAAGACAAGGCCCAAGCCGATCTGGAGGTGGTCAAGCGCAGCGTGGCCCAGGCCACCCGTTCGGCCTACTTTGGCGTGGTCTCCGGCTTGGGACAGGTTCGGGCCTTGAAAGCCGCCGAAGACTCCAGCCAACTGGCCTTGGATGCCAATAAACTGGGCTACAGCGTGGGCGTGCGCATCAACATCGATGTGCTGAACTCGCAAAGCCAGTTGTTCCAAACCAAGCGCGACTTGGCCAAAGCGCGCTACGACGTGCTCTTGGGCAACCTCAAACTGCGCCAGTCCAATGGCAGCTTGAAGGCCGAAGACCTGCAAATCGTCAACAACCTGCTGGCCAAGTAAACCGTCAAGCCAGCCACGGCCCCAAGGCTTGGGCTGTGCGTTGGGCCGCACCTTGGTGGCTTAACGCCAGCGACACACTGGCTTGGCTCGCCTGCTCACGCGATGCGGGTTGGTCCAGCCATTCCAAGGCCACCGCCACAGCCGCGGGCACATCGTGAACCCGCCGCGCTGCACCCGCAGCCTCTGCCGATTCGGCCGCTTGGGTGAAATTAAAGGTGTGCGGCCCCATCACCACCGGGCAGCCGCATGCAGCCAACTCGATCAGGTTTTGACCGCCCGTGGGCGCAAAACTGCCCCCCAACAAAGCCACATCTGACAGCGCCGCATAAGCCGCCATCTCGCCCAAGCTGTCACCCAGCCACAGACTGGGAGCCGGCTCGACCGCACCCGCACCTTCAGCGCTCGGGGCCACCTGTGCGGGCCCGCCGGGGCCCCATTGGCTGCGCCGGTGCACCTGCCAACCCCTGGCGGCGATCAAGGCAGCCACCTCATCAAAGCGCTGGGGATGGCGCGGCACGATCAGCCAATGCGCCGCCGCCAGGGCGCCGGGTTGGGATTGCAAGGCATCAAGCAACATGGCTTCCTCGCCTTCGCGGGCGCTGGCCAGCATCACCACAGGGCGCTTCAGGCCAGTGCGCCAAGACCGGCCCAGTTCCAACATGGCAGGGGTCGGTTGGGCGTCAAATTTCAAATTACCCAGCACGCCCAAGACCGGCGCACCGACCTCGCGCAAACGTTGTGCATCGGCATCGCTTTGGGCCCAGGCACCACGCAAAGCAGCATAAGCGGGCCTGGCCAAGCCCGACCAACGCAGTGCCAAACGGTGCGAGCGCTCGTTCATGCGGGCATTGACCAACCACAAGGGCACACCGGCTTTGGCACAGGCGGAAGACAAATTGGGCCAGACCTCGGTTTCCATCAACACCCCCACACATGGTTGAAAGTGGCGCAAAAAAGCCTCCACTGCAGCCGGGGTGTCCCAAGGCAGCCATGCCTGCTGATCGCCCGCTTGAAGCAAGCCCTGCCCAAGCGCACGCCCAGTGGCGGTGCTGTGGGTGAGCAACAAGCGCAAACCCGGGTGCTGGGCGCGCAAGGCATCGATCAGCACAGCCGCCACATGGGTCTCACCCAGAGACACCGCATGCACCCATAAAGCACCGGGCTGGGCCCTGCCCTCATATCGGCCAAAGCGCTCCTCCACCCATTGGCCATACAGGGGTTCGCTGCGGGCGCGAAGCGCCAGTTTGCGCCGCAGCAGCGGCACCATGGCGCGCACCAGCAGGCTGTAGAGAAACCGCATCATGGGGGCGTGGGCGCAGGGGAATGGGCCGCCAGCCCCGATGGATGGGGCAACAAACCGTTGGCCACGCGCGGCGCAAGCGCCGCGACGCTTTGCCACGCCGCCCACACCGCTGGGGCATCGGGCACGTGGTCGCCACCCACCGCGGTTTGGTGCGCACGACCGACGGGCCCGGCCCGTGCCACCCGGGGTTGGCTGAAGATGATGACGGTGGGCAAATCGAGTGCCACGGCCAAATGACCCAGCCCCGAATCCACCCCAATCACCCCACTGCACTGGGCCATGCGTTCGCGCAAATCGGCCAAGCCCATGCGGGGCCAAACGTGGCAATCGGGTCCCAAAATGGGTTGCAGTTGGGCCGCCCATTGGGCTTCGCTGTCATTGGC
>JBEDFU010000087.1:0-24876 GCA_041174965.1 Pseudomonadota bacterium | reverse complement strand
CCATTTCGGTGGACCCGGTGCGTTTCCCTGGGGAGTTCAAATTCACCCCGCAGGATGCGCCCAAAGAAGCCAAGTCAGGCCACTGAGACTGTGGCGGCTGAGGTCCAGCATGGGGCTTGGCTTGCGGATAAACTGAGGATCAAGCAGCCCTGGTGCAGACCGGGGCTTTTTTGATGGACTCAACCGGGAAATGTATGCGCGGACTTTTATGGGGTGTTTTCAGTGTGATGGGCTTGCTGGCAAGTCTGCACAACTCGCTGGCTTGGGCACAAGCGCCTTTTCCGAGCAAACCGATCAAAATCATCGTCCCTGCCACGCCGGGAGGCACCTCAGACATTTTTGCCCGTGCCATTGCGAATAAGTTGCAGGAGAGTTTGGGCAAGCCGGTGGTGGTGGAATACAAACCCGGTGCCGCCACCAACATTGGCACCGACTTGGTGGCCAAATCGGCGCCCGATGGACACACCTTGTTGATCAATGGGATCACCTTGGCCACCAACCCCATGTTGTTTGCCAACTTGCCGTTCAACCCTTCTAAAGACTTTTCGCCCATCATTGAAGTGGCGGAGATGCTCAATGTGGTCACGGTGCACCCCAGTGTGCCGGTCGGAAATATGCGCGAGCTGGTGCAGCTCATCAAGTCTCAGCCGGGTGTTTTCAACCACGGCACACCTGGGGTGGGCAGCTCGGGCTTTTTGTCTGCCGAACTGTTGGCGGTGAAAACCGGGGCCAAGATCACCCACGTTGCTTACCAAGGCAATGCGCAGGCCGTGGTCGATCATTTGGGTGGGATTTTGCAAGTGGGGTTTGTCAACTTGCCCGTGGCATTGCAACACGTTAAAACGGGCAAGCTCAAGGCCTTGGCCGTGACCTCGGCGAAACGCTCGCCATTGCTGCCCGATGTGCCAACAGTGGCCGAAGCTTTGGGGATGGCCGATTTTGAATTGGTCGGCTGGTTTGGCTTGCTCGCCCCTTCACGAACGCCGCCAGAGGTGGTGGCACGGCTTCATGCCGAAACCCTCAAGGCTTTGCGTGACCCAGGGGTGATCGAGGTGATCCAGACCGCCGGCGGCAGCGTGGGCGGTGGCAGCTCGGCACAGTTTGAAGCGCGCATCCGCCGTGATGCCGAACGGTTGACCGAAGTGATTCATTTGTCTGGTGCTGCGGCCAAGTGATGGATCATGTCAAGCACGCTTGAAACCCCCAATATGGTGCCCTGGCGGCAAGATGCCCAGGTGATGGGCTTGGTGGGCTTGGTTCATGCCAGCTCGCATTTTTCTCACCTGTTGCTGCCCTTGATGTTCCCAGCTTTCATTCAGGACTTTGGCTTGGGTTATGCCCAACTGGGTTTGTTGATGTCGGTCTTTTTTGTGGTCTCTGGCGTGGGTCAGGCCCTGTCCGGTTTTTTTGTGGATCACTTTGGGGCACGCCCGGTTTTGTATACCTCCTTGGCGATGCTGGCCTTGGCCTGTGCCAGCGTCACCCAGGCCCAGGGCTATGGCGGCTTGATGTGCTCGGCTGTTTTGTTTGGTTTGGGTAACTGCACGTTTCACCCAGTCGACTTCACCATTTTGAACCACCGTGTTTCCGAGCCCCGCCTGGGCCATGCATTCAGTGCCCATGGCTTGACGGGTAATTTGGGTTGGGCTGTGGCGCCCACCTTCATGGTCGGCATATCGACGCTCAGCCATTGGCGCACGGCCTATGCCTGTGCAGCGCTGGTTTTTGTGTCGCTTTTGCTGCTGTGCATGTTTCAACGTGCACATTTGCACACTGAACCCCATCGCCCTGGCGCACCTGGTGCCCAGAGTTTGACCCACAGGGGAAACAACCTGGCTTTTTTGCGGTTGCCTGTGGTGTGGTGGTGCTTTGGGTTCTTTGTGTTTTCCACCATGACCTTGGCCGTGGTGCAAAGTTTTTCGGTGTCGATCATGCAGTCCCTGGTGGGGGTGAGTTTTTCTGCGGCAACCAATACCCTGACCGCCTATTTGGTGTGTGCCGCCTTGGGCATGTTGGTGGGAGGCTTCATGGCCGCCACATTTGCCAAGCACACCCAAATCGTGGTGGCAGGCAGCATGCTGTGCGCGGCTTTGTTGTTGGTGATTTGTGCCACCACCTGGTTGGGCCCCATGGGAAGCATGTTGGCGATGGCCATCACCGGGTTTGCCGCGGGGGTGGGTGGACCGTCGCGTGATTTGATGATCAAAAACGCCACGCCCAAAGGGGCCACGGGTCGGGTGTATGGGATGGTTTATTCCGGCATGGATGTGGGATTTGCCATCGCGCCGGCCATGTTTGGCGTGCTCATGGATCATGGTTGGTATGCGGCCACCCTGGTGGGTGTGAGCCTGACTTTGGTGGTGAGTGCCGCCTTGGCCGTGGTCGTGGGTCGACAAGAGTAAAGCTCGGTCTGAGCTGGGGTTCTTTTTATCAAAGCAAGTCATGGACAACACAGAGAAAAAACAAATCGCAGGCCATTTGTTGGTGGAATGTTTGGTCGAGCAAAGCGTGACCCATGCCTTTGGTGTGCCTGGTGAAAGTTTTTTGGCGGTGCTGGATGGGTTTCATGCCTACAAAGACCACATCCAATTCATCACCAACCGCCAAGAGGGTGGGGCGGCTTTCATGGCCGAAGCCCAGGGCAAATTGACCGGGCGTCCGGGTATTTGCTTTGTCACCCGCGGGCCAGGTGCCACCAATGCCTCGATTGGGATTCACACCGCCTTTCAAGACAGCACGCCCATGGTTTTGTTTGTGGGTGATGTGGGCAGCGATTTCCGTGATCGCGAAGCGTTTCAAGAGGTAGACTACAACAGTTTTTTCGGCCCCAACACCAAGGGGCTGGCCAAGCGGGTGGAACGGGTCGACGACCCTGAACGTTTGCCTGAATACGTGTCGCGGGCGTTTGCCATGGCCATGAATGGACGCCCTGGTCCCGTGGTGGTGGTGTTGCCCGAGGACATGCTGACTCAAATGGTGAGGGCACGCCCCTTGCCCCGGGTGGATGCGGTAGAAGCTTGGTGCGACCCTGGCGCATTGCGCAAACTTCGGGAAATGTTGTTGGCAGCACAAAGGCCGTTTGTCATCGCGGGTGGTGGTGGTTGGACGCCCCAAGCCGCACAAGCTTTGCAGCGTTTCGCCGAAGCTTGGAAATTGCCGGTGGGCAATGCGTTCCGCTTCCAAGATACTTTCGACAACCACCACCCTTTGTACGCCGGGGATGTGGGCATTGGCATCAACCCCGCGCTGGCACGACGCATCGAAAGCTGCGACCTCATCATTGCCCTGGGCCCACGCCTGGGTGAGATGACCACTGGGGGATATGCCTTGCTCAAGGCCCCCAAAACCGCGCAAAAACTGGTGCATATCCATGGCGGTGCTGAAGAGTTGCATCGGGTCTACCACGCCGATTTGGCCATGAACGCCACCATGAACGCGGCAGCCCGCGCTTTGGAGGTGCTCAGCCCACCGCCTGAATTGCCATGGGAGGCTTGGGCCCAAGAAGCCCATGCGGATTACTTGGCCAATTTAGAGCCCCAACCCTTGCCCGGGCCGGTCGATATGCCGGCGATCATTGCGTGCATCGACCGTCATTTACCGGCTGATGCCATCGTCACCAATGGCGCCGGTAATTTCGCCAGCTGGATGCACCGTTTTCACCGCCACCACGGCTTGGCAAAAGGCCACAAAACCCAGCTGGCGCCCACCTCTGGCGCCATGGGATATGGGGTGCCTGCGGGGATTGGTGCGAGCATTTTGACGGGCAGAACGGTGCTGACCATCGCCGGCGATGGCGACTTTTTGATGAACGGACAAGAGCTGGCCACAGCCATGCAGTTTGGTGGAAAAACCATCATCGTGCTGCTCAACAACAGCATGTTTGGCACCATCCGCATGCACCAAGAGCGCGAATATCCGCACCACGAAAGCGGCTCCGGTCTGCGCAATCCGGATTTCGTGGCTTTGGCCCAGGCCTATGGTTATGCCGGGGTGCACATCGAGCGCACCGATCAATTTGAACCAGCGCTGACTGCGGCGTTGGCACTGGAGCGAGGCACCTTGATCGAGGTGCGCTTGGATCCCGAGGTGATCACCACGCGTGCCACCATGACCGCCATTCGTGAGGCGGCGATTAAAAAACGCTTGGGCTAGAACCCGCCCAGGTCATGCAGCACTTACCGGTGAGCCATTCAGAAAACGGGTCACCTTGGTTGGACCCGCACTGATCAATTGAAACGCCCATAAAAAAGGCCGCTTGCGCGGCCTTTTTTATGGGCGATCTGAAGGTTTACTTCAGGTGCTTGCCAATCAAGCTGGCCAGTTCAAACATGGTCACTTGGGCTTTGCCAAAGACCGCGCGCAATTTGTCATCAGCGTTGATGTTGCGCTTGTTGACCTTGTCTTGCAGGCCGTGCTTTTTGATGTATGTCCACATCTTGCTGACCACCTCGGTGCGAGCCAAGGGGGTTGCACCCACAACGGCTGCCAAAGCGGGGCTGGGGGTCAAAGCACGCATGAACGCTGCATTGGGTGTGCGCTTCTTGGCGGGTGCTTTTTTCGCTGCTTTTTTGGCGGGGGCCTTTTTAGCCACTACCTTTTTAGCAGGAGCCTTTTTGGCGGGCGCTTTCTTGGCAGGCGCTTTTTTAGCGACTACTTTTTTGGCCGGTGCTTTCTTCGCAGCGACTTTTTTGGCGGGGGCTGCTTTTTTTGCAGCTTTTTTTGCCGGGGCTTTTTTTGCAGTTGCCATGATTCAGTTTCCTTCTAGAAGAGAGTGAAAAATCACCGGCGGAAACGGTGTCTCCACCGGCAGAGCGAATACTAATGGAGAAAACACGCTTTTCCAAGTGAAAAACGGTTTTTTTCACTCTTATATGTTGTTTTTTACGAGTGAAAATACCATGCGAGCTCACTGATGAGCACAGGAGTGGTGTGCCAGTGTTCTGGCAAAGGGTCTGTGGGCCACCAAGGGTTGAGGCTGATGAGCCCCTCCAGGCGAGGGCTTAGGCTTTTTTGAACGGCACGAAAACCCTTTCGATGTCTTTCTACTTTGGCTTGTGGCTGCACTTTTTTTCATGGGGTCAGCTTTGGGAGGTCGCGCTTTTGGCTGAATTTCCATCACATGTATTCGTTTATGGCACTTTGCGCCGTGGCGGTGCGAACGACATCAATCGATTGAAACCGCCGCCACGGTTCATGGGGGTCACCCAGGTGGCCGGGCGCTTGTTCTCGCTCGGTGATTACCCGGGCATTCAGTTGGGGAAGGGCGGTTGTGTGGTCGGCGAGGTTTATGCCATTTCTGATGAACTTGAAATGGTGCTGGATTGCATTGAAGGCCTTCTGCCAATTCCCGATGGCCAATACCGCAAAAAATACATCCAGGTTTCCTTGGGCGCACAAGCCTTTTCCTGTTTGGTCTATGAGGCCACTGCCCAAGTATGTGCGCGTGGGGTTCCCATGGAGTCGGGGGACTGGATGGCCTAGCGCGGGGCAATCATGAAGTGCAGGACACCTGTTTCGGGCTGGAATCAGGGGGCCTGGATATCCCAAAACGCATTTTCACAATGCGGGAATTTGCTTGGGCTTATCTTGGCTTATTTTTTCAATGCGAGATAAAGTGTGCCGCATTGTGAAATGTAAATCGTAAACTTATGTTTTTATTGCAGAAAATAAAATTCTTATATAAGACATAAGAGCATTTAATGTCTTATATAAGACTTAAAGTATGGGTTCTGCATACGCAGTTTTAACCACTTTCAAAGGGAACCACCATGCCACAAGCTCTGACCGAACAACTCAGCCGTGAACAGCAAATCTCCGCACTTGAAAAGGATTGGGCCACCAATCCACGTTGGAAAGGAATCAAGCGCGGTTACAGCGCTGCCGATGTGGTTCGCTTGCGCGGCAGTTTTCCCATCGAATACACCTTGGCCCGCCGCGGCGCAGAAAAATTGATGGATTTGCTGCACAGCGAGGCCTATGTCAATTGCTTGGGTGCGTTGACCGGTGGTCAAGCCATGCAGCAAGTTAAAGCAGGCATCAAAGCCATTTATCTCTCAGGTTGGCAAGTGGCGGCTGACAACAATGGTTATTCGTCGATGTACCCCGATCAATCCCTCTACCCAGTGGACTCGGTGCCCGGTGTGGTCGAGCGGATCAACAACACATTTCGCCGAGCCGATGAAATCCAATGGGCCAAGGGCTTGAACCCGGGCCAAGCAGGCTATATCGACTATTTCGCCCCCATCGTGGCTGACGCAGAGGCTGGATTTGGCGGCGTCTTGAACGGCTTTGAACTGATGAAGGCGATGATCCGCGCGGGCGCAGCTGGGGTTCACTTTGAGGACCAGTTGGCATCGGTGAAGAAGTGTGGCCACATGGGCGGCAAAGTGCTGGTGCCCACCACCGAGGCCGTGCAAAAGCTGATTGGCGCTCGCATGGCCGCTGATGTGTGTGGCACACCCACCTTGGTGATTGCCCGCACGGACGCTGAGGCTGCTGATCTGTTGACCAGCGATTACGACGAGAACGACAAGCCCTTCTTGACTGGCGAGCGCACCGCAGAGGGTTTTTACAAAACCCGCAAAGGCATGGACCAAGCGATTTCACGTGCCGTTGCATACGCCCACTATGCCGATCTGGTGTGGTGCGAGACGGGTACGCCAGACCTGGAGTTCGCGCGTAAATTTGCCGAAGCGGTGCACAAGGTTCACCCTGGAAAAATGTTGGCTTACAACTGTTCACCATCGTTCAATTGGAGAAAGAACCTGGACGATGCCACGATTGCCAAGTTCCAACGCGAGCTCGGCGCCATGGGTTACAAGTACCAATTCATCACCTTGGCGGGCATCCATTCCATGTGGTTCAACATGTTTGACTTGGCGCAGGATTACGCCCAACGTGGCATGTCGGCCTATGTGGAAAAGGTGCAAGAACCCGAGTTTGCAGCGCGCGATCGGGGCTACTCCTTTGTTTCCCATCAGCAAGAAGTGGGTACCGGTTACTTTGACGATGTGACCACGGTCATCCAAGGTGGCAAGTCCAGCGTCACGGCGCTGACAGGCTCCACCGAAGAAGAGCAGTTTCACTGAACCCGCTTGATACGCCCTGCGCTGTGGGGCGAGAATGAAAAGGCCCGTTCGCGGGCTTTTTTTATGGGAAAATCAATTGCATAGCGCGGCCTTCTACCGCGCTTGTTTTGTTTCTTAGACAGATCTTCACCGAGTTGCCCATGCCCCAAGTTACCCTGCCCGATGGCTCCACGCGCACTTTTGATTCGCCCCTGACGGTGGCCGACGTGGCGGCCTCTATTGGCGCAGGACTGGCCAAGGCGGCCTTGGCCGGAAAAGTGGATGGTCAATTGGTCGACACCAGCCATTTGATTCAAAGTGACTCGCGTTTGGCCATCGTCACCGCCAAGGACGCCGATGGTTTGGAAGTCATTCGGCATTCAACGGCCCACTTGTTGGCTTATGCAGTGAAAGACCTCTTCCCCGATGCGCAGGTCACCATTGGGCCGGTGATCGAAAACGGGTTTTATTACGATTTTTCCTACCACCGGCCATTCACCCCGGATGACTTGGTCGAGATCGAAAAGAAAATGACAGCCTTGGCCAATCTGGATGAAGCCATTGTTCGCCGCGTTTTGCCACGCGACGAGGCCATTGCCCACTTCAAATCTTTGGGGGAGCACTACAAGGCGGAAATCATTTCCAGCATCCCTGCCCAAGAAGATGTGAGCTTGTATCGCGAAGGTGCCTTTGAGGATTTGTGCCGCGGACCCCATGTGCCCAGCACGGGCAAGTTAAAGCACTTTAAGTTGATGAAGGTGGCGGGTGCTTATTGGCGCGGTGATCACCGCAACGAAATGTTGCAGCGCATTTATGGCACGGCGTGGGCCAGCAAAGACGACCTTCAGCAATACCTCACCATGCTGGAAGAGGCTGAAAAGCGAGATCACAGAAAACTGGGTCGAGAGCTTGATTTCTTCCACATCGATGAGCACTCACCGGGAACCGTTTTTTGGCATCCCAAGGGTTGGATTTTGTGGCAAGAGGTGGAGCAGTACATGCGCCGCGTCTATCGCGACAATGGCTACCTTGAAGTGAAAGGTCCGCAGATCCTGGATCAGCACCTGTGGGAAAAAACGGGGCACTGGGACAAGTACCGTGAAAACATGTTTGTGACCGAATCGGAAAAGCGCGACTATGCCTTGAAGCCAATGAATTGCCCGGGGCACATTTTGATTTTCAAGCAAGGCATCAAAAGTTACCGTGACTTGCCTTTGCGTTTTGGTGAGTTCGGCCAATGCCACCGCAATGAACCCACCGGAGGCTTGCACGGGATCATGCGTGTGCGCGCCTTTACCCAAGATGACGGCCATATTTTTTGCACCGAAGCACAAATTCAGTCAGAGGTGCTGGCCTTCACCACCTTGCTGCAAAAGGTTTACCGAGATTTTGGTTTCACCAAAATCCTTTATCGCTTGTCGACCCGACCCGAGAAGCGCATTGGCAGCGACGAAAGCTGGGACCGCGCGGAGCACGCGCTGGCCGAAGGCTTGAAAGCTTCAGGGTGTGATTTTGAGTATCTACCTGGCGAGGGCGCCTTTTATGGCCCCAAAATCGAATACACCCTCAAAGATGCACTCGGGCGAGAGTGGCAATGTGGAACGATTCAAGTCGACCCGAACATGCCCGAGCGTTTGGATGCGGAGTTTGTGGCCGAGGACGGTGGACGCCACAGACCCATCATGTTGCATCGAGCGATCGTGGGAAGCCTCGAGAGGTTCATTGGCATTTTGATAGAAGAGCATGCGGGTGCATTGCCTGTTTGGCTCGCGCCAGTTCAAGTCAGTGTGCTCAATATCACCGATGGCCAGGCCGATTACGTCGAAAGTGTCGTTAAAAGATTGAAAAATCAAGGCTTTAGGGTGGACTCGGATCTGCGAAACGAGAAAATTACCTATAAAATACGCGAGCATTCAATGCAAAAGCTGCCCTACATCTTGGTCGTCGGCGACAAAGAGAAGGCAGCAGGTGCCGTTGCAGTGCGCGCCCGAGGTAACAAAGACCTCGGAGTGATGTCCTTGGAGGCATTTGAACAAATCATCTCCAATGACATTGCCCTCAAAAGCTGATTTCTTTGAAATAGCGACTGGGTGCGTTGCACTTGGCGGTTGTGTGCCGTTTGTCATTGAACAAACGGTTTTTTAATAAAGGACAAGAACCATCGCTACTGAATTCAGAGATCGCCGCCATCGCGAAGAGCGCAAGCACCGGTTGAACCGGGAAATCATGGCACCCGAAGTCCGCTTGAGTGGACCCGACAACGAACCCTTGGGGATTGTGAGTCTGATGGAGGCCTTGCGCATGGCGGGAGACCTTGATGTGGACTTGGTCGAAATTGCTTCTACTGCGGTACCACCGGTCTGTCGTTTGATGGATTACGGAAAGTTCAAGTACCAAGAGCAGAAGAAGGCCGCTGAAGCCAAGTCCAAGCAAAAGATCATTGAAGTCAAAGAGATCAAATTCAGGCCGGGCACCGATGATGGGGACTACAACATCAAGTTGCGCAACATCAAGCGGTTTTTGGCTGAAGGCGATAAGTGCAAGATCACATTGCGATTCAGGGGCAGAGAAATCACGCACCAAGAAATCGGAATGGCCTTGCTGCAAAGAATTCGGGAGGAATTGGCTGACCTGATTGTGGTCGAGCAATTCCCCAAATTGGAAGGTCGGCAAATGATCATGATGATCGCGCCGGGCAAGAAAAAAGTGGGCGGCGCTGCCAAACCCACGGCTGAGACCGCTGCGGTGGCCTCAGCATAAATCTGACGGGGGCGGTTGGTTACCGGCCCTGACAGCGCACCCCTGACTCAGGTTGGGGGTACACAAGTGGCTCGGGGCCATCAAGTTTGCTAAGGTTGCAAACGCCTCGCGAGCACAATGAGAAAAGGAGCATTCCAATGCCCAAAATGAAAACCAAAAGCAGCGCGAAGAAGCGCTTTCGTGTTCGTCCGGGTGGTACTGTCAAACGTGGACAAGCCTTCAAACGTCACATCTTGACCAAGAAGACCACCAAAAACAAGCGCCACTTGCGTGGCTCGGTCGCAGTCCATGAGACCAATATGGGTCACATGGCTCAAATGTTGCCCTTTGCTGGGCTGTGATCAGACGAACAAGGAGAAATTCAAATGCCTCGCGTTAAACGTGGAGTGACGGCACGTGCCCGTCACAAAAAAGTACTCGCTCAAGCCAAAGGTTTCCGTGGTCGCCGCGGCAATGTGTTCCGCATCGCCAAAGAAGCGGTGATGAAAGCTGGACAATATGCCTACCGTGATCGCCGTACCAAAAAGCGTGTGTTTCGACAGTTGTGGATTGCCCGTATCAATGCGGCAGCCCGTGAACTGGGCATGACCTACAGCCAGTTTGCCAATGGCCTGAAGAAAGCGGCCATCGAGATCGACCGCAAGATGTTGGCCGATTTGGCGGTGCATGACAAAGCTGCCTTTGGGCACATTGTTGAGCAAGTCAAAGCCAAGCTAGCCGCTTGATGTCACCCACCCGGTTGCGCCTGGTACTCAGGTGCGCCGGGTTTTTTATTGTCTTGGGCCATATGGGCTCCATCTGATTCAAACTCGCTTGCCTTGCAATGAATGATCTGAATGCTTTGGTAATGGCTGCGCAAACGGCTTTTGAGGGGTGTCACACCCAAGCCGATTTGGAGAACGCCAAAGCCCAATTTTTGGGTAAAACCGGGCGTGTGACCGAGTTGATGAAGGGCCTGGCCACGCTGCCATCCGAAGAGAAAAAGCTTCAAGGGGCCGCCATCAACCAAGTCAAACAGGCTGTGGAAATGTCCTTGACCCAGCGCAGACAGGCGCTGGCAGATGAAGAGCTGTCGAGTCAGCTGAAAGCTCAGGCCTTGGATGTGGGTTTGCCGGGGCGTTTGCGCCCAACGGGTGGCTTGCACCCAGTCAGTTTGACCTTGGAGCGCATCGAGCAAATTTTTGACTCCATGGGCTTTGAAGTGGCGCAGGGGCCAGAAATCGAGACCGATTGGTACAACTTCACTGCCCTCAATACGCCAGAAGATCACCCCGCGCGCTCCATGCACGACACCTTTTATGTGGAAGGTGGTTACTTGTTGCGCACCCACACCAGCCCGATGCAAATCCGCCATGCGGTGAGCCACGTCAAGCGCCATCAAGCCTTGCTGGATGCGGGGCAGGTCATGCCGGAAATTCGTGTGATTGCCCCAGGGCGCACTTACCGCGTGGACAGCGATGCAACCCATTCCCCCATGTTTCACCAGTGTGAGGGTTTGTGGATTGGAGAGAACATCAGCTTCAAAGACCTGAAGGTGGTCTTTACCGATTTCTGCCGGACTTTTTTTGAGTCTTCGGATTTGGTGCTGCGATTTCGCCCCAGCTTTTTCCCCTTCACCGAGCCCAGCGCGGAAATTGACATTCAGTTTCCCAGCGGGCCTTTGGCAGGGCGCTGGCTCGAAGTGGCCGGCTCCGGACAAGTGCATCCCCAAGTGATCAGAAACATGGGTTTGGACCCAGAACATTACATGGGCTTTGCCTTTGGCATGGGACCCGACAGGTTGACCATGCTTCGCTATGGGGTCAATGATTTGCGCCTGTTCTTCGATGGCGACATTCGTTTCTTAAGTCAATTTCGCTAAAGCAAGCTCCACCTATGCAATTCCCTGAGTCTTGGTTGCGCGAATTTTGCAACCCACCGTTGAGCTCTCAAGCCCTGGCTGACACCCTCACCATGGCGGGTTTAGAGGTTGAGGACATGCGACCGGTTGCACCACCCTTTAGCGGGGTGGTGGTTGGTCAAATTTTGAATGCCATCCCTCACCCCAATGCAGACCGATTGCGCATTTGCGATGTGGATGTGGGTTTGGGTCAAACCCTATCGATTGTGTGTGGTGCACCCAATGCACGTGCGGGGATCAAGGTGCCTTGTGCCATGGTTGGTGCTTTACTGCCGCCTGCTGAGGACGGTCAGCCGTTTGCCATCAAGCTGGGCAAGATCAGAGGCACAGAGAGTCAGGGCATGTTGTGCTCGTCCAAAGAACTGCAACTCAATGACGACCATGGTGGTTTGCTGGAGCTGTCTTCAGCCGCCGAATTGGGCCAGGACATTCGCCAACACCTGAAATTGGACGATGTGCTGTTCACCCTGAAGTTGACGCCAAATCTGGCCCATTGTTTGGGCATTCACGGGGTCGCGCGAGAGTTGTCTGCATTGACCGGTTCGCCACTGCTACAACCCCAATACCCCACTGTGCCGTGTACCTCGGATCAAGTGCTGCCGGTGCAAATTGAAGCCCCAGACTTGTGTGGTCGCTTTTCCGGTCGTGTGGTTCGTAACGTCAATCCTTTGGCGCCAACGCCTGGCTGGATGGTTGATAGATTGGCCCGCTGCGGACAGCGCAGTGTCAGTGCTTTGGTCGATATTTCCAACTACGTGATGTTTGAGTTGGGCCGACCCACCCACATTTTCGATTTGGACAAAATCAAAGGTGGTCTGCAGGTCCGCTGGGGGCGCAAAGGCGAAACCTTGAAGCTGCTCAACGGGCAAACCGTTGAAGTGGATTCGGATGTGGGCGTCATCGCGGATGATCACCAGGTTGAATCACTGGCTGGCATCATGGGGGGCGACGCCACCGCAGTGGGTGACGCAACCCAGCACATCTATATTGAAGCCGCATTTTGGTGGCCCAAGTCTGTGGCGGGTCGCTCGCGCCGCTTCAACTTTTCCACCGATGCCGGTCACCGATTTGAACGTGGCGTGGACCCATCCTTGACAGTGGAGCACATCGAGCGCATCACCCAGTTGGTCTTGGACATTTGTGGAACATCTGACACGCAGTGTGGGCCGATTGATGATTTGCAACCCAATATGCCACGCCCACAGCCGGTTCAATTGCGGGTGGCGCGGGCTGCCAAAGTTTTGGGGATGGAACTCCATGCAGACCAATGCATGAAAGCCCTGAAGTCTTTGGGCTTGTCTTGCGCACTGTCCAACGGGGTCATCACTGTCGTGCCTCCGAGTCATCGGTTTGACTTGCAAATTGAAGAAGACTTGATCGAAGAGGTGGCGCGCATGATTGGTTTTGACCAATTGCCAACCACGCCACCGCAAGCGCCCATTTCGGCCAAACGCCGCAGCGAAACTACACGCAGTGCCCACAGCATCCGCCGCAGTTTGGCCAGCTTGGGTTATCAAGAAACCATCAATTTCAGTTTTGTCTCGGCCCAATGGGAGTCGGACCTGATGGCCAATCCGGATCCGGTGAAGTTGGTCAACCCGATTGCCAGCAACATGGGAGTGATGCGTTCCTCGCTCATTGGCTCGTTGCTTCAGGTGGTCAAGTTCAATCTGGACAGGCGTGCCGAGCGCGTCCGTGTTTTCGAAATTGGCAGGGTGTTTTGCAAGAATGCGCAAACCACCAACAGCGACGTCACTGTGCAAGGTTTTGACCAACCCATTCATGTCGCCGCCATTGCTGTCGGACCCATGATGCCGCTTCAATGGGCTGCTCCCGACAGTGATGTGGATTTTTATGACCTCAAGGCAGACCTTCAAGCCCTGCTTTCTCCATTGGAAGCAGAGTTTCATGCGGCCGAGCATCCGGCCTTTCATCCGGGGCGTTGTGCAGCTGTGCATTTGCATGGGCAAAGGATCGGTCATATGGGTGAGTTGCACCCCAAGCATCGGCAGTCATGGGGTTTGACGCAGGCGCCTTTGCTTTTCGAGTTGGCTTTGGACCCGGTCTTGGCCGTCAACATACCGATGTTCAAGTCGGTGTCTAAATTTCCTGTGGTGCAAAGGGATTTGGCGGTGGTGGTCAATCAAAGTGTGACCCACAACCAATTGATGCATGCCGTTTTTGCGGCGCCCAGCCAAGGCTTGCTCAGGGATGCGGTGTTGTTTGATATTTACCATCCAGAGCAAGCCATGGCCAACTTGGCGGCCCACGAAAAGAGTTTGGCCATTCGTTTGACGTTGAGCAGCGAAGAGTCAACATTGACGGATGAAAAAATTCAGATGGTGGTGGATTCGGTGCTGTCTTCTTTGACGTCTGCGCTGCAAGCGAGGCTGCGGTAATTCAGGAGTATTTACATGGAAATTTCAGTCGATAGCCTTGAAACGCCAGCCTTGACCAAAGCCCAACTTGCAGATATGTTGTATCAGCAAATTGGTTTGAATAAGCGTGAATCCAAAGACATGATCGAGGCCTTTTTTGACCTCATCACCCAAAGTTTGGTGGATGGCAACGACGTGAAAATTTCCGGCTTCGGTAACTTTCAGATTCGCACCAAATCTGCAAGGCCCGGTCGCAATCCCCGCACGGGTGAGGTGATTCCGATCGCGGCGCGAAGAGTGGTCACTTTCCACGCCAGTCATAAATTGAAAGACCTCATTCAGAGTGAAAACCCGGGGCAAGTCGGGTAAATTTTCATAATCTTTTATTTTTTACAGCCTTTTTTGCGCTGTCCCACTTATCTTTTCGACGCGATTGGGGTACCCTAGGTTCCTACCTCGCTTGTTCATGGAAACCCTTCTACCCGTCATTCCTGCCAAACGCTATTTCACCATTGGTGAGGTCAGCGAGTTGTGTGCTGTCAAACCCCATGTGTTGAGGTATTGGGAGCAGGAGTTCACCCAGCTGCGCCCCATGAAACGTCGTGGCAACCGGCGCTATTACCAGCACCACGAAGTCTTGATGATTCGCCGAATCCGTGGTTTGTTGTATGAGCAAGGTTTCACCATCAGCGGAGCGCGCAATCGTCTGCAAGAGATTGGTCACGAATTCAAATTTGATGAACCCACCGAAGATCTCCAGGTGGAAACCTCGTCCGCCAGCGTGATTGCCACAGCCCCCCACTCTGAAGGTTGGGGCATGGCGGTCAGTGCGCCAGAGTCAACGGGTTCTAAGCGGTTGTTCCTGCTGCGCCGTGAATTGTTTGAAATTCGCGAGTTGCTCAGTGAAGCCCACGCATAAGCCCGTTATAATCTGTATCTTCGGCGTGTAGCGCAGCCTGGTAGCGCACTTGCATGGGGTGCAAGGGGTCGCGAGTTCGAATCCCGCCACGCCGACCAACGACACAAGGGTTAGCAGAATTTTCTGCTAACCCTTTTTTATTGGCTCAATTGGCATTGAGCTGGTCGACATATCGCTGCAAGCTGTCGCCAGGTAAGACGCCTCTTTCGATCAAGCACTGTATGCAGCGCGCGCATAAATCGTGGCTTTGGTAGACGTGGTGCATGATCAGACCCAATTGCTTGAATTGCTCATCGCTCATGCCAGATGGATGGACAAAATTTTTGACGTAAACCACATCAGCTTCCAGCAACTGATGGACGTTTTGTTGGGCAGTGCCATGAAATTCCAAAGGGGCGATCGGCCAGCGTTTGATGTCCGCAAAGCCGTGGGGCACAAAACCCAGGTTGCGTAAAAAAACGTCTACTTGGCCGAAAGTGGGCTGGTTTTCATACAAGGCGATGAAGCTGATCTCGGTCTGGATGGCAACGGCATTTTTTAAATGATGAATAGCGCCTTGGAACACAGCCATCTCTGCACCTTGGACATCAATTTTGAGCAAATCAAATGGGCGCACGTCATGGATATCGTCTAGCTTGTGGGTGAACACGGGTATTTGCGCCACCACTTTTGCGTTGGCTTGAAACTGTGGAAAAACGGCCAGTGCCGCTGCACTGGGTTGTAACAAGCTGGTCCATCCAGAATACTGACAAATGTTCAGGGTGGCCTGTCCGCCTGAACCCAAGGCATGCGGAAGATAGGTTTCGAGTGGACCTTTTCGATCGTTCAGTGCAGCCAATGCTTGTTCTTGGGGTTCAAAGCCCGTCACGGTGCACAGGCCCAGGGAGAGCATTTGTTTATAAGGGGGTGCCCCATCTATTGGGTTGGCGCCCACATCGACGACGTGGGTCAAACGGGCAGGACTCAGCAGGCTCAGGAGCTCGTCAGACATTCCATCAACCGTTCGCTCATGATCTCAGGGCGGCCTTTGAACAGGACCTTGACCTTTTCTGGGCTTGAGAGTCGGTTGCGCAGCCAAGCCCTTTCGGTGTGATTGGCGGCCAAGCGCAGGCTTGCCAAAATGTATTCCTCATTGCTGCGGGCAATCAGCCAATCGGGCATCCCCAGCCTGCGAAACAAACCTTCATCGATGTGCTCATGAACCTCTGGGCCTGATTTGCACACCCCAACCAAACCTGCGCTGACCGTGTCAATGATGCCATTGGTATTGCCGAAGGGAAATGGATTGATGAACATGTCACAAGCGCCAATCACTTGCATGTAGGGGGCGTAGGGTTGGTGGGGGTAAACCGTCACATGCTCGCCCAAATATTGGGAGATGACTTTTTGCACATGCGGGAACGTCAGCCCTTGGGCTTGGCCAATTAAAAAATGAAAATGCAAGGGGACACTGGAGCGTTGGATGATTTCTGCGCAGGTTTGCAAAAATTGGGGGTTGAGCTTCATGGTTGTGGCACACATGGCCACTTGAACCACGTCGGCACTGGCTCGCGGTGGTCGCATCACATGAAGACCAGTGGCCGAGGCAGAGGGGCGATAAGGCATCCCATCGGCCGGTAATTTGAGCAGTTTTTCGCTGAAGCAAGCCGCATCGCCCACGTAGTCTTCTTCAACCACCACATAGTCAATGACATCCGAATGCGAGGTGGCGGGATGACCCAGCCCCATCACCTGAAGTGGTGCCATGCGCAAATTGGCCAGCCACATGGTCAAGGGAAACATCCCCACGCTGGGCATGTAAAGAATACTGGCTTTTCGATTTTGCGCTTCGTTTTGAATCAGTTTGAGCTGGTCCAGCATGCTGGCCTCTCGCGGAATGGCCACCACCTCATGAAAAACCAGCCGGGTTTGGGCGTCGGTGCAGTTGTCATAAGCCAAGGCTACCAAGTGAAATTTATCGCGCGCCGCCTCCAGGGTCAATGAGTGCGTGCGATAAATGGAGTGGGCGCTGGTAAACCACTCCAAAACCACCATCATGACCGGCTTTGTTTTTTGGCTGCTTTCCCATTTCACCTTTGGGGTGATATTTTTCATCCCGTGCTGTTTAAGCTTGCGCCGAATCAAGGCATTGATGGGTTTTTTGATGTCATGTTTGTCGGCTCGATCTGCATAACTGCAATGCATGTACAGGTCGTGCAAAACGCCCAACGGCAATTGTTCGATGTCTTCAATTTTGTCCAGATATTGGCTCAGCCATGGCAGGATTTGTTCGCGTTTGGCATGGGCCGCTTGAGAGCCCAAAAATCGGGGGGAAAGCAGTACCAAGCACAACCCTGCGGCCAGGACTTGATTGGCTGCCCATAAGGCATCCAAGTCCAATGGAACCTCAGACTCGGGTGAGTACAGCAGGCAAAACTTCAGCAGATCATCGGCACCGATTTGCAGTTGGTGCAAATCGGACTTTTTATCGCCTTCACTCAAGTTCAATGCGCGCATCACATGATCGGCATTGCGAAAAGGTGTGGCCGCAAACAAGCTGGCCAACCACCGATGGTGCGATAGCAGTATGGGCTGCCATAAGGGGTCAAAAAACAATTCCGGGTCCGACAGCAAACAAGAAGCCGCCGCTGCCACTCGGTTCAAGACATGCAAGTCCATGTCTTTTTGGGCCACAGATTGCAGAGGTTGCGCCTTGAATTGAGCGCCAACTTGTCCGTAGTTGGCGTCTAAATCTTGCAGCAAGGCCAGCAACTCACGCACGCCCATTTCACGGTTTCTGCCGTAGGCCAAGGACTCAAATTTTTCCAGAGAAAACGCCATTTTTTTCAGCCGATGCATCAGTGACCATGTAGTCACCCATTATCAGTCCTGAAACGCCGGTTTCTCGTCGCTGTGGCTTGCCTGGTGTGGCAAAGAGGGATCAGGTGATCGCTTTTTTCACCCTGGCTGGTGACATCGGCAAATGGCGCAAACGTTTTCCGCTGAGTTGAAAGATGGCATTGGAAATCGCGGGGGCCACAGCCAGCACGCCCACTTCTCCCATTCCAGTGGGGGGAGCCTTGGACGGAATAATCTGTGTATGGATTTCTGGCATGTCTGCCATGCGCAGCACAGGGTAATCATTGAAGTTGGACTGCACCACAGAACCATTTCGAATGGTCAGTTCTTCGAGCAAGGCCAAGGAAAGTCCGTAGACCACAGCCCCTTCGAGTTGAGCCAACACATTGACGGGTTGAATGGGCAAGCCGGTATCAACGGCTACCCAATAGTGGTGCACTTGAATTTTGCCGGTTTTGCGATTGAGCGACACCTCTGCCACCCCAGCAGAGAGGGTGCCGTGGTAGTCCGCGAAAGCGATCCCCAGGCCACGGTCTTTGCGTTTGCGGTTCCAGTCTGACATTTCGGCAACCGTTCGAATCACCGCATTGGCCCTGGCGTCCGATTGTGTCAACTCAAGTCGCATGGCCAGAGGGTTGATGCGGCGCTCAAATGCAATCTCATCCAGGAAGGATTCAATGACAAATTTGTTGTAGCCAGCACCAATGCCACGCAAGGGTGCAACCCGAGTGCCACGCATTTCCCGCACACCCTCTGCCAACGTGTGGGGAATGGCGTAATGGGGTAAGTCGGAGCCGTTCCAACCGACGTAATCTTTGCCGCCGGTGGCTTGGAAGCGGGCGGGTGCGGCAACAGCGTCGACATTTTCTGCCACCAAACGGTGACGCCAGCCGATCAGTTGACCCTTGTCATCCAGGCCTGCTTTCATCACATGGTGGGTCAGGGGCCTGGGGCGGGCAGCAGCCATGTCATCCTCTCGAGAGAGGACGAGTTTCACGGGCAATTTGGTGATGTTGGACAACACCACGGACTGGGCAATGATGTCTGGGGCGATGCGCCGACCGAAGCCGCCACCCAACATGTGTTGATGGACCTTGATTTTGTCTGGCGTGGTTTTCAAAATTCCAGAGGCGACTACGGTGGCCAAGAAAGAGAACTGCGTTCCGGTCCATATTTCGGCCGATTGCCCATCAGCCGCCACTTTGGCCAAACAATTCATCGGTTCCATTTGGGCGTGATAAGCGTGTTCGGACCAATAGGTGGCTTCGATGGTTTTGGCGGCTTGTCCCAGGGCGGCGGTGGCGTCACCGCGTTTGTAGGCGTCCATCGCCTTGGCATTGGGGTCTTGACCTTGTTTGGCATAGTCCGCTTTGGATTTTTCAGAGTCAAAGCCGGCAGCTGCGGCGGCGCCCGAGGTGTTCCAAGTGACTTTGGCTTTGAGCAAGGCGCGGGCCACTCGCGTGGATTCTCCCGTTTTGCCAATCACAGCCACACCAAAGGGAACCGTCAGAACCCTTAGGACACCTGGAACCGCCATGACTTCTTCAGTGTTCACGTTTTCAGCTTTGGCGCCCTCCATGGGCGACTCCAAAACCGAGGCGTGAACCATGCCCTCAACCCGGGCATCGATGCCAAATTGGGCTGATCCATCCACTTTGGATTGAATATCGATGCGACCAATATTGGTTCGCCCGATGAGGGAAAATTGCTCAGGTTTTTTCAACTCGTCGTCAGTGATCTTGGGCAATTCGGCTGGCACGGTGGCAAATTTGGCCACATCGCCGTAACTGATGCGTTGATTGCTTTTGGCATGCACGACGGTGCTGTTTTGGGTGCTCAACTCGCTGATCGGCACGCCCCATTTGGCCGCGACAGCGTCCATCAAGACCCGCCGTGCTTGGGCACCGGCAACCCGCAGGGGTTTGAAATAACCTGGGACTGCCACACTGGCCAATGAGGCCTGCCCGCCGTTGAGCAATGGGTGAGGATTGCCGTAAACCTTGGGGTTGGGAGGGGCAATTTCCACTTTGACCTTTGACCAGTCTGCATCCAACTCCTCAGCCAATATCAGCGGCAGTGTGGTCAAGGTGCCTTGACCCATTTCAGCCGTGGGCGCAAGAATGGTGATGGTGTTGTCGGTGGCGATGTTGACCCATACGTTGATGGCCATCCGCGCATCGTTGGTTTGGGCCGATGTGTCCATGGGCAGCATGGCGCTGCCCATCGCCAAGGAAAAGCTCAGCCCCGAGCCAACGGCCAAAAATTGACGGCGGTTGATGTCTGAAGGGGCAATGGAAGTGTGCTTGGACATGGTCATGCTTCCTTGGCTGCGCGCTGAATCGCGCTCACAATGCGTTGATAGGTTCCGCAACGGCAAATATTGCCGTTCATGTGGGCCACGATTTGGGCTCGGCTGGGGTTTTTATTCTTGGCCAACAAAGCGGCCGCTTGCATGATCTGACCCGATTGGCAGTAACCGCATTGGGGCACTTGTTCGGCCACCCAAGCTTTTTGCAATTTATGGGTTCCCGTGGGCGACAAGCCTTCAATGGTTGTCACTTGTTTGCCCGAGACTTGGTTCACAGGCATGCTGCATGAACGAACCGGGACATCGTTCACATGCACGGTGCAAGCGCCACATTGGGCCACGCCACAACCAAACTTGGTGCCTGTCAGTTGCAGATCTTCTCGCAGGACCCACAGCAGAGGGGTATTGGGTGCGGCATCGCTCACAGCCGTTTTCCCGTTGACATTGAAGGTGGTGGACATGCGCGTGTTCTCGAAAGTTGCAATATTGACAGTTTAAATAGACATGGGTCACGCATTCATCAGCGGTTTCCCTAGAGATTGCGTGTATCGGTGTTGGCGCAGACAGACAGCTTCGGTTCAATTGAAGTTAAAGTGCAGCCAAGTTCATCAAAGTGGGTTCAACAATGCAAATTGGCATGATTGGTTTGGGAAAGATGGGGGGCAATTTGGTGCGTCGTTTGCTCAAAAAGGGCCACGGCTGTGTGGTTTACGACGCGAATATGGCCAGCATCCAGCCGTTGGTGGGTTTGGGTGCTGTCGGCGCCCAAGGCCTGGCTGATTTGGTGCAACAACTGCCCCAACCCAGGGCCATTTGGATGATGTTGCCCGCAGGACAAATCACTGAAGACACGGTGCAGTCCTTGAAAAACTTGCTCCAAGCAGAGGACATTTTGATCGATGGCGGCAATGCCAACCACAAAGACGATGTGCGCCGAGCCCAGGAACTCTTGCCCTTGGGCATTCATTATTTGGATGTGGGCACCAGCGGCGGGGTTTGGGGTTTGGAGCGTGGCTATTGCTTGATGATTGGTGGCGAGGTGGCTGCTTTCAACAGGATGGCACCTGTTTTCCGCGACTTGGCACCCGGCCAAGGGCAGATCGCGCCCTCACCCGGTCGAGAGGGCTTTGAATCCACAGCGCACTTGGGCTATTTGCACACGGGGCCCGTGGGTTCAGGGCATTTTGTGAAGATGATTCACAACGGCATCGAGTACGGAATGATGCAGGCCTTTGCAGAAGGGTTCGACATCCTCAAAGGCGCTGGGCAAAGCGCTGTGCCGGCAGAGCGTCGCTACGACTTCAACCTGGCCGATGTTGCAGAGGTGTGGCGCAGGGGCAGTGTGGTTTCTTCTTGGCTATTGGATTTGGCAGCGATTGCTTTGGCACGAGATCCCCAGCTGGCTGATTTTTCTGGCCATGTGCAAGATTCAGGTGAGGGTCGCTGGACGGTCGAAGCCGCCATAGAAGAGGCCATACCAGCCCATGTGCTGACCGCTGCTTTGAATGCCAGGTTCAGATCCCGGCAATCCCCCAGTTTTGCCGACCAAACCCTGTCCGCACTGCGGCATCAGTTTGGTGGCCATCAAGAGCCCAAAAAGAGCTGAGCGGTATGGGTTCTCAGTGATGGATGTCCATTTGGTGCAAACCAAACTCGCCGACTTGGCGGTCGGCAAAAAAAGCCCTCAGGGTTTCCTTCACGGTGCGAAAGGCCAGCTCATCCCAGGGGATTTCATGCTCTTCAAATAACCGCGCTTCCATGGTTTCATGGCCCGGCGCAAATTGGTCAGAGGTCAATTCGGCGAGAAAAAAGAAGTGCACCTGACCCACACGTGCCACATTGAGCACACTGAAAAGCCCTTGCAGCTCAAACTGGGCGCCGGCCTCCTCAATGGTTTCGCGTGCAGCGCCTTCGCCCAGGGTCTCGCCCAACTCCATGAAGCCTGCAGGCAAAGTCCATTTGCCTTTGCGCGGTTCAATGTTTCGCTTGCACAGCAACACCGACTTTCCCAGCACGGGTATGGTGCCCACCACATTCAATGGGTTTTCATAGTGGATGGTCTGGCATGCAGGGCACACCGCCCTTTGCCGCGTATCGCCGTCGTCAGGCACGCGCAATACAACCAATTCCCCACAGTTTTTGCAGTGTTTGATGCTGGTGCGAAGCAAAATAGGTGATCCCAGTGCGCTGCAATTGGTTCAGTTGACGTGAACGGTCAGGGTGGGCAAACCCGTGACATCACCCACCATGGTGTCGCCACTGACCACCGCAGCCACACCTTCAGGTGTGCCGCTGAATATCAGGTCTCCAGGTTGAAGTTCCCAGGCAGCAGACAGGTGTTCAATGGTTTCTGAAATATTCCAAATCAGCTTGCTGACACTGCTGGATTGACGTGCCTTGCCATTGACTGACACGGAAATGGCAGCAGATTCGATGTGGGCCAATTTTTCGGCCCGCACAATCGGGCCCATCGGTGCGCTGTGATCAAACGCCTTGCCGATGCACCAGGGGCGACCTTGCTTTTTCATGTCGTTTTGAAGGTCGCGCCGGGTCATGTCCAAGCCAACCGCATAGCCGTAAACATGGCTCATCGCCTGGCTGGCGCTGATGTTTTTGCCACCTTTGCCGATGGCCACCACCAATTCGATTTCATGGTGAAAATTGCCCGTCATGCTGGGGTAGGGGATGTGCCCTGTCTGGCCTTCGGGCACCACCACCAATGCATCGGCGGGTTTCAAAAAGAAAAACGGCGGCTCACGGCCGGTGTATCCCATTTCTTTGGCGTGCTCTTCGTAGTTGCGTCCCACGCAATAAATGCGATGGACAGGAAATTGCTCAGGCTGACCGATCACGGGGACAGATATGATGGCTGAAGGGGCAAAGACAAAATTCATGGACGCTACTTTCATGGGCAGTAAATGCGCAATCACCAAACCCTTTCAGGGGGTGCGCAAAAAAACGATGGGCAGAGTGTGCCATGAACTGGCGAGCCCTGGCTTTGAGGTCGTTGCACCCAAGGGCTTGTTCGCCTGGGTTCAGGCACTGACCAGCCCGTTGGCCCCTTGTGCGCCTTCAACTTGGGCCCGTTGATGGATCAGCACTTGCAGGGGCTTTGGCCTGAAGGCATCAAGTCCTTTTGCAGTCTGCGCCACGGTGGTGTTTCCACGGGTGCCTATGCGAGCCTGAACTTGGGTAATCATGTGGGAGATGACCCCAGCGCGGTCAGCGCCAACAGGGAAAGCTATCGTGAGCAGATTGGGGCAAAGCCGGTTTTTCTGAACCAGGTTCACGGTTGGAGCCTGGTTGAATTGACCGATCAAACCCCAGATGGCATTTCTGCCGATGTCTGCATCACCCAAGTGTCCGGGCTGGCTTGCACCATCATGGTGGCGGATTGTTTGCCCGTTTTATTCGCCGAACCCTCTGGGCGATGGGTTGCCGCTGCGCATGCGGGCTGGCGAGGTTTGGCTGGGGAAATGGGGCTGGGGGTCATCGAAGTGGCGGTCAACGCCATGCGCGAGCGCATGAACGCAGATGCCTCGCCAATTCAGGCATGGCTGGGACCGTGCATTGGGCCTCAGGCTTTCGAAGTGGGCCATGAAGTCAGAGATGCGTTTTGCGCTGTAGATGCGCAGGCCAGTCTCTGTTTCGAGCCTGGACCAACGAAGGGCAAGTGGTGGGCCGATTTGCCCGCATTGGCGCGCATGCGTTTGCAGGCTTTGGGTGTGACCCAGATTGTCGGTAACGATGGCACCGCAGCTTGGTGCACCGTGGCGCAAAAGGATTTATTTTTTTCCCATCGGCGAGATCGTGTCAGCGGTCGATTCGCCGCCAGCATTTGGCGGGATGTGGCTGCCTAACTCAGCCCCATCTGGGTGGGGTTGATTGGCGGCTGCTTCCACTTCTTGTTTCAACCTTCGCCGCCGCCCCGGTGTGTTGAGCAGGTACAAGACCAAAGCCAATGGCGACACACCATAAAGAACAAATGTGAAGAAAGCGCCCAACAAGCTGCCTTGGGGGTGAAAGGCCTCGGCCACGGCCATCATCAAGGTGATGTAAATCCAGGCGATGGCAACCAGGTACATGGGGTATGGCCTCTAAAACGAAAAATTGTCAGTGTCACGAAGGCTGAAGCTGAGATACTCATCGCCACAGGCCTTCACGCACAGCAGTGTAGGGCCGCCAAAAATACCCATGCGCTTTGGAGACAAATATGCGCCAACAACAGGCCACAAACAGCGGCAACGCTGCAAATGCTTTTCAACAAAGCCTTGCCCAAGGGTGGCAACAGGCCTTGGCAAGCTTTCAGCAAATGGCCCAGGCTTCTCCGCAGTCGGGATCCTTGGCATTCAACCCCGCCCAATTGCAAACTTTGAAAGACCAATATTTGCAAGAGGCCACACAGCTGTGGAACCAAGGCTTGAGCAAAACCCCAGTGCTCAAAGACAGGCGTTTTGCAGGTGATGCATGGGGCCACAACCCCATGGCCGCATTCTCAGCGGCCATTTACCTGCTCAACACCCGCACCTTGATGGGTTTGGCCAACGCCCTGGAAGGGGACCACAAGACCCGCGAGCGCATTCGCTTTGCCGTCGAGCAGTGGAGTGCGGCCAGTGCACCGAGCAACTCCTGGTTGCTCAATGCGGATGCTCAACAAAAAGCCATTGACAGCCAGGGTGAGAGCATCGCCAAGGGCGTTCAAAATT
>JBEDFU010000086.1:0-3002 GCA_041174965.1 Pseudomonadota bacterium | reverse complement strand
GGGTACAGGGCGCTGGTGCCCAGTCCGGCGATGGCCATGGCCAGCACATTGGGCACGGCACTGACGCCCGAGCCACAGTGGTGGACCACCGTGGCGGGGTCGCGACCGTTGAGCAGTTGCTCAAATTCTAGGCGCAGCACGGCGGGGCTTTTGAAGAAGCCTTTGTCATCGAGGTTCAAGGCAAACGGGCGGTTCAGTGCACCGGGGATGTGGCCGGCCACCGGGTCCAGTGGTTCGGTTTCACCGCGAAAGCGTGCGGGGGCGCGCGCATCGATCAAGGTTTGCTCGGGTCGGCCGAGTTGCGCGGCCACCTCGGCGGTGCTGCGCCAGGCCACCAAGGGCGTTGACAGGGCGAAGTTGCCCTCGGGGCGGGGGGCTTCAATGCCCCGGGTGATGGCCCCGCCGGATTGCTGCCAAGCCTGAAAGCCACCGTCGAGCACGGCCACGGCGTCGTGACCACACCACTTGATCATCCACCACAGGCGGCCGCAGTAGTTGGCCCCTTGGCGGTCGTAGACCACCACTTGCATGTCGTTGTTCAGGCCCACGCTGCGCAGCCACTGCGCCAACACCTCGCGCTTTGGCAGGGGGTGGCGACCGCCATTGACCGCATACGCCGGGTCGGATTCGCTCAGGTCGTGGTTGAGGTCGGCAAACACCGCCCCGGCAATGTGCTCTTGGCCATACATTTGTAAACCAGCTTCGGGTTTGAACAGATCGGCGCTGACGTCAAACACCAAGCAGGGCTGACCTTGGAGGGCTTTGAGTTGTTCAACGTTGATGAGGTGGGTGTGCATTCAATTCTCCGCAGAGGGTTTGGGGGGTGATTCTTGCAGCCAAGTGGCCCAGATGCCGCTCAGCAGGATAACGGTCATGCCGGCCCACGTCCACCAGGTGATGGGGTCGTCAAAAAAGGCCACGCTGAACAAGGCGCCAAACACGATGCCCGCGTAATGCAAATTGGCCGCCACCAAGGTGGGCCCGTGGCTGTAGCCGCGGGTCATGCACATTTGCCCGGCGGAGGACAGCACCCCCAGGGGCAGCAGCCACCAAGCGGCTTGTGCGTTCCAAGGCGAGACGCCTTGCACGCCCATGCCAGCGGCACCGGTGATCATGGTGGCGATGGAGAAAAACAGCACCGTGCGGGTGATGGGTTCACCGGCATGGGTCAGGGTGCGCACCTGTAAATAGGCCAGGGCGGCGACCAGCCCAGAGACCAGGCCGACCACTGCGGCAAACCATTGGCTGTTGTCGACGGTGGGGCGCAGCATCAACACCACGCCAATGAAACTGGCCATGATGCTCAGCCCCAGGGGCCAGGCTTGGCGCCCGTTTTGGGCCAGGGCAGGGCGCATGCCGCTGCCGCGCAGCCGCCACCACAGGGTGGAGATGAGAGCCAGCAAAGCCACCCACACGCTGCTCATGTAATTGAGCGTCATGGCGGTGGCCAGGGGCAGCTCGGCCAGGGCGTAAAACCAGGTGACCAAAGAGAACACGCCGACGGCGCTGCGCCACAGGTGCTGGCCGGGCATTTGGGTGCGCCACTCAATGTCGCGCCCGCGCAGCATGGCCAGCATGATCACCACGCTGATCACCCCACGGTAAAAAACCAATTCAGAAGCGTTGAAGTGCTGCGAGGCGAATTTGACGCACACCCCCATGCCGGCAAAAAACGCGGCCGACAGCAGCATCCAAACGGCTTGCATGTCAGCTGCTGTGGGCCATGCGTTGTCGGTACCACTCGTGAAAATGCTGCATCCCGTCTTCCATCGGGCTTTGGTAGGGGCCGCGCTCGTCGTCGCCGCGGCGCATCAGCGCGTGTCGACCCGCGTCCATGCGCTCGGCGATTTCGTCGTCCTCCAAGCAGGTTTCCATGTAGGCGGCTTGCTGCGCCTGCACAAAATCGCGCTCAAAGGCCACGATTTCTTCGGGGTAGTAAAACTCCACCATGTTCATGGTCTGGGTCGGGCTGATCGGGTGCAGGGTGGACACGGTCAGCACATGCGGGTACCACTCGACCATGATGTGCGGGTAGTAGGTGAGCCAAATGGCCCCGTGCTCGGGCGGTTTGCCTTGGCGGTACTGCATCACCGCTTGGTGCCAGCGCTGGTAGACCGCGCTGCCCGCCGCCTTCAATTGGTTGGCCACGCCCACGGTTTGCACCGAAAACTCGCGCTGAAACTCCCAGCGCAGGTCTTCGCAGGACACAAACTGGCCCAAGCCGGGGTGGAAGGGGCCCACGTGGTAGTCCTCCAAATAGACCTCGATGAAGGTCTTCCAGTTGTAGTTGCAGTGGTGCATTTCCACCCGGTCCAGGGCGTAGCCGCTGAAGTCCAGCGCTTGGCGCGGGCCCATTTGGGCCAAATCGGCGGCGATGTCGCGGCCGTTGTCTTCAAACAGCAGGCCGTTCCACGACCGCAGCGGGTAGTTGTTGAGGTTCAGGCAGGGGTCTTGGGCAAAGTGCGGCGCGCCCAGCAACTGGCCCGAAGGCGCATAGGTCCAGCGGTGCACCGGGCAGACGATGTTGCCCGAGGCGCTGGCAGCATTTTTCGGGGCGTTCAGGTTGCCGCGCCCTTTGAGCATCACCGCCTGGCGGTGCCTACATATATTAGAGATCAGCTCCACCCCTTGGGCGGTGCGCACCAAGGCCCGGCCCTCGCCCTCTTGGGGCAAGGCCGCATAGTCGCCCAGCTCGGGCACACTCAATTCGTGCCCCACATAGCGGGGCCCACCTTGAAAGATGGTCGCCATCTCGCGCTCAAACAGCGCCGTGTCAAAGTAGCTGGAAACTGGTGGTTGGCTCGCGGCCTGCTGCAGTTGAAGACTTAAATCAGACATGATTGACCTGACCAAAGACTCCCCACAGGGAGAGGTGGAAAAAGCCTGCCACGCGGGCAGGCCAGGGGGGGTGGATTCTAACCCAGCCCCCAGGCCACCACGGCCAAGCTTCAAACCCGTGTTTGAACCCGTGCCAAAACCACAAAGTGTCAATAGAATGTGAC
>JBEDFU010000085.1:0-5334 GCA_041174965.1 Pseudomonadota bacterium | reverse complement strand
AGGGCTGAAAAACCGGCCAACAGGTCAAAAGCGCGTTTCATGTTTTGTGAAGGCCTGAGCCTTTGGGCGGGTCTCGGTGCGTTTGGGCAGATCAGCTGATCGCCACAGATGCCTGACCCACGCTACCGCCAAACCCAGGCACCTTGCGTGCCTCCGCGGACCATCAACAGCCCGTCGATCCGACGAAAGCGCACATTTTAGGCTTGAACGAACGCGACCAAGGCGGGACAGACTTTGGGGTTTGGGGCGCCTACAAGCAGAAACCAGCGCTCGCATCCGTGCTGAGTACGATTTTTTGGCAAAGCAGGTGGCGCAAAGTTTGAGCCAAGAGCCATGACCAGCTCTCAACAGCTCGCTAGATCGCCCAAGTTTCAGTTTTCGCTTTTTTAACCATCGCCGCCTCAAACAAGGGGTGCGCAAACCACCCCGCCAACCAAGCCTTCAGGGCGGGCAAAGGCAAGGTGTCAAACCAAGCTGGGTCGACCGCTGCAAACTGGCGCACAAACGGAAAAATACCCATGTCTGCCGCGCAGGGGATGCTGCCGCCGATTTGGGGCTGGTCTTTCAATGTCGCTTCCAAGGGTTTTAACAGCACCGCCACGGCATGGCTGGCGTGGTGCGCGGTGCCCAAAGCGTCATCAAAGCGCTGGGGGTACTTGTAACGGTCCAAGTGGCCCTTGAACTCGCCATCGCAAAGCGCCAACAGCGCTTGGTTTTCAGGGGTTTGCGCCCTCGCCCACCAGGTGTCTTTATCGCCGGTCTCTGCATAGGCCCAGCGCATGATGTCCCAGCTTTGATCCAGCACCTCGCCATTGGCCAAAACCAGCACTGGCACCGTGCCTTTGGGCGACACGGCCAACATGGCCGGCGGCTTATCGCGCAACGACACCTCATGCGCTTGGTAGGCCACGCCCGCTTGCAGCAAAGCCATGCGAGCACGCATGGCGTAGGGGCAGCGGCGGTAGGTGTAAAGCAGCGGGTTAGACATCAGCCTTGGAGTCTACAAAAACGCGCCTGCATGCCCATGCCTTGCCCATCATGTCGCTGGCGTGCGTGCCAACCATGCCGCCATACGGGATCTTGCCGTGACCCTGGCCAGCATGGCCGTCTTTTGAACTTGCCTCAGTGAGGTTTCACCCAAGTGTGGTGCTGCCCGCCCGATTCCGTCTATAAATATAGCCAGATAAATTCTTTTCGACTTAGGATTGCTGGCAAACATCTATTAGAGAGCTGCTCACCATGCAAGTTCAATTGACCGAGATCAAAAACAAAATGTCCGAATATGTCCGGGCCGTTCAGAACGGAAGCACCTTTGAAATCACGGTGCGTGGCGTGCCCGTTGCCATGCTGACCCCCATCGCCAAACCCACAAGCAAAACAGGCTTTCAAGCGCGTGTATTGGGCCTGATGGCTACACCCGGTGCGCCTCGGTTAGACATCACGGCGTCCTTGAAAGAGGGGCGAAAGTGAAGCTCGTTGTTGACAACTCCGTCGCCATGAGATGGTTGGGGCTTGAAGCGTTTACTTCTTGCTCGGCGGCAAGTCCGTGCAGCTGTCATGCCAAAAAAGTACTTTATAAGGTACACTAAAAAAATGTCGTAGAGCAGAAAATTCCTGCAATTTTCTACCGGTCTGCACTTGGCAACGAGCCAGTGCGCGAATGGCTGAAGACTTTGGACAAAGCAGATCGGCAAACCGTAGGTGAAGACATTGCCTATGTCCAATACAAATGGCCCATAGGCAAACCACGAGTCGATCATTTGCGAGGGCCAATCTGGGAGGTGCGCAGCAAAATCGGCAACCGCATCGCACGCGTGCTTTTTGCTGTTGAAGAGTCCGAAATGATTTTGCTGCATGCCTTTGTCAAGAAGACCCAGCAAACCAACACCACCGATATTGAACTGGCGACCAAACGCTTGAAGGAGTGGATCAATGGCCAAAGCAACTAAAGTCAATCCCCACACGGGTAGCAGTTTTGATGACTTCCTCAAAGAGGACGGCATTTATGAAGAAGTGCAGGCCCGTGCGCTCAAACGCGCGTTGGCCGAGCAACTGGACGACGCCATGCAAAGCGGCAAACTCAGCAAAGTGAACATGGCACAACGCATGGCCACCAGCCGCTCTCAATTAGACCGCGTGCTGGACCCGAGCAACCTGTCCATCCAGCTCGATACACTGGTCAAAGCGGCCAGCGCAGTAGGTAGGACTGTCGAAATTCGGCTCAAGCGCGACACCAAGCGTTCGCGAGTCACCACGGCTTAGGGGAAACCGAAAGCCCGCTGTGCGCATCCAGCAAAAAGCCCGAACCGTTGCCAGTTCGGGCTTTTGCATTGATGCCGCTACAGGCTCATGGCGCTCACTTCTTGCCAGGCGGCAAATCCGTGCAACTGCCATGCGCCACTTCCGCCGCCATGCCGATGCTCTCACCCAAGGTGGGGTGTGGGTGGATGGTTTTGCCGATGTCCACGGCGTCTGCGCCCATCTCGATGGCCAGCGCAATCTCACCAATCATGTCGCCCGCGTGTGTGCCGACCATGCCGCCGCCCAAGATCTTGCCGTGGCCGTGGGCCTCTGGGCTGTCGTCAAACAACAGTTTGGTCACGCCTTCATCGCGGCCGTTGGCAATGGCGCGGCCTGAAGCCGTCCACGGGAACAAGCCTTTTTTGACCTTGATGCCTTGCGCTTTGGCTTGGTCTTCGGTCAAGCCGACCCAGGCCACTTCAGGGTCGGTGTAAGCGACGCTGGGGATGACGCGGGCATTGAAAGCCGCCGCTGCCAGCTCTTTGTTGCCTTGCAGTTCACCGGCAATCACTTCAGCGGCCACATGCGCCTCGTGCACCGCCTTGTGCGCCAGCATGGGCTGGCCCACGATGTCGCCAATGGCGAAGATGTGCGGCACGTTGGTGCGCATCTGGATGTCCACGTTGATGAAGCCCCGATCGGTCACCGCCACGCCAGCCTTGTCAGCGCCACATTTTTTGCCATTGGGCGTGCGGCCCACGGCCTGCAACACCAGGTCGTAAACCTGCGGTGCGGGGGCCGCAACGCTTGCGTTGCTTCCGTTCTCGCCCTCTTGCGCGGGTGCGAAAGTCACCTCAATGCCCTCGGGCAGCGCCTTGGCCGACACCGTTTTGGTGTTGAGCATGATGTGGTCAAAGCGCTTGGCATTCATCTTCTGCCACACCTTGACCAAGTCGCGGTCCGCGCCTTGCATCAGGCCGTCCATCATTTCCACCACGTCCAGGCGTGCGCCCAGGGTGCTGTAGACGGTGCCCATTTCCAAACCGATGATGCCGCCGCCCAGAATCAGCATGCGCTTGGGCACTTCTTTGAGCGCCAATGCGCCGGTGCTGTCGACCACCCGGGGGTCATCGGGCATGAAGGGCAAGTGCACGGCTTGCGAGCCGGTGGCGATGATGCAGTTTTTAAAGCCAATGACTTTTTTGCTGCCGGTTTTGTCTTGGCCCGTGCCGGTGGTTTCTTCCACCTCCACATGGTGGCTGCCGACAAAGTGGCCGTAGCCGCGCAGGGTGGTGACCTTGCGCATTTTGGCCATGGCCGCCAAGCCACCGGTCAATTTGCCAATGACTTTTTCTTTGTGGCCGCGCAGCTTGTCGATGTTGACGGCGGGCTTGCCAAAGTCCACGCCCAGGTCTGCCATGTGCGCCACTTCGTCCATCACCGCTGCCACATGCAGCAAGGCTTTGGACGGTATGCAACCCACGTTCAAACACACGCCACCCAATTGGGCGTAGCGCTCGACGATGACCACATTGAGGCCCAAGTCGGCCGCGCGAAACGCCGCGCTGTAGCCGCCGGGGCCACCGCCCAACACGAGAACATCGCACTCGATGTCGGCGCTGCCGGTAAAGCTTGCCGCTGCTGGTGCAGTGATGCCATTGCGAGGGCCATCGGCCCGTGGCAATCCAGTTTGCGGCGCGGTGGATTGCTTCGCTTCGCTCGCAATGACGGATGTGGGAGATTGCTTCGCTTCTGTCACTGCGAGCCCGCTTGCGGGCGTGGCAGTCGCAATCACAGCAGACGCCGCAGCGACCTCACCGTCCAGCACCACCACCACCGAGCCTTGCTTGACCTTGTCGCCCAGCTTGACTTTCACTTCTTTGACCACACCGGCGTGTGACGATGGGATTTCCATCGAGGCTTTGTCGCTCTCGACGGTGATGAGGCTTTGCTCGGCGCGGATGGTGTCGCCGGGCTTGACCAGCAGTTCAATCACCGCGACTTCGTCGAAGTCGCCAATGTCGGGTACTTGTATGTCTAACAGTGCCATGTGGTTCTCGCAGGTTGCGTGGGCACCGACCAGCGCAGGGTCGGCAGGCCCAAATATTTAAAGCAATACGCGCCGGAAGTCGCCCAGGATTTGACCCAAGTAGACATTGAAGCGGGCTGCGGCCGCGCCGTCGATGACTCGGTGGTCCCAGGTCAGCGACAAGGGCAGCATCAGGCGGGGCACAAATTCTTTGCCATTCCACACCGGCTCCATGGTGCTTTTGCACACACCCAAAATGGCCACTTCGGGGGCGTTGATGATGGGCGTGAAGTAACGCCCGCCAATGCCACCCAAGCTGGAGATGGTGAAGGTGGCTCCGGACATTTCAGCCGGGCTCAACTTGCCCTCGCGGGCTTTCTTGGCCAACTCGCCCATCTCTTGGCTGATTTGCAACACCCCTTTTTTGTCGGCGTCTTTGATGACCGGCACCATCAAACCATTGGGCGTGTCGGCGGCAAAACCGATGTGCCAGTAGTTTTTGTAGACCAGGGCATCGCCGTCGAGCGAGCTATTGAACTCGGGGTATTTTTTCAGGGCCGCCACGCAAGCCTTGATCAAGAACGCCAGCATCGTGACCTTGATCCCGCTCTTTTCATTTTCTTTGTTGGTCAGCACCCGAAAGGCTTCCAGGTCGGTGATGTCGGCATCGTCGTGGTTGGTGACCGCCGGAATCATGATGGCGTTGCGAAGCAAATTCGCGCCACTGATTTTTTTGATGCGGCCCATCTCTTTGCGCTCGATGGGGCCGAACTTGGCAAAGTCCACTTTGGGCCAGGCAATCAAGCCCAGTGCGGCACCATCGCCACCCGCCGGGGCTTTGGCCGCTTGGGCCTGGGTGCGGGTGTCGCCGGCCATCACCGAACGGGTGAAGGCTTGCACATCGTCTTCGGTGATGCGGCCCTTGGTGCCCGTGCCTTTGACTTCGGCCAAGGGCACGCCCAATTGGCGCGCCAACTTGCGGATCGATGGCGATGCATGGGGCAGGCCTGTGGCTGGGTTTTGGCTGGGTGCATGCGTGGGCATGGCCGGTGCAGGTGCGCTGG
>JBEDFU010000084.1:0-10311 GCA_041174965.1 Pseudomonadota bacterium | reverse complement strand
GTGGTCACTGGCGGCTCGCGGGGCATTGGCCGCATGATCGCCCAAGGCCTGCTGTGCCAAGGTGCCCGCGTCTACATCACCGCCCGCAAAGCCGCTGCCTGCAACGAGGCTGCCCAAAGCCTGTCGGCTTGGGGGACTTGTGTCTCGCTGCCGGTGGACATCTCCACCACCGAGGGGGTGCAGCAACTGGTGAAGCGCTTTGCCGAGCTCGAAGGCCAGTTGGACATTTTGGTCAACAACGCGGGGGCCGCTTGGGCGGCGCCGTTGGATGACTTTCCCGAATCGGGCTGGGACAAAGTGGTGGACCTCAACCTCAAAACCCCGTTCTTTTTGACCCAAGCCTTTGCACCGATGCTGCGCCAAGCCGCCAAGCAGCAGATGGCCAAGGTGATCAACATCGCTTCGGTGGACGGCATCTCGGTCAACCCCTTGGAAACCTACTCTTACGCCGCCAGCAAATCGGGCTTGATCCACCTGACGCGTCGGATGTCGCATGCCTTGATTGGCGACGGCATCTGCGTCAACGCCATCGCTCCTGGCGCATTTGTGTCGGACATGAACCGCGACGCCCGCGACAACGGCGAGGCCGTGGCCCGGCGAATCCCGGCCCAGCGCATTGGCCGCGACGAGGACATGGCCGCCGCCGCCATTTACTTGGCCAGTGCGGCCAGCGACTACGTGGTGGGCCACACCTTGGTGGTTGATGGGGGTGTGACCCATGCGCGTGGCTATGGGGCCTTGCCCTGATCGCACCGGTTCGACCCTTGGCCCATGGGTCATGACGCCCCCCACTTCACCCCCGTTGTGATGCACCATTCCCTGTCGCCCGCCATGCCACAGAACTGCGGGGTGAAACCTGGAGCGATCGCCTTGGCCGACGGCGTGGATGTGCTGTGGCAGGACCAGCACATGGCCCTGGTGCTCAAGCCTTCTGGCATGTTGTCGGTGCCCGGTCGCGGGCCCGACAAGCAAGATTGCTTGAGCGCTCGCTTGTCCCAAGCGGGCCTGCCGTCGATGGTGGTGCACCGGCTCGACCAAGCCACCTCGGGCTTGATGCTGTTTGCCCGCAGTGCCGAGATGCAGCGACAGCTCTCACATGCCTTTGCGCAGCGCCAAGTCAACAAACAGTACTTGGCTTGCGTGGCAGGCCACCTGCCCCCATCCGATGATTGGCAATTGATCGACGTGCCCATCGCCGCCGACTGGCCGCGCCGCCCGCTGCGCATCGTGGCCGACAACGGCCAAAGCAGCCAAACGCTGTGGCGCAGCCTGAGCCCTTGCATGGGTCAAACCACAGATGTCAACAGCGCAGGCACATGGCTGGCCCTTCGCCCTTTGAGCGGTCGCACCCACCAACTGCGGGTGCACTTGCAACACATTGGCCACCCCATTGGGGGCGACGCCATGTATGCCCCGCCCGATGTGCGGGCCAGCGCTACCCGCTTGATGCTGCATGCCCAACGCTTGGCGTTCACCCACCCTGCCACGGGTCAGCCCCTGGACTTTGCGAACACCCCTGAGGGCTGGCTTTCTCCCATGGCGCTCAAACGGTGCGAGGCGTTGCCATGGTGAAGCCCGGCTCGCCGGTCTATGCCTTGTTGGGGGACAGCGACCCCGCAGCATCCTTGGCCCAAGTGCGAGCCCAATGGGGTGGCAAGGCGCCTCTGTGGGTGTTTGCCTATGCCTCGCTGCTGTGGCGGCCCGAGTTTGATGTGGCCGAACAATCCCTGGCGCGGGTGCAAGGCTGGCGCCGCGCTCTGCAAATGTGGAGCCGCGTCAACCGGGGCACCCCAGCGCAACCGGGTTTGGTGTTTGCCTTGCTGCGCGGTGGCTCTTGCTGGGGGATGGTGCAAAGGGTGCCCACCGCGCAGGCCGATGAGGTGCTCGAGCGCTTGTGGTCGCGCGAAATGCCCACCGGTGTGTATGAACCGCGCTGGTTGCGCTGCCAAACCGAAACCGGATCGGTACAAGCCCTGGCTTTCACCCTGCCCCATTCAAGCCCGCAAAACACGGGGCATTTGCCAACCGATCATTACCAACGCATCTTCAGCGACACCGTGGGCGGGCGGTTTGGCACCACCCTGGACTATGCGCAGCAAACCTACGAACGGTTGCTGGAGCTGGGCATCCACGACGAGGCCTTGGCCGATTTGCTGCGCCACGCGCCTTGAACCCAACGCGAGCCGCCCACCGATCAATTTTCGCAGTGGCGAGTCACCCTTGTCAAAAGCGCGATCGCCTGCGTATACTTGCAAATGAACCAATTGGTACATTTCATGCCTGCCACCGCCCCCGCCAAACCCAGCCCCGTCGAGCCCGCGAATGCGCCCCTCCACAAGGGTCGCACCAACGACCCAGCCCGCACCCAAGCCGAAATTTTGACGGTGGCCACGGCCGAATTTGCGCGCAAGGGTTTGAGTGGCGCGCGCATCGACGCCATAGCCGCGGCCACGCGCACCAGCAAGCGCATGATCTATTACTACTTCCAAAGCAAAGAAGGCCTGTACCTGGCGGTGCTGGAAGACGCTTATCGGCGCATTCGTGGCATTGAAACCGATCTCCACTTGGAAGACCTGCCCCCAGAAGACGCTTTGCGCAAATTGGTGGGTTTCACCGTGGATTACCAGCGCGACAACCCCGATTTTGTGCACCTGGTGATGAACGAAAACATGCACCAGGGGCGGTTTTTGGCCCAAAGCAAGGTCATTCAAAACCTCAACAGTGCAGCCATCGAAGGCGTGCGCGCTGTGTACGAGCGCGGCGTTCGCGAAGGGGTGTTTCGCCCCCACCTGGACCCAGTCGATTTGCACATGACGATCTCAGCGCTGAGCTTTTTCAACGTCTCCAACCAACACACCTTTGGCTTGATTTTTCAGCGCGACCTGCGCGCCACCGCCGCCATCATTGCGCGGCGCGACAGCATCATTGAAACCGTGGTCCGGTCGGTTCGCATTTAAACAAGGGTTTTCCCCAGTTTCACCAAAACTAACCAGTCAGTACATTTCCGTCCATAAACCAACACCCGGAACCCCACATGCTGAACCGCTGGATCGACCTGTACTGCCGCGCACTGGGCGCGTTGATGGTGCTGTGTCTGACGCTCATGGTGGTGATGGTGTTCACCAATGTGGTGTTGCGTTATGCCTTCAACTCCGGCATCAATGTGTCAGAGGAGTTGTCGCGCTGGCTGTTTGTGTGGATGACCTTCATGGGCGCCGTGGTGGCATTGCGCCAACGCGGCCACCTGGGCACCGACATGCTGGTGGCCCGCTTGTCAGTGCGCGGCAAACGTGCGGTGCTGGGCTTGGCCTATGTGTTGATGTTGTTTTGCTGTGCGCTGGTGTTTCAAGGCAGCTGGGCGCAAACCCAGATCAACCTGGGCACCACCAGCGCTGTGCTGGAAGTGCCCACGGCTTGGCTGTACGCCAGCGGCTTGGTGTTTGCCGCATCAGCCACCGTGATCTTGCTGCACAGCCTGTGGCGCTTGGTCAGCGGCCAAATGCCAGACGACGAGCTCGTTGGGTTCCAAGAATCCGAAGAGTCGGCCCACTCATCCGCATAAAACCCAGGAGCACACCATGACCATCGCTGTGTTTTTGGGATCTTTATTGGGCGCCATGGCGCTGGGCATTCCCATCGCCTTTTCCTTACTTCTGTGCGGCGCCGCCCTGATGTGGCACTTGGACATGTTTGATGCGCAAATCCTGGCGCAAAACGTGATTGAAGGCGCCAACAGTTTCCCCCTGCTGGCCGTGCCGTTTTTCATGCTGGCCGGCGAGATCATGAACGCCGGTGGCATCTCGCGGCGCATCGTGGCCTTTGCCTTGTCATTGGTCGGCCATGTGAAAGGCGGCTTGGGCTATGTGGCGATTGTCTCGGCCTGTTTGATGGCCGCCTTGTCGGGATCGGCCGTGGCCGACGCCGCCGCCCTGGCCGCTTTGCTGCTGCCCATGATGACCGCCGCCGGACACGACAAAGCCCGCTCGGCCGGCTTGCTGGCCTCGGCCAGCATCATCGCGCCGGTCATACCGCCCAGCATCGCATTTGTGATTTTTGGGGTGGCGGCCAATGTGTCCATCTCCAAACTGTTCATGGCCGGTATCGTGCCTGGCTTGATGTTGGGGGCCTCGCTGTGGATCACCTGGTGGTGGTTGGCGCGGCGCGAAAACGTGCCGGTGCCCCCGCGCAAAACCCGTTCGGAGGTGGCGGCGGCCTTCAAGGATGCCACCTTGGCCCTGGTGTTGCCGGTGATTGTGGTGGTGGGTCTGAAATTTGGCGTGTTCACCCCGACCGAGGCGGCGGTGGTGGCAGCGGTATATGCCTTGCTGATTTCCACCCTGGTGTATGGCGAGCTGAAGGTCAGCCATTTGTACGGCTTGTTTTTGTCCGCGGCCCAAACCACGGCGGTGGTGATGTTTTTGGTGGCTGCGGCCATGGTGTCGTCATGGCTCATCACCGTGGCCCAGTTGCCCGCCATGGTGGTGGGTTTGCTCGAGCCACTGTTGGACAGCCCCAAACTGTTGATGGCCACCATGATGGTGCTGGTGATGGTGGTCGGCACCGCCATGGACATGACGCCCACCATCTTGATCCTCACCCCAGTGCTGATGCCGATTGTCAAAGCCGCTGGCATTGACCCGGTTTACTTCGGGGTGCTGTTCATCATCAACAACGCCATTGGTCTGGTCACCCCCCCTGTGGGCACCGTGCTCAACACCGTGGCCGGGGTGGGCAAGGTCAGCATGGACGAGGTCACCCGAGGGGTGATGCCCTTCATGTTGGCGCAATTTACCTTGTTGTTTTTGATGGTGCTGTTCCCCGCTTTGGTGATGGTGCCTGCGCGCTGGTTTTATTGATGCTGGGTGGAGCCGGGAGTGGTACGCCCCTGCCCCACATGATCTGTTTGCGTACTGATGGAATCAACCTTGGAGACTGAAATGAAACGACTTTGGATCAAAACCGTGGTGGCTGCTGTGGCCTTGGGCGCACTGGGCATGGCCAGTGCCCAAGAGGTGCGTGAGCGCACCATCAAATTCGCCACCCAAAACCCCAAGGGCCACCCAGTGGTGATGGGCATGGAAAAGTATGCCGAGTTGGTCAGTGCCAAGTCGGGCGGCAAAATCAAAGTCAACCTGTTCCCCGGCGGCGTGCTCGGCAGTGACCAAGCCAATGTGTCGGCTGTGCAAGGTGGCACCTTGGAGATGGTGGTGCTCAACAGTGGCATCTTGGCCAGCGTGGCCAAAGAGATGACGGTGCTGGACTTTCCCTTCTTGTTTGCCAGCGCCAAAGAAGCCGACACCATCGTGGACGGCCCCGTCGGTCGCAAACTGCACGCCAAGTTGGAAGAGAAAGGCATTGTGGGCCTGTCGTTTTGGGAGTTGGGTTTCCGCCAAATGACCAACAGCCGCCGTCCCCTCACCAAGGTGGACGAAATTGCCGGCCTGAAGCTGCGCGTCATTCCCAACCCCATCAACGTGGACTGGGTCTCTGCCCTGGGCGCCAACCCCACACCACTGCCTTTCCCCGAGCTGTATCCCGCTTTGGAGCAAAAAGCCATTGACGGCCAAGAAAACCCCTTGACCGTGATCAACGCCAACAAGTTCTGGGAAGTGCAAAAACACCTGGCCATCACCAACCACCAGTACAACCCGCAATCGGTGATCTTCAGCAAGAAGGTGTGGGACGGTCTGAATGCGGCTGAGAAGAAACTCTTGGATGACGCCGCCGACGAGGCTGCCAAATACCAGCGCGAGCAGTCGCGCGCGTTGATGAACACGGCACTGGAAAACATCAAAAAGAACGGCATGTCGGTGACCGAGTTCTCACCTGCCGAAGTGGCCAAGTTCCGTGAAAAGATGAAACCCGTCATCGCCAAGCACGCCGCCACGGTGGGCGAAGCCACGGTCAACGAGTTGATGGCCGAATTGGCCAAGCTGCGCAAGTAACAGCGCCGAGGGGCACTGGCCACACCAGTGCCCCCACCCCGTCCACCCTGCCCCATGAAAGCCCTGCGCATTGCCGTTGCCGGTGCTGGCTATATCGGCCTGGCCCACATGCAAGCGATGGCGCAAAACCCCCACACCCATTTGGCCTGTGTGGTCGACCCTTCGCCTCTGGCGCTGCCCCATGCGCAAGCCGCTGGCGTGGCTTGTTACCCCAGCTTGGCGCACATGCTGGCCCAGGACCGGCCCGACGCCGTCATCTTGGCCACACCCAATGCCTTGCATTTGGCGCACGCCATGTTTTGCATTGAAGCAGGGCTGCCTTTTTTGCTGGAAAAACCCATCACCCCCACGGTTGCCGAGGCCGAACAACTGGTGGCGGCCATTGACCGAAGCGGCGCACGCGCCTTGGTCGGCCACCACCGCGCCCACAGCCCCATCATGGCCCAGGCCTGCGCCACCGTGGCTTCAGGCCAACTCGGGCGCTTGGTCAGCGTGATGGGCAGCGCCACCTTTTACAAACCCGACGAATACTTTGCCAGCGGCCCCTGGCGGCGCCAAGTGGGTGGTGGGCCGATCTTGATCAACCTGATCCATGAGGTGCACAACCTGCGCATGCTGTGCGGCGAAATCAGCGCCGTACATGCCTTTGCATCCCATGCGGTGCGCGGCTTTGAGGTGGAGGACACAGTGGCCATCAACCTGCGCTTTGCCAACGGGGTGTTGGGCAACTTCATGCTCAGCGACACCGCCGCCAGCGCGCGCAGCTGGGAGCAAACCAGCCAAGAAAACCCAGCCTACCCCAGCTATGCCGACGAAGACTGCTATGTCATTTCCGGCACCCACGGCAGCTTGTCGGTGCCCACAATGCGGCTGAAAACCTATCCCAACGAGGCAGACCGCTCTTGGTGGAAGCCGTTTGTGCTGGGCCAAGTCCCCCTTCAGCGCAGCGACCCCTTGGCGCAACAACTGGCGCATTTCGTGCAAGTGGCACAGGGCTTGGCCACTCCCTTGGTCAGCGCCCGCGACGCGCTGCACAACCTGCGCGTGACCCAGGCCATCACCGATTCCGCCCACAGTGGTCAGGTGGTCCACCTCCATCACCCAACCGGAGAACTGGTTTGATCAACGGCGACACCGAACTCATCGCGCACATTGGCTACCCGACCCACACCTTCAAGTCGCCGATGATTTACAACCCCTACTTTGAGCGCACCGGCATCAACGCCGTGGTCATGCCCATGGGCTGCCAGGCTGCGGCCTACCCCGCCTTTTTGCGCGCCGTGTTTCAGCTCAGCAACATCCGAGGGGCCTTGATCACCATGCCGCACAAAGTCACCACAGTGGGCTTGGTCGATGTCAACTCACCCACCGTGAAAATCGCGGGGGCTTGCAATGCCGTGCGCCGCTTGCCCGATGGGCGGCTGCAAGGCGATCTGTTCGACGGCGAGGGCTTTGTGCGGGGCCTGCGCCGCAAAGGCTTTGAGCCGCGCGGCCAACGTGCCTTGGTGATCGGCACCGGCGGCGTGGGCTCGGCGATTGCCGCCAGCTTGGCCGCCGCCCAACCGGCATGCCTGCAATTGAACGACGTCAACCCAGCGGCTGCCCAGGGCTTGGCGCAGCGCTTGCGCATCCACCACCCCGATGTCCCCGTGGTGGTCGGCCCCAACGACCCCGCCGACATGGACCTGGTGGTCAACGCCACGCCATTGGGCATGAACGCGGGCGACCCGATGCCGATGAACATGGACCGCCTGAGCGCCCACACCTTTGTCGGCGAAGTGGTGCTCAAACAGCACATGACCGCTTTTTTGCAAGCCGCTCAAGAACGCGGTTGCCCCTATCAAGTGGGCTCGGACATGTTGTTTGAGCAAATTCCCGCTTACCTGGAGTTTTTTGGTCTGCCCACCACCACCCCCGAACAACTGCGCCGCTGGGCCCAGTTGGGCGAACCTGCCCCTGAGAGGATTCCCGCATGAACCACACCACCCCAGAGCGCGAAGACATCCGCGCCAACGACAACCCGATTGGCATGGACGGCATCGAATTCATCGAGTACGCCACCTCCAAGCCCCAAGCCTTGGGTCAGGTGCTGGAGATGATGGGCTTTCGCCCCATCGCTCGCCACCGCTCGCGTGAGGTCATGTTGTACCGGCAAGGCGAGGTCAACATCATCGTCAACGCCCACCACGCCGCGCACAGCCAAAGTGCCGCGCCCGATGAGCAACCGGTGATCGCCGCCATGGCCTTGCGGGTGCGCGATGCGGGCGTGGCTTATCAACGGGCGCTGGACTTGGGGGCTTGGGCCGTGCCCACCCGGGTCGAAGTGATGGAACTCAACATCCCCGCCATCCACGGCGTGGGCCAGAGCCGAATTTACTTTGTCGACCGCCACCGCGTGTTTTCCATCTACGACGTGGACTTTGTGCCCATCCCCGGCGTGGATCAACACCCACCGGCACAACATGGCTTGCACCTGTTTGGGCTGGTGCAATACATCGGCAACGAGCGAACCGCCGACTGGACCGAGTTTTACCAATCCCTGCTCGGCTTTGAAACCTTGCCCGACGCCCAACGTTTTGGCATCTTGCCCAAAGGGCGCATTTTGCGCAGCCCTTGCAAAGGCTTTCACCTGCAACTCATCGAGCCCGAACCCAGCGTGCTGGATGTGGAAGACGATGAACACTTCCAACGCTTGGGGCTGGGCACCAGCGATGTGGCTGCAACGGTGACATCCCTGAGCGCCATGGGCGTTGAGTTTGTTGAGCACGCCCACAGCACCTCTCAGCGCGCGGGCGCATTGACGCGCAACTGGATGGGCTCGGTCAGCTTTGAACTGGTTGGGCACGTCAAGCCATGAGCCGCCTCCACCACGCCTCCACCATGACCGACTTTGGCATGGACACCATTTCGCTGTCGGGATCGCTCGAAGGCAAGCTCAAGGCCATGGCCGATGCGGGTTTTGACCAGGTGATGTTGTCTGCCAAGGACCTGACGCAGCACCCCAACGGCGTAGAGGCCGCGGTTCAAGTGGTCAAGGACAGTGGTTTGCGCGTCACAGGCTTTCAGGTGCTGCGCGACTTCGAAGGGCTGAGCGGTCATTTGCACGCCTACAAAGTGGACATTGCCAAAGCCATGCTCGAGATGTGCGCAGCGGTGAACGCCCCGGTGTTGCTGGTGTGCTCATCCACATCCACCCACGCCAGCCAAGACCCCGCATGGCTGGCCGCTGACCTGCGCAAATTGGCCATGTTGGCCTTGCCCAAGGGCATCAAAGTGGCCTATGAGGGTCTGTCTTGGGGCCGAACGGTGCAAGAGTTCAACACCGCCTGGGACTTGGTGGCGCGCGCCGACATGCCCAACTTGGGGCTGGGCTTGGACTCGTTTCACATGTTTGCCACCCAAACCCCCTTGGACGACTTGGAATTGATCGACCCCGACAAAATTTTCCTGGTGCAACTGGCCGACTTCATGTGGCAAGAAATCCGCTCGGTGGAAGAGCGCATCACCACGGCCCGGCACTTTCGTGTTTTTCCTGGCGAGGGCGTGCACAGCGCGGCCTTGTCGGATGTGGTCAAACGCCTGTACCAAATGGGCTACCGGGGCGATTACAGCTTTGAGGTGTTCAACGACGACTACCAACAACTGCCCCAATCGCTGGTGGCCCAACGCGCCCACCGCAGCGCCATGTGGCTCAGCGAAGAGGTGTTGCGGCGCTCGGTTCCCTTGCCCAATGCCATGCGGCTGCACAAAAACAAGACCCAGCCCACCCACACCGGCACTTGAAACCCGACGCTGAAAGGTCGCCCTGCGAAAAACCACTATCCTCTGGGTTTTCCCACTTTCACGGAGCCTGCCATGTTGACCTTGTGTGGATTTGCCGCCAGCAACTATTACAACAAAGTAAAAATCGCCTTGCTGGAAAAAGGCGTCGATTTCACAGAGCAACTCGCTTGGGTGGGTGAGGTGGACCGCCAATCCAGCCCCCTGGGCAAGGTGCCTTACCTGATCACCGACCAAGGCAGTTTGTGTGAGTATGCGGTGATGTTGGAATACATCGAACAACGCTACCCACAACACCCCTTGTTGCCCAGCGACCCCTTCGCCGCCGCCAAAGTGCGTGAACTGGTGACCTTTTTGGATCTGCACCTGGAGTTGGTGGCCCGCAACCTGTACCCCGAGGCGTTGTTTGGCGGCAAAGTGAGCGACGAGGTGAAAGAAAAAACCAAAGCGCAATTGGACAAAAACTTGCGCGCCTTCACCAAATTGGCGCGCTTCGACCCGTACTTGGCAGGCGACACCTTTGGTCTGGCCGACTGTGCGGCCATCGTGCACTTTCCCTTGATCAGTGCTGCCACCAAAGTGATTT
>JBEDFU010000083.1:0-4119 GCA_041174965.1 Pseudomonadota bacterium | reverse complement strand
TCGCTATACTGCGCGCACATTCAACCCTTGGGTCTTGAGCAACGACCCGCCATGCATTTGCCCTGTGGTCACCATCAAGCACATCGCGCAACACCTGGGCGTGGCCGCCTCCACCGTGGCGCGCGCACTCAGCCAGGACACGCGCATCAGCATCGCCACACGCGCCAAGGTGGCACAGGCTGCCCAAGAACTGGGCTATGTGGCGCATTCGGCAGCCCGCCAAATGCGCAGCCAACGCAGCCAATTGGTGGGCTTGGTGATTCCCGACGTGCTCAATGGCTTTTACTCCACCGCCGCGCAAGCCATTTCGCAGAGTTTTGATGAAGCGGGTTACCAACTGGTGTTGTGCATCTCCGAAGACAAACCCGAGGTTGAAATGCGCCAGGTGCGCAGCTTGGCCGAAGCGCGGGTGGACGGCATTGTCTGGGTGCCCACCCTCAAACCCTTGGCACCCACGCTGACCTGGCTGGCATCGATTGCCCATGTGCAATTGATTCGCAAATGCGCTGCACTCAAGGCGGATTGGTTTGGCATCGACGACACCGCCACCACCGAGCAAGCCACGCAGCATTTGCTGCAATTGGGCCACCGACACATTGCCTATGTGGGCGGGCCCAAAAGCCTGAGCACGGGTGCCGACCGGCTCAAGGGCTACACCCAAGCCATGCACCGTGCTGGCGCGACCATTGAACCGGCGATGGTGTTTTGCGACGCGCCCGATGCGCAGCATGGGCAACGGGTCATGGGTCAGCTTTTGGCCATGCCAACGCCGCCCACCGCCGTGGTGATTTCAACATCGCGCGGCACCGAGGGCGCTTTGGAAGCCTTGCGCCAGAAAGGCACGGCCGTGCCAGACCAACTGTCGGTGGTGGGTTTCAACGACTCGTCTGCCAATGCGTGGTGGGGGCCGGGCTTGACCACCATGCGCATGCCGGTGCGCGATGTGGCCATCGCCAGTGCCAGCCACCTGATCCGGGCCTTGGGCCAGCACAAGACCACGGCCACAGGCGCTGTGGGCATGGTCACCCAATACCCACCCACCTTGGTCGTGCGCGGCTCCACCGCCGCCCTGACCCCCAACCTTTCACAAAGGCTTGTATGAACACATTGCGCAGCTATGGCAACTGGGCATTGACCGGATTGGGTGGTTTGTGTGTGGCCATGCTCACCCTGACCGTGATGTTGACCGTGCTGCAAGTGGTGTTTCGCTACATCTTGGACAGCCCCCTGTCGTGGTCGGAGGAGCTGGCGCGCTGGATGTTTGTGTGGGCGATTTTTTTGGGTTGCGCGTTGCTGATCAGCCAGCACAAACACATGCGCATGGAGTTTTTGATCAGCCGAATAGACCCGGCAAAAGTGCGCTGGCTGGATTTGTTGAGCCAGGTCGTGATGGCCGCCGCTTGTTGCGCCATGTGGGTGCATGGGTGGGATTTTTGCAGCCGCGTCACGGGCACCAGCGGGTCATTGGAATGGCCCTCCAAATATTTGTACATGGCGGTACCCGTGGGCGCCGGGCTGTCCTTGCTGTGCCTGGCCTGCGACAACCCCATGAAGTGGAAGTTCCCTGGCGCAGGTTTGATCGGTGTCGGGGGCGGGGTGCTGGTGTTCCACATGTTTTTGAGTGCCACGCCCTGGATCACCTTTGACCTGGGCGTGGGTTGGATGCTGCACATCGTTGCCTTGGGCCTGATGTTTTTGGATGTGCCCATCGCTTACTGCTTGGTGTTTGCCGCATATGCCTCGTTTGCCAAGCAAGGCGACTTGATGATGCTGCCCATCTCCCAAAGCTTGGCCAGCTCGGTCAACTCCTTTTTGCTGTTGTCCATTCCCTTCTTTATTTTGGCCGCCCACGTGATGAACGCCAGTGGCATCACCCACCACTTGATCCGCTTTGCCTCAGCTTTGGTGGGCCACATGCGCGGCGGTTTGGCACAGGTCAATGTGGTGACCAATACCGTGATGGGCGGCCTATCGGGCTCATCCTTGGCCGTTGCCGTGGGAACCGCCAAGGTGTTGGTGCCCGAAATGGAAAAGCGCGGCTACCCCAGGCCCTTTGCGGCCGCGGTGACCAGTTGCGCGTCGACCATCGACAACTTGATCCCACCCAGCATCGGCATGATCATTTTTTCGGCCGCCGGTGCGGTGTCGGTGGGCGCCTTGTTCACGGCGGGCATCTTGCCGGGTTTGTTGATGGCCTTGGCGCTGATGATGACCGTGCATGTCCAAGCCAAGCGGCGTGGTTTGGAGGCCAGCACCGCACCCATGGCTTGGTCAGACCGGTTTTTGGCATTTCGCGACGCCATCCCCGCACTGCTGGTGCCCTTGTTTGTGGTGCTGGGCATGCGCGGCGGCGCCTTCACCGCCTCTGAGGCCGGTGCCATCGCGGTGGTCTATGCCATCGTCATTGGGGTGATGACCTACCGCGAACTGAAGTGGCAGCACATCCCCGGCATTTTGAAAGAAGGCTTGACCGACACCGTGGCCATCATTGCCATCGTTGCAGCCTCTGCCCCATTTGGTTGGGCATTGGGCATTGAGCGCATCCCGCAAAAAATTGCCCAATCCATGGCTTTCTTGGCAGAAAACAAATTGCTGTTTTTGCTGGCCTTGAACGTTTTCTTGCTGCTGGTCGGCCTGGCCATGGAGTACATCGCCTCGCTGGTCATCCTGGTGCCAATTCTGATGCCCATTGCCATGGCCGCCGGCATTGATCCGGTGCACCTGGGCATCATCATGGTGATGAATTTGGTGCTAGGTGCCTTGACCCCACCCCTGGGTGTGTTGGTGTTTGCCACCGCCAACATCGCCAAAGTGAAGATCAACGAGGTCTACAAAGAGGTCATGCCCTTTTTCTGGGCCTTGATGGGGGTGCTGGCCCTGGTCACCTATGTGCCGTGGATTTCACTCGGCCTGAACCAGTGGCTGGCCCCATGAACGCGGCGGGTCGGGGCATCCGGTTTGGGGTGATCGGCATCGATCACCGCCACATCTACCACTTGATCCAAGGCCTGTTGGATGTGGGGGCCACCTGTGCCGGCTATGTGGCGCACACCAGCGACCCCAAGGTCTTGGCGGGCTTGCAAGAACGCTTTGCGCAATTGCCAGCGTTGGCGCGCCCCGAAGCTCTCTTGGAAGACCCGCAGATTGACCTGATCGTTTGCGCCGCCATCCCAGCCCAGCGTGCCGATATCGCCATCGCCGCCATGCGCCATGGCAAAGATGTGCTGGTGGACAAGCCCGGTGTGACCACCGCCTTGCAATTGCTGCGGGTGCAAGAAGTGGCGGCCCAAACGGGCAGGATGTTCTCGATTTGCTTTTCCGAGCGACACATCGTGCCGGCGGTACAAGAGGCTTTGAAAATGGTGCGCGCCGGTGCCATTGGCACGCCCATCCAAACCCTGGGCATCGGACCGCACCGATTGAATGCCGCCATTCGGCCTGATTGGTTTTTCGAGGCACCCCAATTTGGTGGCATCTTGGTCGACATTGCCTCCCACCAAATCGATCAGTTTTTGGCCTTCACCCACAGCACCGATGCCCAAGTGGTGCACAGCCATGTGGGGCATTACGGCGACGATCAAGCACACCCAAGCTTTGAGAATTTTGGTGAAATCATTTTGCAAACACCGGCCCACCGGGGTTATGTGCGGGTCGATTGGTTCACCCCCGATGGCCTGCCAACATGGGGTGACGGCCGCTTGTTTGTGCTGGGCACCAGCGGCAGCATAGAGATTCGCAAGTACATCGACATCGAGGGTCGGACCGGCACCAACCACCTGTTTTTGGCCGATGGAAAAGGCACGCGCCACATCGATTGCAGCGCCCAGCCATTGGAATTTTTTCAACAGCTCGCGGTCGATGTCGCTGACCGCAGCGAAACCTGCATGACCCAAGCCCATGTTTTCAAGGTGTGTGAATTGGCCTTGCAGGCACAATCCTTGGCGATGAAACGAAAGGCATTGACATGACACCCATGGGCATGGCATTGGTGGGCATAGGCCCGGGTGCGGTGCCGCACCTGTTGAGCTTGAACGATTTGCGCGCCGAGGTCGATTTGCGCTGGGCCATCACTCGCCGACCCGAAGCCGCCCAAATGGGCCCTTTTCAAGGTCAGCTGCA
>JBEDFU010000082.1:0-4389 GCA_041174965.1 Pseudomonadota bacterium | reverse complement strand
GATTAGTTTCATTTTTCGACACAGATGACAATTTTTTTCACTTAAAAATAGCTCACTTTTTGTTAATTTGTTGTTTTTTTGTTATTTTAGTACTCATAAATACGTGTTTTTACCGATATCCGGCCTGTCGCACAATAGAACCATGTTGATTCACCCGCAATTCGACCCCGTGGCTTTGCAGCTTGGCCCAGTGGCTGTGCACTGGTACGGCCTGACCTACTTGGCGGCTTTCGCTTTGTTTGTGTTTTTGGCGCGTTTGCGCTTGGCGCACCCCGACGCGGCGCAACGCGGCCCCGGTGTGTGGAACGCACAAACCATTGACGATTTGTTGTTCTACGGCGTGGTGGGTGTCATCTTGGGTGGGCGCCTGGGGTATTGCTTGTTTTACAAACCTGCTTACTACGCCGCGCACCCCTTGGAGGTGTTGTTTGTGTGGCAAGGCGGCATGAGTTTTCACGGCGGCATGCTCGGGGTGATTGCGGCGATGGCGGTGTTTGCCCGGCGCATGCAACTGCCCTGGTTGGCGGTGACGGATTTCATTGCGCCCTGTGTGCCCACCGGCTTGGCCGCTGGGCGGGTGGGCAATTTCATCAATGGCGAGTTGTGGGGCCGGGCGGCCGACGCCAGCTTGCCCTGGGCCATGGTGTTTCCACAAAGCGGCGTGGCCATGCCCCGCCACCCCTCGCAGATCTACCAGTTTTTGCTCGAGGGTTTGCTGTTGTTTGTGGTGTTGTGGTTTTACGCCCGCAAGCACCGTCCCGTTGGCGCGGTGTCGGGTGTGTTTTTGATCGGTTATGGGGCTTTTCGCTTTGTGGCAGAGTATTTCCGCGAACCCGATGCGCACCTGGGTTTGCTGTGGCTGGGCTGGAGCATGGGCCAGTGGTTGTGCGTGCCGATGGTGGTGGGCGGCGTGCTTTTGTGGACCTGGGCACAAAAAGGCAAAATGTCATCGGTGTGACAGTGCACTGAGGACTCTGGCTGGGGGTTGACAGGTCGGGGAAGCAGGTGCACCAGCAAGCGCGCAAACGCACCGAACAAAGTACAAACATATGTGCACCCACAACACCCAGGAGACAAGCATGACACACAACCTCGATCGCCGTCAGTGGCTGCAATGGAGCGCTGGCGCTTTGGCCAGCGCCCAATTCGGGCTGCATGCCCAGTCGGCGTGGCCCAACAAACCGCTGAATGTGGTGGTGCCGTTTCCCGCAGGCGGGGGCACCGACGCCTTTGCGCGCCCCTTTGCGGCGCAGTTTGCCAAGATGACGGGCCGGCAGTTGGTGATTGACAACCGGGGTGGCGCAGGTGGCACCTTGGGTGCGGGGGTGGCGGCCAAGGCCGTGCCCGATGGCTACACCTTGTTCATGGGGGCGGTGCACCACTCGATCGCGCCATCCATGTACCCCAAGCTCGACTACGACTTGGAAAAAGACTTCATCCCCCTGGCGCTGATGGCCACGGTGCCGCAGGTGCTGGTGGTGAACCCGAAAAACGTGCCCGGCGACTTCAAGGCTTTTTTGGCGCAAGTGCGGCAAAACCCGGGGCGGCTCAATTACGGCTCGGCCGGTGGCGGCACCTCGCACCATTTGGCGGGCGAGTTGTTCAAAATCCAAACCAAGACCTTCATCACCCACATTCCCTACCGCGGCGCTGGGCCCGCTTTGCAAGACCTGATGGCCGGCAATGTGGACATGATGTTTGACGGCCTGGGCTCGTCGGCGGCGCACATCAAGGGTGGGCGCATCAAGGCGCTGATGGTGGCCGGTGCCAAGCGCAATGCGGCTTTTCCGGATGTGCCCTGCGCGGCCGAGTTGGGGCTGCCCGATTACACCGTGAGCACCTGGTACGGCATGTGGGCGCCCAAGGGCACGCCGGCCGAGGCGCAAGCCGGGTTTATCGATTGGAGCCAAAAAATTGCCAATACCCCCGAGATCAAAGCTGCGTGGGCCAACAATGGGGCCGAATACCCCAACACCACGGGTGCACAATTCGGTGCTTTCATTGCCGCCGAGATCAAGCGCTGGGCCAGTGTGGTGAAGGATTCTGGGGCCAAGCTCGATTGAGTTGGCTTTTTTGAGTGGGGTTTCGACCCCGTGGATGTGATGGACCATGAACCACAATTTATATGTCGCCTTGCGCGCAGCGTTTCCCCAAGATTTAACCGCCACGGCGGTCGAGACCGACAACGGCCTGCACTACAGCTGGCAAGACCTGGAGCGGGCCAGCGCCATGCTGGCCAACTTGCTCACCGATTTGGATTTGCCCCCGCGCTCGCGGGTGGCGGTGCAGGTGGAAAAGTCGGTCGAGGCCATGTTGTTGTATTTGGCCACTTTGCGCGCAGGCCATGTGTTTTTGCCGCTCAACACCGCGTACCAAAGCGCCGAGGTGGCTTACTTTGTGGGCAATGCCGAACCCGCTGTGGTGGTGTGCACCGGTAAAAACTTTGGTTGGGTGAGCAAAATTGCGTTTCAAGCCGGCACGCGCCATGTGTTCACCTTGAACGACGACCGCACCGGCAGCTTGCTCGAGCGCGCCGCGCACCACAGCGACCAACACACGCCGGCCCAATGTGGGCCTGACGATTTGGCCGCCATCCTCTACACCAGCGGCACCACCGGGCGCAGCAAGGGTGCGATGCTCACCCACGATAACCTCTACAGCAATGCCCGCATGTTGAAGGACTATTGGGGTTGGGTGCCGGGGGATGTGCTGATCCATGCCTTGCCCATCTTCCATGTGCATGGCCTGTTTGTGGCTTTGCATGGGGCGCTGCTGAATGGCAGCCCCATGCTGTGGCATGCCAAGTTTGACCCCAAGCGGGTGATCGCCGACATGGCCCGCGCCAGCGTGTTCATGGGCGTGCCCACCCTGTATGTGCGCATGCTGGCCGAGCCCACGCTGACGCGCGCGGCGGTGGCGCGCATGCGCTTGTTCATTGCCGGTTCGGCCCCGTTGCTGATCGAGACCTTCAAAGACTGGCAAACCCGCACCGGCCACACGATTTTGGAGCGCTACGGCATGAGCGAGACGGCCATGCTCACCTCCAACCCCTATGCCGCCGATGCGCGTTATGGCGGGCAAAGCGAGCGCCGGGGCGCGACGGTGGGCTTTCCCCTGCCAGGGGTGAGCTTGCGGGTGCAAGACGATGCCGGCCACACCCTGGGCGTGGACGAGGTGGGGGGCATTCAGGTCAAGGGGCCCAATGTGTTCAAGGCCTATTGGCGCATGCCCGAGAAAACCGCCGAAGAGTTCACCACCGATGGGTTTTTCAAAACCGGTGACGTGGGCGCGGTGGACGCGCGCGGCTATGTGCGCATCGTGGGGCGCAGCAAAGACCTGATCATCAGCGGCGGCTACAACGTCTACCCGGCCGAGGTGGAAAGCTTCATCAACGAGATGCCCGGTGTGGCCGAAAGCGCGTTGGTGGGCGTGCCCCACCCCGACTTTGGCGAGGTCGGCGTGGCGGTGGTGATCGCCAAGCCCGGCGCCCACGTGGCCCCCGATGCGGTGGTGGCCGCCCTGAAGGCCAGCCTGGCCAATTTCAAGGTGCCCAAGCAGTGCTTTGTGGTCGCCGAGTTGCCGCGCAACACCATGGGCAAGGTGCAAAAAAACCTGCTGCGCGAGCAGTACAAAACGCTGTTCGTGACCGCGTAAAAAGATGTCAGTGGTGGGGGCGCAAGAGCGCTGATGGGCATTTGGCCGCTGAGCGACTTGGTTGGTTGGTTGGTTCTTTGCGCCGTGCTGCCGCCCCGTGTCACGGTTTGGCCAAGTTGATCACTGCGCGCCGGCCAGGCCAAGGGCGAACGGCAAGCTGGCCATGCCCAGCAGCGTGGACAGGGTGACCAAGCCGGCGACAAAGGGTCCGTTGTGGCCCATGCGCGCGGCCAGCACATAAGCGCTCGAGGCCGTGGGCAGGCCGGAGAAAGCCATCAGCACCAAGGCCTGGGTGTCGTCCAGCGCGGCCAAGCGCACGATGCCCCAAGCCGCCACGGGCATGAGCAGGTGTTTGATCAGCAGCACGCCCGCGCTCAAGCGCGGTGCCAAGCCCAATTGGCTCAACTGCAAGCCCGCCCCGGCGGCCATCAGGCCCAAAGCGATGGAGGCCGAGCCGATGCGCGACGTGGTGGGCAGCAGCCAGTCGGGCAAAGTGCCCCCCATCAGGTTGAACGCCAAGGCGCTGACGGTGGCCACCACCAAGGGGTTGCGCATCAACTCTTGGGCAAATTGGCGCCCACCGCCACCGACCATCGGCCACACCGCTGCGATGTTCAAAATGGGCACGCAGACCCCAATCAGCACCGCGATCCATTGCAGCCCTTGGGCACCGGCCAAGCGCTCGGCCAGGGCCAGGCCAATGAAGGAGTTGAAGCGAAACGCCACTTGGGCGCT
>JBEDFU010000081.1:0-3633 GCA_041174965.1 Pseudomonadota bacterium | reverse complement strand
CGCCATCGCCGGGATGGCCTCGCGCAAGGCATCGATGGCGTAGGTGGGCAGGGCAGAGTCGAGGCTGCCAAAGCGCACGCCGGGTTGGTAAGACGGCTCCACCCCGCCGACACCGGTGCTGGCGCGGCCCGCCACAAAGTCGCCCACGCACTGTCCGGGGGCGCTGTAGTCGTGGCCGCCCAGTTCATAAGCGCGGCTCTCCCATTGGCGCTGCAACACCACCCCGCCCAGCGGGTGAAAGCCGCCGGTGGCGTCGGCGGTGTCCATGCGCACCGGGCCGAGCAGGGCCTCAAACAAGGCCGGGTCGGTGGGGTGGTCGCGCGGGTCGATGCCCACCACCAGGCCCGCGTTGGCATTGCGCTCGTTGCGCGAGTATTGGCTCATGCCATTGGTGACCACCCGGCCTGGCTCAGAAGTGGCGGCCACCACCGTGCCACCCGGGCACATGCAAAAGCTGTAGACGCTGCGCCCATTGCGCGCGTGGTGCACCAGTTTGTAATCGGCCGCGCCCAGCATGGGGTGACCGGCGTGTGCGCCCCAGCGCGCGCGGTCGACCACGCCTTGCGGGTGCTCAATGCGAAAACCCAGCGAAAACGGTTTGGCCTGCATGGCCACGCCATGGCGGTGCAGCATGGTGAAGGTGTCGCGGGCGCTGTGGCCCAAGGCCAGCACCACATGCTGTGCGGGCAGGGCGTGGCTTTGGCCAGTGGCCACATCCAACACTTGCAAGCCGACGATGCGCTGGCCTTGTGGGTCGTCTTCGGTTTCGATGTCGGTCACGCGTTGCTCAAAGCGGATCTCACCGCCCAGGCTGATGATGTGCTCGCGCAGGTTCTCCACCACCTTGACCAGCTTGAAGGTGCCTATGTGCGGATGCGCAGCCCACAAAATTTCTTCGGGGGCGCCAAAGCGCACGAACTCGGCCATCACCTTGCGCCCCAAATGGCGCGGGTCTTTGATCTGGCTGTACAGCTTGCCGTCGCTGAAGGTGCCGGCACCCCCCTCGCCAAATTGCACATTGCTCTCGGCTTGCAACACATGCTTGCGCCACAGGCCCCAGGTGTCTTTGGTGCGCTGGCGCACGCGGCGACCGCGCTCGATGACGATGGGCTTCAAACCCATTTGCGCCAACACCAAGGCGGCAAACATGCCGCACGGGCCAAAGCCAATCACCACCGGGCGCTCACCATCGTGGTGGGCCCAGTCGGCAGGCGCCTGGACTGGTGCCTGCCAAGCCATGTCGGGGCTGGCAAAAATGTGGGGGTTGCCCGCGTGGCGCACCAGGCAGGCGGCGTGCGCGGCTTCGCTGTGCAATTGCACGTCCACGATGTAGACCACTTGCAGCTTGGCTTTGCGCGCATCAAAGCTGCGTTTGAACACCTGCCAATGCGCGATGTCAGCGGGGTTCACGCCCAAGGTGCGGGCGACCAGCGCGGGCAGGCTTGGCGGGTACAGCGGGGGCAAGGAGGCCGCGTCGGGCGGGTCAAAGGCGGCGTCGAGCGCGAGCTTGAGTTCGGTGATGCGGATCATGGCCATGCGGCCCGTGGTCATCGGGCAAGGACAAGAGAAGCGCGCATTATCGGGCTGGGCGGATAATGCACCGGTGAAGTCTGCCAGGCCGCCGCTGGTGCAAGCCGCAAGGCCAGCGCGCAAGCGTTGGGTGGAAACACCGCACTGGAGGAACGTCCGGACTGCACAGGACGGCGCAGGAGGTAACACCTCTCCACCGCGAGGTGAGGATCAGAGCAACAGAGACGAGCCGCTTGAGTGCGGGTGAAACGGGCAATCTCTGCGCGCAGCAACACCAAGTAGGCCCATCGGGCGCCGCAAGGCGTCCACCCGTGGTTCCGCGGGCCGAGTGGGCGGGTAGGTGGCACCGAGCCGGGTGGGCGACCCCCGGCCCAGATCAATGGCGGTCACGCTTTGGGCAACCAAAGTGCACAGAATCCGGCGTATCGGCAGACTTCACACTTTTCATTTGGCTGCAAAGCGCCGCGCCAGCGGGTCGATCAGCAGTTTTTCACCCGCATAAAACAGCAGCACGATGGCCAGGCAGGCGGCCACCACGGTGGTGATGTCGGCCGAGCCTTGGGCGCGCAGCATCAGAAAACCCAGCCCTGAGGTCGAGCCCATGAGTTCGGCCACCAGGGCGATTTTCCAGGCCACGCCGTAGGCGATGCGCAGCGCACCCATCACAAACGGCAGCATCAGCGGCAGGCCCACTTGCCACACCAATCGTGTGCGCGACCGGGTGAAACTGGTGGCCATCTCCAGCATTTCGCGGTCCATCTGGCGCAAGCCCTCGCCGATGCTGATGAGGCAAAACGGGATCAAGATGGCGAGTTGCACAAACACAATGGCAAAGTGCCCCGGCGGGAACCAAATGGCCGCCAAGATGGCCCAGCCAATCGAGGGGAAGGCGTTGAAAAACGGTTGCAGCACGCCGCTGACAATGCCGTCCAAACTGGGCCAGGCCCGTGCCATCAAAGCCAGTGCAGCGCCGCTCACCAGGGCCAACACCACCGCCAACAAGATGCGCAAGGTGGATGCCAGGGTGTGGCCCAAAAACTGCGGGTCGGTGAACAGCGCATAAAGGCGCAGTGCCACCGCTTGGGGGCCGGGCAACACGTACTCGGGCAGGGTTTGGGCCCACAGGTACCAGGCCAGCAAGACCAGCAGCACCACGCCATTGGCCAAGGTGTTGGAAAAGCGGGTTTTCATGCGGCCACCCCAAATTGGCGGGTGCAATACCTTTCGAGGGGCAAAAACACCCAGCGGTCGGCCAGGCTGACAAAGCCAATGATGAGCAAGATGACGGCAAACAAAATCGCCGTGTCATAGTCTTGGCGTGCCACATTGATCAGGTAACCCAAACCTTGGCCACCGCCAAACAGCTCTGCGGTGAGGGTCACCTTCCAGGCCACGCCAAACATGATGCGCAAAGTCACCGCAGCAAACGGCACCAGCGCTGGCAAGGTGAGCAGTCGCCAGTGGCGCAACGGGGCTCGGCCAAAGCTGCGGCCCATCTCCAGCAGCTCTTTGTCCAGGGCCAGCAAGCCCTCGCGCAGGTTGACCAGGGCAAACGGCAGCAACACCGCCACGATGGTGAACACCACCGTGGTGCTGGACACGCCAAACCAAATCACCGCCAGCAAGGTCCAGCCAATGCCGGAAAACGCACTCAAAAACGGGCTCAGGCGGCGGTGGATCAAGGCGGCGCTCCAACCCCAGGCATGCGCTGCAAAGGCCATGGCCGCGCCCAACACAAACGAGATGGCGATCGCCGAACCAATGTGCAGAAGCGTCACCGCCAGGTGACCCAGGCGTTGGGGGTTGGTGGCAAACGAGGCCATGGCCCGCGCCACCTCGGCCGGTGGCGGCAAGATGTATACCGGCACACGGCCTTGCGAAGCCCACCAAGCCAGGGCCAACACCGCCACAAAGCCCCAGGCCCACAGGCGCTGGCGTGTGGGCAACGACAGCCCGGTGGCGGGCGTGGTGTGGAAGGCGCTGACGCTCACGCGCGCAGGGTTTTGTCCCACACCAAGGCGCGCAGGTCGGGCACGTTGGCGATCATGCCCATGTCCTTGCCGATTTGCCAGGCTTGGCTCACGGCCTTGAACTGCGCATCGC
>JBEDFU010000080.1:0-2895 GCA_041174965.1 Pseudomonadota bacterium | reverse complement strand
TTGAAGATGATTTCCAACCACGCGCCAATGCCCACTTGGGCACACAAAGTGGCGTGAATGCGTTCGGCCACAAATCTGGTGGCGGCGCAGGCCGTCAACCTGACCCCACCATGACTTCTGTCGATTTACTCAGCCGCAACAACCGTGGTGGCGGTGGCGGCGGCAACAAACGTCGCGGCGGTGGCGGAGGCGGTAAACCCGGTGGCTTCGGCGGCGGTGGCCCCAAGCGAAGCGGCGGCGGTGGCGGCGGTTACGGCCGCTGAACGCTGATCAAGCGCATTCCGGCACCAAAGCAGGTATCGGTTTGCCTTCGAAATAAGCCGCCATATTCGCCAAGCACAAATCGGCCATGGCCTGGCGTGTTTGTTGGGTGGCACTGCCGATATGCGGTGTCAGCACAGTGTTTTGCGCCAAACGCAATTCGCCGGGCACCCGAGGCTCTTCTGCAAACACATCCAGCGCCGCACCGGCAATGGTTTTCTTTTGCACCGCGTCAATCAAGGCGGCTTGGTCCACCACCGAACCTCGCGCCACATTGATCAAATACCCTTTAGGGCCCAATGCCGACAACACTTCTGCATTCACCAAATGTTTGGTGGCCGCGCCCCCTGGCGTGATGACCACCAGGTAGTCGACATTCGCGGCCAATTCCTTGGCTGAGGGGAAATAGGCGTAGCTGACGCTCGCTGCTTTGTTGCGAGAGGTGTAGGCAATAGACATGTCGAACGCCAAAGCGCGCTTGGCGATCGCCTGACCGATGCGCCCCATGCCAATCAAGCCCAAACGTGCACCGCTCATCTTGCTGCTGAGAGGGAAAGGGCCTTCGACCCAATCGCTGTTGCGCACAAATTTATCGGCTTGCGGCAAGCGGCGCGCAATCGACAACATCAAACCCAAGGCCAAGTCGGCCACGTCGTCGTTCAGCACGCCAGGTGTGTGCGCCACTTGGATGCCGCGTTCTTTGGCAGCAGCCACATCCACACCGTCGTAGCCGACGCCACAAATAGAAATGAATTCGAGCGCAGGAAAAAGGGCCATCAACTTTTTGTCGATCACCGCGTCGCCGCCTCCCACCATCGCACGAATTCGGCTGAGCGCACTGGGGTCGGTGATGTGGTCTCTGTCGTGCACAAGATAGTTGGCTTGTAATTCAGACATCAAACCGGAGGCCAAATTGGTGACGCGCAAAATATCTATCATGTTGACTCCTTTGAGACTGGGCTCCGTGTAAACACCACGCCGAGGTTAGCCCTGCCGAAGGTAGTATAGGCACACACCGCATCTTCACCACAGGCCCGCAATGACGACACCGACGCGCAAGAAAAAACCAGAAGAACTCCGAAGCCAACAATGGTTTGGTCGCCAAGACAGAGACGGTTTTGCTTACCGCAGTTGGGTCAAAGGCAAAGGCGTGCCGCACGACCAGTTCGATGGCCGTCCGGTGATCGGCATCTGCAACACCTTCAGTGAACTCACCCCTTGCAATTCACATTTCCGCACACTCGCTGAGCAAGTCAAGATCGGCGTTTACGAAGCCGGTGGTTTTCCGCTGGAGTTTCCCGTCATGTCGTTGGGAGAAACTTTGTTACGCCCAACCGCCATGCTCTACCGCAACCTGGCCAGCATGGATGTGGAGGAAAGCATCCGCGGCAACCCCATCGATGGCGTGGTGCTGCTCATGGGTTGTGACAAAACCACCCCTTCGCTCATCATGGGCGCGGCCAGCGTCGATTTGCCCACCATTGGCGTCAGCGGCGGGCCCATGCTCAACGGCAAATGGCGTGGCCAAGAATTGGGTTCGGGCACAGGCATGTGGAGCATGAGCGAGCAAGTGCGCGCCGGCACACTCAAACTCGCCGATTTCTTCGAAGCTGAAAGTTGCATGCACCGCAGCCACGGCCACTGCATGACCATGGGCACAGCGTCGACCATGGCCTGCATGGTGGAGGCATTGGGCGTGGGGCTGCCGGGTAACGCCGCCTACCCCGCTGTGGACGGGCGCCGCAATGTGCTGGCACGCAACGCAGGCAGACGCATTGTGGAAATGGTGCATACCGACCAAAAGCTCTCCAGTGTTCTCACACGCGAAGCCTTTGAAAACGCCATCAAAACACTGGCCGCTATCGGCGGCTCAACCAATGCAGTGGTGCACTTGATCGCTATCGCTGGACGCTTAGGTGTACCACTCAGCGTGGATGACTTCGACCGATTGGCGTCTGAGTTGCCTTGTTTGCTCAACCTGCAACCTTCTGGCGACCATTTGATGGAAGACTTTTGCTACGCCGGTGGTTTGCAAGTGGTGATGAAAGAAATTGCCCATTTGTTGCACACCAGCATCGTCACCACCAGCGGTCACACCGTGGCTGACAACATGGCCGAGGCGGTGAATTACGACGAGCGGGTGATCAAGCCGTTTGACAAACCCTTCAAAGACAAAGCAGGTATTGCCATCCTGCGAGGCAACCTGGCCGAGCGCGGCGCGGTCATCAAACCGAGCGCGGCTTCACCGCATTTGATGGTGCACACCGGTCGCGCCGTGGTGTTTGAAAACATCGACGATTTCCACGCCCGCATCGACGACGAAAACCTGGACGTGGACGAAAACTGCGTATTGGTGCTGAAGAATTGCGGCCCCAAAGGCTACCCCGGCATGGCCGAGGTGGGCAATATGCCGCTGCCGCCCAAGGTGCTGCGCAAAGGCATCACCGACATGGTGCGCATCAGCGATGCCCGCATGAGCGGCACAGCCTACGGCACCGTGGTGTTACATGCCGTGCCCGAGGCTGCGGCTGGGGGCACGCTGGCTTTGGTTCACAACGGCGACATGATCGAGTTGAATGTGCCTGAACGTCGCATCCAATTGCTGGTCAGCGATGAAGAACTGGCTAAACGTCG
>JBEDFU010000079.1:0-10544 GCA_041174965.1 Pseudomonadota bacterium | reverse complement strand
CACCTCGGGCTTGGCGGGTGACCATGTGCAGGGCAATTTGGTCATCTTGCCCAAAGCCCACGCCGACGACTTTGCCCGCTTTTGCGAACTCAACCCCAAGCCCTGTCCGGTGTTGGGCATGGCCGCACCGGGTGACTTTGCCTTCCCGAATTTGGGCGAAGACATCGACATCCGATCTGACTTGCCCATGTACCGGGTCTGGCGCAACGGCGTGTTGAGCGAAGAGGTGGCCGACATCCGCCACCTGTGGCAAGACGATTGGGTCAGCTTTGTGATTGGCTGCTCTTTCTCTTTTGAGAGCGCCTTGATGGATGCGGGCATCCCCTTGCGGCATGTGCAGCAAGGCAAAAACGTCCCCATGTTCAAAACCCATGTGCCCACCCAAGCGGTGGGCGTGTTCCAAGGCCCTTTGGTGGTTTCCATGCGCCCCATGAAGCCTGCGGCGGCCATTGAGGCGGTGCAGATCACGGCACGCTTGCCCCGGGTGCATGGCGCGCCGGTGCACATCGGGCTTCCCCATGACTTGGGCATTGCGGACTTGATGCGCCCAGACTATGGCGACGCCACCGAGGTCTTGCCCGACGAGTTGCCGGTTTTTTGGGCTTGTGGGGTGACACCCCAAGCCGTGGTTCAACAAGCCCAATTGCCCATGGTGATCACCCATGCGCCGGGCGCCATGTTGGTCACTGATTTGCTGAATCACCAACTCATGTCCCATTGATTTCTTCATCACAGGAGTTCCCATGAAAGCTTCCCCTGCTTTGCTCAGCGCCTTGGTGGCCTTGACCTTTGCCTCCCAAGCGGCGGCACAAGGCGCAAAAATCACCGTCCAAGCCATCACCCAAGCCTCGCCCAACATTCCCCAGTACACCCGGGTGGACCAGCCCCTGCTGCGCGATGGCATTGCCAAGGCCACCAATGGCCGTGTCGAGATGGTGCTGGCCTCTTGGCCCGAGCGCAATGTGAGCGGGCCTGAAGTGTTGCGTTTGGTGCGTTCTGGCCAAGTCGACATCGCGGCCGCCCCGTTGACCACGGTGTCGGGTGATGTGCCCATTTTGGATGGTGTTGATTTGGCCGGCATGAATGCCGACGTCAAGCAGGCCCGCCGTGTGGCCGACGCCATGATGCCGGTGGCCAACAAAGAACTCGAGCGCATGGGCATCAAGCTGATCGCCACCTATCCTTTTTCGGGGCAGATGCTGTTTTGCCGCAAAGCCATTGCGTCATTGGCAGACCTCAAGGGCTTGAAGGTGCGCACCAACGGCCCCTCGGCCGGTGATTTGATCAAGGGCCTGGGTGGCCAGCCGGTGTCCATCGCCTTTGGCGAGGTGTACACCGCTTTGGAGCGTGGCACGGTCGATTGCGGCATCACCGGTGCGGGCTCTGGCAACGGTGCCAAGTGGACCGAAGTCACCACCCATTTGTACAACTTCCCCTTGTCTTGGTCCACCTCGGGCTATTTTGTGAACCTGGCCTGGTGGAACAAGCTCGAGCCCGCCATCCGCGCCGAATTTGAAAAGACCTTCAACGCGGTGCAAGAAGCGCAGTGGAACATGGGCACCGAGTCCACCGAAGATGGCATTGCCTGCAACCTGGGCCGTGCCAACCAGTGCAAATTGCACACCTTGCTCAAGCGCCCCATGATTGAAATCAAGGCGCCCGCCAACATCGTGGCCACCCTGCAAAAAGAGCTGTCGGAAGATGTGTTGCCCGGTTGGTTCAAGCGTTGCGGTGACCGGTGTGCCAATGTGTACAAAGAGGTGATTGAGCCCATCACCGGCGTCAAGCCAGTGCTTGGCCGCTGAAGTGTTTGACCTGATAGCCAGGCTCAATCGCCACGCCATGTCGATGGCGGGTCTGTGCTATTTGGCCATCACCGCGTTGATTTGTTTTGACATCGTGGCGCGGCGCTTGCTGGGTTTTTCCAGCGGCGCCACCACCGAAATGTCGGGCTACCTGATGGCCGTGGGCATGAGTTGGGGCATGGCGGGTGCCTTGTACGAACGTGCCCATGTGCGCATCGATGTGTTGATCCAAAAATTCCCTCTGCGCTGGCGCACCTGGCTGCACCTGTTTTCCTTGAGTTGCTTGCTGGTGGCGGTGGCGTTTTTTGTGTGGGGGTCGTTCTCCATTGCCTTGGATTCGTGGACCTTTGGCTCCACCGACCTGTCCAGCATGCGCGTGCCCTTGATCATTCCCCAGGGCCTGTGGGCTTTGGGCTTTGGTTTGTTTTTGATCGCCACCGTGGCCATCATGTGCCGCAGCTTGGTGTTGTGGTGGGGCAATCAACCCGAAAAAATGGACCAAATGCTGAATGCGCGCAACTATGAAGAGGAGGCCGCCGAAACCTTGCGGGCTGTGGCCGAATCCCAGGCCCCTTCAAAGGCAACGGGCCGCGCATGATTGCTGCTGTATTTGTCCTGTTGTTGGCGCTGGTCATTGGCGTGTCTTCCTTGATGGGTGGCGGTGCGGCTGTGCAGGTGTCACAAGCCGTGCCGTGGTGGGCATTGATGGCCGTTGTGCTGGCCTTTGTGGCCTTTTTCGCCGGGGGCGTGTACATCGGTGCCGCCTTGGCGGTGTTGGCCTTGCTGGCCGGTTTTGGTTTGTCCGATCGGCCGTTTTGGAACTTCATTGGCGAAATGCTGTGGGCACCGTCCACCAACTTTGTGTTGGTCTCGGTGCCTTTGTTTTTGCTGATGGGCGAAATCATGTTGCGCGCCGGTTTGTCGGACCGGTTGTACCGCGCCTTGAATGTGTGGGTGGGCCGTTTGCCGGGCGGCTTGTTGCACACCAACATCATGTCTTGCGGCGTGTTTTCGGCGATCGCCGGGTCCAGCGTGGCCACCGCCGCGACCATGGGCTCGGTGGCTTTGCCGTATTTTGAGAAAAGCCATTACCCGCCCAAATTGGTCTTGGGCTCTTTGGCGGCGGGTGGGGCTTTGGGCAACCTGATCCCACCGGGCATCACCTTCATCATCTATGGGCTGATCACCGAGACTTCTGTGGGCGCCTTGTATTTGGCCGCCATTGGCCCCAGCGTGTTGGTGGTGGTGTTGTTTTTGGCGGTGATTTTTTACTACAGCGTCAAGCTCAAAATTTCCGCCGAAAACAATGCGTCTTTGACGTTGTCGGCCAAGCTGTTGAGCTTGATTGACCTGTTCCCCACCTTGTTGCTCATTGGCTTGGTCTTGGGCACCATTTATGCCGGTTGGGCCACGCCCACCGAGTCGGCGGCATTGGGTGTGGCGGGCAGCATCGTGCTGGCCCTGGTCGATCGCAAGCTGAATTGGCAGATGTTGCGCGAGTCCATGGATTCAACGGCGCGCACCACCTCGATGATTGCTTTGATTTTGTTTGGCGCGTATTTGCTGAACTACATTTTGTCGTCGTTGGGCATTCCGCAAATGCTGGCCAAGTTCATGACTGGTTTGCCATTGCCGGGTTGGGCCATCATGTTGGTGATCATTGGTTTTTACCTGGCCTTGGGCACCTTCATGGAGGGCATCTCCATGGTCATCACCACCATTCCTTTGTTGTTCCCGGTGGTTGTGGCGCTCGGTTATGACCCGATTTGGTTCGGCGTGGTCATCACCATGTTGGTGGAAATTGCCATGATCAGCCCACCCGATGGCACGGTCTTATACGTGCTGCAAGGCATGCGACGACAACCCGGGCCCATCACCGATGTGTTTGTGGGCGTCATGCCCTTCTTGGTGGTTTATATGTTCGCCATTTTGGTGTTGATGGTGTTTCCGGCCATTGCCCTGTGGTTGCCCGCTCAATTGATGTAACAGGTCCAATTGCCCATGAACCCTGCTTTGCACTTCACCATCGCCCCTGCGGGAAACGCCGCCTCATCGGCGCCCGTCACCTTGACCGTGGTGCCGAGCCAATTCGTCATCGCCGGTTGGACGGGGCGCAATGCCGAGGCGATTGAGCACCACATCCAAGAGTTGGCAGCGCTGGGCATTGCCCGCCCCAGCCAAGTGCCGCTGTACTACCGCGCCAGCGCGGCGCTGCTGACCACCGCCCCCAGCATCGAAACCCTGGGCCTGGGCGCCAGTGGTGAAGCCGAGCCCATGCTGCTCATGGCCCAAGGCCAATGGTGGCTGGGCCTGGGGTCGGACCACACCGACCGCGAGGTGGAGAGTTATTCGGTGGCCGTGTCCAAACAAATGTGTGCCAAGCCCGTGGCGCCCACCGTGTGGCGTTGGTCAGAGGTGCAAAACCACCAAGACCAATTGCAATTGCAGTCTGAGATTTGGGAAGGCGGCCAATGGGTCACTTACCAAAAGGGCTTGCTCAGCGCCATTCGCCCGCTGCAAAGCCTGCGCGATGGTTTTTGGCCTGCGGGCCAGGCCGCTGAAGGCAGTGTGATGTTGTGTGGCACCTTGGGTGCCATCCCGAATGCACAGGGAAAGGGCATCCGCTGGGCTGAAAAAATGCGGCTCACCTTGCATGACCCGGTGCTGAACCGCCGCATCAGCCACACCTATGCCCAGCAAGCCTTGGACCTGGTGAGCTGAGCGTGCGGCCAGCGGCTGCCTGACCTTCGGCAGGGATTCGCCCGTGCAAGAACTTCGCTCCATGGCCCCCTTGATCGATGCGCTGTCTGGGGGCGGCCGTGTCGTCTTGCACTCGGGACATGCCGAGCCACCCCTGTTGGCGCAGATGTTGGCTGAGCATGCCCCTGCGCTGCATGGGGTGCGGGTGTTGGCCACCATGCCCATGGGGGAGGCGCCGTACGCCAGCGAAGATTCTCTCGCCCATTTGCAAGTGGACAGTTTGATGCCCGGATTGGCGCTGCGCCCAGCGGCCCTGGCCGATAGACTGAACTTGCTGCGCCACACCGTGGCGGCGTGGCCCGCCTTGTTCACCTCTGGGGCCTTGCGTGCAGATGTATTGATGCTCCAAGTCTCTTCGGTGGATGCCGATGGCATGGTCTCACTGGGTGTGAGCGTTGATCACATGCATGCCGCCTTGCAAGATGCGCGGTGTGTGGTGGCGGAGATCAACCCCCACATGCCCGACACCTGTGGTCACAGCCGGTTTCCAGCCGAGCGCATCGATTGGTTTGTGCCTGCCAACCACGCCGTTCAAACCGCCAAGTTGCTGGCGCCGGATGCGGTGGATCAGCGCATCGCAGACCATGTGGCCGGCTTGGTGCGCGATGGGGCGGTGATTCAAATTGGCATGGGCTCTTTGCCCGAGGGGGTGTTGGCCCGGCTTGGCCATTTGCGCCACCTGGGCTTGCACACCGGCATCTTCACCGAGGGCATGCGCGCATTGATCGATGCGGGCGTGGTGGACAACTGCACCAAGCGCTTCAAGCCCGGCGTGAGCGTGTCCACCATGGCCGGAGGTTCCGCCGACTTGTATCGCTACATGCACCGCAACCCGGCGGTGGAAATGCACCCCTGTGATGTCACCCATGGGCCACAGGTGTTGGCGCAGATGGATGGGTTTTGCGCGATCAACAGCGCCTTGCAGGTGGACTTGATGGGCCGCGTCAATGCCGAATGGGTGGGCCCACGGCGCATGTCGTTGCCCGGGGGCTTGCCCAATTTTGCCCAGGGGGCAATGCAGGCCCCAAAAGGTTTGGCCGTGATCGCCATGCGCTCCGTGTATGGCCCCGCGCAGCGCAGCAGCATCGTGTTTGAATTGGATGCGCATCGCCCGCCCACTTTGATGGGGCAGGACTACCACTGCTTGGTCACCGAGCATGGCGTGGCCCATGTGCATGGCCTGCGCCCGCGCGAGCGCGCCCAGGCCATCGCCCGTGTGGCGCATCCGATGTGGCGTGACGATTTGATGGCGCAGGCCCACCGCATGGAGTCGTGATGACCAACTTTTTCAAGCCGACTGTTTTTTAACCCGGTGGCACCCACCTTGCCACCCCCACAGGAGAACTTGCCATGACAGATCCCTCCCGTTTGATGGCTTTGAGCCAAGACTTTTTTTCGGTGCGAGACCAAATTCCCCCGGAGCGTTTGGCTTCGGTGGAGGGTGCGAAACCGCAAGGCAATATTGAGGTGCGCCGCATGATGGTGGGCAACGAAATTTTGATGCTGCACGTGTTTCGCGAAAAGGGCTTGATCGACCCGGTGCACAAACACATGGACCACGAAACCGTGGCCTACCTCATCCGTGGCCGCTTGCGCTTGGTGATTGGTGGTGAGGAATTCATCGCCGAAGCCGGCACGTCTTGGATCCACCCCCCAGGGGTCGACCACTTCAGCGAAGCCTTGGAGGATTGCGAGCAGTTGGAGGTCAAATCCCCACCGCGCAAAACCTGGCAAACCTTGCCCTGAGGGGAACGCCTCAAGCGGCGTGCACCAAGCAACGGGTGAGGGCGCCCACATCGTCCACCGACTCCAAGCGGTGGATCAGATCCAGCAGTGCATCGCCCTGGGCTTGCGGCATGCCCGCGATGTCCCAGCAGTGTTGAAACTTGGTTTGGCAAGCGGCATCGCTCAGCGGGTTGTCGGGGTGGCCAATGGGGGTGAGGATTTCTTTCTCCCACACCCGGCCGTCGTGGAGTTCGATGCGGATTTGTTGCGGCCACAGGGCATTCACGTCGGGGTTGGCGTTGAGGCTGACCTGCACCCGGCTGGCCAAAGCATGCAAGGCGGGGTCAGACAAATGCCGCGGGGCAAATGATGCAGGTGTGCAGGTGCCGTGCGACAAGGTGGCGGCCACCACGTAAGGGATGCACAAACGCGCATAGTTGGGTTTGGGGTTGGGGATGTCGGGTCGGCCTACCAAGCGGTAAGTCAGGGGCGGCGCACCCACATGCATGGCCTTGAGATCGGCTGGGCCAAAGTTCAGGGCGGCCACGGCTTGTTGCACGGCATCCACCGCTGCATGGGTCAGGCGACCACTGGGAAAGGGCTTGTGCGACAACTCGGTGATGTGCCACTGCTGGCCCAGTTGCGGCCACCAGTGGGCTATGTCGTGCTCGGTTTCAAACAAGGTGTAGTAGCCATAAGGGCCCGTGAGGATGTCTTGGGGGCCGGTCATGCCGGCCATGGCCAAGTCCACCGATGTCAAACCCGCGCGACCGTTGAAGCCCACTTGCAAGCCCAGCAGCATGGATCCTTCCACATGCGCTTGCATGGTGCCCGAGGTTTGACCGTACTGGATGCCAAAGGCATTCAACACCGTGGCCTCGTCCAAGCCGGCCAGCACGCCCAAACCCGCCACCACACCAAAGCCACCGCAGGTGGCGGGGCGGAAAAACCGCATCACCGATTTGGACGCCGCACCCAAGGTGGCCGCGATCTCCACACCCATGCTCATGGCCAGCAAAAACTGTTTGCCGCTGACAGGTCGACCGGCGGCGGCACTGCGCTCTGAAAAAGCAAACAAGGCGGGCAACAAAGCGGCCATCGGGTGAACCACGGCCGGTTCGTGCACGCAGTCCCACTCCAGGGCGTGGATGCGGTAGCCATTGATCACCGCCGCTTGCGCCGCAGGTGCACGCAGGTGCGAGCCCCAGACCACGGCTTCGTCACCCTGGCCCCATTGCTGGGCGGCCAGCGCCAATTCATGGGCATGCGGACCGGTGCGACCGGCCACACCGCAGGCCAGGGTGTCCATCAAAAACACCTTGGCTTTGGCCACGGCCAGTGGGCTGAGGTTTTCAAAGCGCGAGCGGCACACCAATTGCGCCCAAGCGGTCAAGGGGTTGTCGGTCGGGGGTGTGGCGTGTGGGTTCATGGCAGGCTCCAGAAAATGCGTTCAGGGGGTGGGCGACAAGCCCATGCGCAGGTAAAAAAACTTCATCACCGATGGCAGCACAAACAACTGAATTTGGGCCATCACCAGCATCAACTGCAAATCGGCGGACACATGGCCCAGCACCAGGCCGAGCAACACGGCCACGTTGCGAAAGCCGCTGATCAGGCTCACGCTCATGGCCGCTTGCACGGTCAGGCGTTTGAACACCAGCCAGCCAGCCCACTGCCAAGCCAAGTTGAACAGCGCGGTCAAGGCCAACAGTTGCAGCACCTGGGCCGGGTCTTGGGTGATTTGTGCCGTCAAGCCGTGGGTCACGCCCAAGGCGATGAACACCATCAACAACACCATGCACAAGGTCCAGGTCGAGGCGTTTTGCTCGATGCGCGCGGGCGTGGCCCACATCCGCAGGGCAAAGCCGCCACCCAGGGAGATGCCCACCACCCACAACAAATTCATCAACATGCCGCCGGGGCTCAGGCCGGCCACCCCGCTGAGGGCGGCAAACAGGGGCAAGGTGACGATGGAGATCACGGTGGCGGGCAACACCACGGTCAACAGCATCTCGGCATCGGTTCCCAGCAAGGCGCAATAAGGGCCGACCGAAATGATCGGCGGGGTGGCCGCCAACAGCAGCAAACCCACGCCCATGTAAACGGGAAGGTTCAGCCAGGGCAAGGCCAGCCACACCACGGCGGGGACGATCAGCAAGGTCCACACCCACACCGCCGCCATCAATCGGGTGCGCTGCGCCCAGGCCTTGAGTTGGCGCGGGTCGATGCGCAAGGCCGACAAGAACATGGCCCCCATCGACAGGTACAGCACAAAGGGCGAGACCATGGCGGCCAAGGGTTGGGCCAGCAAGCCGGTGGCGACGCCCGCCAGCATCAAGGCGGTGGCGTGGCGGGCCAAAAACTGGGACAGCGCTTGCATGTTCAGGGCCGCGGACTCACCCGCAAGCGTGCTTGGCTGGTTGCGGCCCGCGCATGCGCGCTCAGGCCTTGAGCAGCTGAGGCAACCACGTGATCAGACCGGGCCACACCGTCATCACCACAATCAACACCAGCATCAAACTGCAGTAGGGCAGCGATGATTTGGCCACCCGGGTTTGGCTCTCACCGGTCATTTGTTGGATGATGAATAAATTAAAACCAACCGGGGGTGAGACATTGGACAACTCGATGGTGATGATCAAAAAGATGCCAAACCACACCGGGTCAAAACCCGAGGCCAACACCAACGGAAAGACCACCGGCAAGGTCATCACCATGGCCGACAAACCATCCAAGGCCGTGCCCAAGATCAGGTACACCACCAACAAGGTGAAGATGAGCATGTAGGGCGACAACTCCATCGACTTGACCCATGCGCCAGTTTCACCCGGGATGGCGAGCATGGTCATGACCTTGGCCAAAAACAAAGCACCCAGCAAGATCAGCCCAATCATCGAGCAGGTGCGCACGGTGGACAGCAAGGCGCGACCGAGGTTGCGCCAACTCATCAAGCCCTGCGCCACGGAGATGGCCAAGGCCCCCGCCACGCCCACGGCTGCGGCCTCGGTCACACTGGCCAGGCCGCTGTACATCGAGCCAATGACCGACAAGATCAGCAAGCTCACCGGCAGCAAGTCTTTGAGCGAATCCATTTTTTGGGCCCAGGTGTACACCTCTGGATCGGCAGGTTGCACGCTGGGCCGCCACCAGGCTTGCAGCATGATCCAACCAATGAACATGACCGCAATGATCAAACCCGGCACCACACCGGCGATGAACAAATCCAAAATGGACACATCGGCGAGCACGCCATACACAATCATGGGAATGGACGGCGGAATCATCAGGCCAATGGTGCCCGCACCGGCCAAGGACCCCATGGCCATGTCTTTGTCGTAACCGCGCTTGAGCAATTCGCGCAAGGTCATGCGGCCCACGGTGGCGGTGGTGGCGGCTGACGAACCCGACACCGCTGCGAAGATCGTGCAGCCAATCACATTGACGTGCAACAAACCGCCAGGCAAGCGCTGCACCCACGGCGCAATGCCGCGAAACAATGACTCCGACAATTTGCTGAAAAACAAAATGTCACCCATCAGCACAAACAAGGGCAGGGTGACCAACTCGTCGGCGTTCAGGCGCGACCACACATCCTGGGCCAGGATGCGCTGTATGGGCACATCGCGAAACCACTCCAACGACAGCAGGCCGGTGCCCAACAGCGCAAAGCCAATCCACATGCTCGAGCACAACAGCACGACCATGACCAACAACACAAAAACCGAAGCGATCATCATTCGGCCACACCTTGACCGATTTCGCGGTCATCGGCCAAATCGGGGGCGTCTCCGATCACCAAGCGCAACAGGCGCGCCAACAAGGCCAGGGAGAGCATGAGGGCACCCACCGCCACAAAAGCTTGGGGAATCCACATGGGCGTTTGCATCACAAAGTAAGACACCGTGTGGCGCACATGGCTGCGCCAGGCTTGCTCGATCAAGCCGACAGTGAGCAGGCCACTGATGTACAGCGCACACAGGGTGCACAACACATCCAGGGCCCGCGCCAAACGAAACGGCAAATGGTTCAGCACCATCGCCACGCGGATGTGCGCGCCATAACGCAGCGCATAGCCCGAGCCGCTGAGCAACACAAAGGCACACAGATAAGAGGCGTACTCCACTGCCCACGGTTGCGACCAGGCCAGGAACGATGCGGCCACCACCTCGACGAGCAACAGCACGCTCAGCAACGCACAGGCACCCGCGGCCAGACACGCACCCAAAAAATTGAAACGGTCAATCCATTCGCAAC
>JBEDFU010000078.1:0-6325 GCA_041174965.1 Pseudomonadota bacterium | reverse complement strand
GATATCCTTGGGGGGGTCAAAGGGGGCCGCTGGGCAAGGCGGTCAACAATCTGGATAGGAGGATGGGGTCAAAAATGAAAAGCACTGGGTTGGGCAAAGCCCGTTAAGGGGGGGGCCAAAGTGTCCCACAGCACCTTTGAATGCCAAGATTGCCCAGCGTTGCGGGTGATCAATGTGGTTTGCATCACCGGCTCTTCGCCCACGATGGCGATCAGACGCCCGCCGATGGCAAGTTGCTCCAACAAGGCTTGGGGCACTTCGCAGACCGATCCGCCCAGCACGATGGCGTCAAAAGGGCCGTCGCTGGCCGCACCCTGGGCGCCATCGGCGCAGCGCACTTGGGCGTTGGCGATGCCCGCTTGGGCCAAGTGGCGCTGGGCCAGTTGGGCCAAATCGGCATGCACCTCCAGGCTGAGCACTTGCCGCGCGCGCAGGGCGAGCAAGGCAGTCAGGTAGCCGCTGCCGGTGCCGATCTCCAGCACCGACTCCTGGCCGGTCAGCGCCAAATCGTTGGCCAAACGGGCATCGATTCGGGGGGGCAACATGGCTTGGCCATGGGGCAGGGGAATTTCGGTGTCGGCATAAGCCATCTCTTGGCAATCGGCCGGCACGAAATCTTCGCGCTTGATGTGCATCAAGGCGTTCAAAACAGCTTTGTCCAGCACCTCCCAGGTGCGGATTTGTTGTTCCACCATGTTGAAGCGGGCTTGGTCTTGGTTCATAGGGCTGTCTGGGTATTGGTCAATTGATTTTAAGCGCCGCCCTGGTCGGGGGCGTTGTGGGGCGCTGGGTTGCCCCATGTTCGCCGCGCCCACTGGGCCAAGTCGTCCATGTAGCAGTAAATCACTGGCACCACCACCAGGGTCAACAGGGATGACGTGATGACACCGCCAATCACCGCTTGGCCCATGGGGGCGCGTTGTTCCGAGCCTTCGCTCAGGGCAAAGGCCAGGGGCACCATGCCAAAAATCATGGCCAAGGTGGTCATCATGATGGGCCGCAAGCGCACCCGGGCAGCCAGCAGCAAAGCCTCGGTTCGGCCCACCCCAGCGTGCATTTGGCCGTCGTCGCCCAAGTGGGGTTCGCGGGCGCGGATGGCGAAGTCGACCAACAAAATCGCGTTTTTGGTCACCAAGCCCATGAGCATCACAAAACCAATGGCCGAAAACATCGACAAGGTGGAGCGGAAAAACATCAGCGAGAGCACCACCCCGATCAAGGTCAGTGGCAGCGAGCTCATCAAGGCCAGGGGCTGCAAAAAGCTTTTGAACTGGCTGGCCAAAATCATGTAGATGAAGATCACCGCCAAAGCCAGCGATGAAAGCGCGTAAGAAAACGACTCTTCCATGCTTTTGGTCGAGCCACCGATGCGAAAGCGGTAACCGGGGGGCAGGGAAATGTCGGCCATCACGCGCCGAATGTCTTTGGACACCTCTCCGCTGGAGCGCTGGTGGGCATTGCCGCTGAAGGCCACCTCGCGTGAGAGGTCGCGCCGGTTGATTTGGTTGGCCCCGGTGGCCGTCACCACTTGGGCGACTTGGTTCAAACGGGCATTGCGTTGGCCGCCATCGGCAGCATTGGGCAAGGAAAAGGGCAGTCGCTCCAAGTCCTCGGGGGTGTTGCGAAATGGTGGCGCCAATCGGACGATGACGTCATAGGTTTGGTCATCTGGGGCACGCCAATTGCCCACGTTGGTGCCAGCAATCAGGGTGCGCAATTGGGTCGCCAAGGTGGCCACGGTCAGGCCCAAGTCAGAGGCGGCGTCTTTGCGCACCACCACCTCGATGGTGGGTTTGTTGGGCTTGATGCTGGAGTCGATGTCGACCAGTCCTGGCACGGTTTGGAGTTGTTGCATCACCCGGCGGCTGATGCGATCAAGCTCTGCTTGGTCCGGTCCGAGCAAGGAAAATTCAATGGCTTTGTTGCTCCCACCCACGGCCTCTTGCAAGCCCACATGGGTCACGGTGATGCCCGCCACGCGGCTCAAGCGCGCGCGCAACAAGCCAATCATCTCGTCCAGGCTGCGACTTCTTTGTTTGCGGTCGATCAGGCGCACCAAGATGTTGGCGTAAACCTTGCCCGCCGCCACACCGGTGTTGATGGTCGACAAGGTGTACCTGACCTCGGGAAACTCGCGCAAGATGGCCTCGACTTGCAAGGTTTTGGCCTCGGTGGCTTCCAAGGATGAGCCCATCGGGGTGTAAAAACTCACCGTGATTTCGGAGAAGTCGGCCTTGGGCGCAAACTCGGTGCCCAGCAATGGCACCAGGCCCAGGCTGGTCAAAAAGGTGGCCAAGGCAATGGTCAAGGTGGTTTTTTTGAAGCGCAGGGCCCACGCCAGGGTGCGTTGGTAGACATCGGCCAAAGCCTGGGTGCGGTGGTCAAACCAGCCAGTGACCCGGCCAATGCTGCGGTCGTACCAAGAGCGTCCCGGTTTGGCGCCATGCGCAGCAATGCTGGGGTCGTGCCAAATGCTGGACAGCATCGGGTCCAGGGTGAAGCTGACAAACATGGAAATCAACACCGCAGCCACGATGGTGATGCCAAATTCGTGGAAAAACTTGCCGATGATGCCGCCCATGAAACCAATCGGGAGAAAAACCGCCACGATAGAAAACGTGGTGGCCAGCACCGCCAAACCAATCTCTTGGGTGCCGTCCAAGGCGGCCTGGTAGGGGGACTTGCCCATTTGCACATGGCGCACGATGTTTTCGCGCACCACGATGGCGTCGTCGATCAACAAGCCCACACACAGCGACAAGGCCATCAGGGTGATCATGTTGATGGTGAAGCCAAACATGTACATGAACAAAAAAGTGCCGATGATGGAAATCGGCAGGGTCAGGCCGGTGATGACGGTGGAGCGCCAGGAGTTGAGGAATAAAAACACAATCAACACCGTCAACATCGCCCCTTCGATCAGGGTTTTGCGCACGTTGTTCACTGCCACCCGGATGCTGCGCGCACCATCGCTGACCGTCTCCAGCCGCACGCCAGGGGGCAGGCTGCTGGCCAGCTCTTTGACCGTTTGGTTCAAGCCATCGACCACCCCAATGGTGTTTTCGTCTTGCGACTTCTGCACCGACATCAGCAAAGTGCGCTGGCCGTTGTACAAAGCCAAACTCTCCACTTCTTGACCCGCGTCTTGCACCTGGGCCACTTGGCGCAAATACACCGGCCCAGCCGGTTTGCGCGCCACGATGATGGCGCCAAAGTCTTCTGGCCGCTTCAAGCGGGCATCGATTTGCACCACCCGCTCTTGTTGACTCGAGCGCACAGTGCCCAATGGCAGGTTTTGATTTTCTGAGCGCACCGAATTGACCACTTGGTCAGCGGACACGCCCCAGGCTTCCATGGCCTGGGGGTTGAGCAAGAGGTTGATCTCCCGTTTGGTGCCCCCCACCAAGCTGACCGAGCCCACGCCACGCACGTTTTCCAAGCGTTTTTTCAGGGTTTGGTCGGCCCAATTGGTCAACTCCACCGCCGACATGGCGCTGGCGCCAGGTGCGGGGGCTTGGGCCACGACGGCCAAGGAGTAGACCGCTTTGCTGGCCGGGTCAAAGCGCAACACCCGGGGATCTTTGACCTCATCGCGCAACAGGGGACGCAGATTGGCAATTTTTTCGCGCACGTCTTCGGCCGCTTTGCGCCCGTCAATGTGCAGCTGAAACTCCACCAACACCACCGATGTGCCTTCGTAGCTGCGCGAGGTCAGGGTGTTGATGCCGGCAATGGCATTCACCCCTTCTTCAATTTTTTTGCTGACCTCGGACTCGACCACTTCGGGGGAGGCGCCCGGGTATTCGGTGGTGATGACCACCACCGGAAAGTCCACATTGGGGAATTGGTCCACCTGCAGGCGTTGGTAGGAAAACAAACCCAGCACCACGATGGCGCACATCATCATGGTGGCGAACACCGGGTTGTGCAAACTGACGCGGGTGAACCACATGGTTCAGGGTGCCTTGGTCGGTGTGTTGACTTTGACGCTGAGGCCTTCGCGCAGGCTGCCCACTGCGCCGCTGATGATGGTGCTGTCCGCATCGGCGCCGCTGATGCCCACCCAGGTGTCGTTGCTGCCCTCGCTTTGGCCGCGCGGCCCCAAGGTGACATTTCGGTAAACCACTTTGCCGTTGACCAGGGTTTGCACATAGGCTTGGGTGCGCTCGGTGCGCACCGCCGACAAGGGTACGGCCAGCACCTGGGCTTGGTTGGTGTCGATCACGCCTTGCACAAATTGGCCATGGCGAAGGCCCGGCAGCGTCGTTAGTGACAAATAGACCATCACGCTGCGGCTGCCGCTTTGGGTGCTGGGGTTGATGCGGGCCACTTTGGCCGGAACAGGCACCTCTTGTCCCTCGACCCGCACCCGGGCGGTTTGGCCGGTGCGCAAGTCCAAGACATCGGCCGCGCTCATGGGCACTTCAATTTCCACCCGGCTCAGGTCCACCAGCTCCAATACCCGGGCATCAATCGCCAGCCGCTCACCGGGCTGGGCCAAGCGCGCCGACACCTGGGCGTTGATGGGCGAGCGCAGCACCGCGTCCTCCAGGGACTTGGAAGCCACTTCGGCCGCAGACAAAGCCGCCTTGTGGGTGGCTTGCGCCCCCTGCAAGGTGGCCAACGAAGTATCGAGCGCGGTTTTCGAGATGAAGCCTTGGTCAACCAGGGCTTTGTTGTTGTCGAATTGGCGTTGGGCAATGTCAATTTGGGCCTTGGCCGCATCGGCCTGGTCCTTGAACTGTTGCAAGCGGCGCAGGTATTCGGTGGGTTCGATGCGCGCCAAGACCTGACCGGTGCGCACGCTGTCGCCCTCGCGCACCGACAAATCCATCAGCTCGCCGGCCACGCGGGCTTTGATCACGGCACTGTTCACAGCTTTGATGCTGCCGGTGAATGGCACACCCACTGTCAAGGGGCGGTTGCTCAGGGTCATCACGTCACTGGGGGCCAACTCATAAACCATTTCGACGACCACGGGTGCTGCAGGGGGTGTGGCACTTCGGCTTTTGACATACCAAACCGCCCCCAGACCGCTGGCCACGACCACCAGCACCAAAGTTCTTGACAGGATTTTGTTCATGTTTTCAGGCCTTGAGGGGAGGCGCCACCAGTCCGTGGAGCAAAACATCAATTTGCTGATCCAAAAATGCCTTGGGCGACATGGTCAGGGTGTCGGAGTAAGCGTTCAAGGCGTTTTCCCAAATCATCAAAAAAATCATGGGGGCGACGATGGTGTGGACTGCGACGTCACAGTTCATCGGTCGAAACTCGCCGCTGGACACGCCGCGCTGCAATATCCGGCACAACAGTTGGTTGCCGGGGCGCATGACCGAATCCACGTAAAAGGCCAGCAGGTCGGGAAAGTTGCGCGACTCGCTGATCATCAGCTTGCATATGCCACTGGCGGGGGTAGAACCAATTTTTTCCCACCAGCTGCCCAGCGCGAAACGCAGCATCTCTGCACTGCTGCCTTCAAAAGCTTCAAAGGCTTGGTTCCAGGCTGGGAAATGCTGGGCCAGGTTTACGCTGACCACCGCCTTGAGCAAATCTTCTTTGGTGGGGAAGTACAAAAACAAGGTGCCTTTGGACACCCCTGCCAGGGCAGCGACATCTTCCACCTTGGTGGCGGCAAAGCCTTTCTGCACAAACAATTGCAAAGCCGCCTCGAGCAATTCGCCGGGGCGGGCCTCTTTTCGCCGCTCGCGTTTGTGGGTTAAATCGGGGGTCACTTTGTTACTGACTGATTGGTTATTAATGTAACAGACGGGGGCGCAAAGTGGTCAGCGGGGGCGAGAGGATCTCGGTCGCTGGAACAGGGGGATTCACCAGTGGATGAACCGTATCAGGGTGAAAACGGGGCGAAGGGCCTTTTACTTGAAGCCCCGTGGCATGTGCTCAGCGCGCGATCCACAGGCCCAGGCGCTCTCGAATGACTTGTCGCGATGTGTTCAGGGCGGCTGCATCGGGCACCCACTCCAAAGCGGCCTGTCCGTTGAGGCCCGGATGACCCATGGGTATGGGCGTGACCACAAATCCGGCGCGTTCAAACTGGCGCACGCTGCGCGCCATGTGCCAGCTGTCGGTGACCAAGCCGATGCGGGTAATGCCTTGGGCAGACAGGATGCGAAAACTTTGTTGGGCATTTTCTTGCGTGTCGCGCGACTGGCTCTCGGCCCAGCGCAGGGGCCAACCAAAAGCGTCTTTGGCCACCCGCTGCGCCACCTCGGCTTCTGTGGGGCCGTCGCTGCGGCCCCCCCAACCCACACCGCCAGTGAACATCAGGGGCAGTTGGGTCACGCGGGCCCATTGCACCCCTTGGCGC
>JBEDFU010000077.1:0-3348 GCA_041174965.1 Pseudomonadota bacterium | reverse complement strand
GCCCGATAGTTCGCGCACCTTGGCGGCAAAGATGTCATTGACACCAAACAGAGTGTCCAGCACCTTGGGGAAGCTCGAAGTCAGGCGCCAACGAATCGTGGGCTGCGCGTGGACGACCGGTGCAACACCGGCTGCTAATACGCCTGCAATGCCTGCGTTTTTAATGACGGAACGACGATCCATGTTGTTGTCTCCAGGAAGTGAATGTCAAAGGGATAAGCGAAAGGGTGAATTGTAGGCAGTCACATGCAGGACACCTGTTACGGGTTTTCCCTAAATTTGTCCGAATGCAAAAAAACTCACAGGGTTTGAAATCTGCTCAACCCACCAGCTTGAGGGGGGCCGTTGCAGGTGCCACCCAAGCGGCAAAGCGTTGGCGCACACTGGCTTCGATGCCCGGCGCATCCAGGCCCTGCTGGGCCAGCAGTTTGGCCGGGTCGCCTTGCTCGGTGAAAAAGTCGCCCAGGGCCAGGGCCAGCACCGGCTTGGTCACGCCAGCGTGGTTCAGCGCCTCCATCACCGCCGAGCCCGCGCCGCCCATCACGCAGCCTTCTTCGACCGTGACCAGGGCCTCGTGGGTGCGGGCCAACTCGAGCAACAACTCGGTGTCCAAGGGCTTGGCCCAGCGCATATTGGCCACGCTGGCATTGAGCGCCTCACCGGCTTGCAAAGCCGGGTACAGCAAGGTGCCAAACGCCAAAATCGCCACGCCCTTGCCGGAGCGTCGCAACTCGCCTTTGCCAAAGGGCAATGGATTCAAGCCTGGGTCCACGGCCACGCCCACGCCCGCCCCTCGCGGGTAGCGCACGGCCACCGTGTGGTCTTGTTGGTGGGCGGTGGTGAGCAGTTGGCGGCATTCGTTCTCATCCGCCGGGCACGCCACACTGACATTCGGGATGCAGCGCAAAAACGCGATGTCATAGGCCCCGGCGTGGGTGGCGCCGTCGGCACCAACCAAGCCCGCGCGGTCCAGCGCCAGCACCATGGGCAGCTTTTGCAAGGCCACATCATGGATCAACTGGTCGTAGGCACGCTGCAAAAAGGTGGAGTAAATCGCCACCACCGGGCGCAGGCCCTCACAGGCCATGCCCGCGGCAAAGGTGAGTGCGTGTTGCTCGGCAATGCCGACATCGTGGTAGCGGTCGGGAAAGCGGCGGTGAAACTCCACCATGCCCGAGCCCTCGCGCATGGCCGGGGTGATGGCCACCAGCTTGGGGTCTTGCGCGGCCATGTCGCACAGCCACTGGCCAAACACCTGGGTGAAGGTGGTTTTGGGGGCCACGGGGGGTGGCGTCAAGCCCACCTTGGGGTCGAATTTGCCCGGGCCGTGGTAGGCAATGGGGTCGCGCTCGGCGAGCTCATAGCCTTGGCCTTTGCGCGTGACCACATGCAAAAACTGGGGCCCAGGCAGGTTGCGCAGGTTTTCCAAGGTGGGGATCAAGGCGTCCAAATCATGCCCGTCAATCGGGCCGATGTAGTTGAAGCCAAACTTTTCGAACAAGGTGGTGGGGGTGACGATGTGCTTGGCCTGCTCTTCAAAGCGGCGGGCGAGTTCAAACAAAGGGGTGGGCGCGCCTTTGAGCACTTGCTTGCCCAGGTCCTTGGCAGCGGCATAAAAACGCCCGCTCATGAGTTGCGCCAAATAGCGGTTGAGCGCGCCCACCGGTGGGCTGATGGACATGTCGTTGTCGTTCAGGATGACCAACACATTGGCCCCGGCCACGCCGGCGTTGTTGAGTGCCTCGAACGCCATGCCAGCGGTCATGGCGCCGTCGCCAATGATGGCCACCGCATGCCGTTTGTCGCCTTTTTGCTGGGCGGCCATGGCCATGCCCAACGCGGCTGAAATGCTGGTTGACGAGTGCGCCGTGCCAAAGGCGTCGTATTCGCTTTCGCTGCGGCGCGGAAAGCCGCTGATGCCGCCGAGTTGGCGCAGGCTGGCCATGCGATCGCGCCGCCCGGTCAGAATTTTGTGCGGATAGGTCTGGTGGCCCACGTCCCACACCAAGCGGTCGTGCGGCGTGTTGAACACATAGTGCAGGGCCACGGTCAGCTCCACCGTGCCCAGGTTGGAGCTCAAATGGCCGCCGGTTTTGGCCACGCTGTCGAGCACAAAGGCGCGCAACTCATCGGCCAAGGCGGGCAGCGCCGAGCGCGACAAGCGCCGCACATCGGCAGGGGAGTCAATGGTTTCAAGCAAAGTAGGCATGGTTTCTCCTCTCAACGGTCGCGCTGCACCACCATGTGGGCCAAAGCCCGCAAGGCCCCATCATCGGACAAAACGGCAGCGTCCAATGCCGCCAAGGCGTCTTGCAACAAAGCCTGGGCCTGGGCTTGGGCACCCGCCAAACCCAACAATGACACAAACGTGGGTTTGTCGTTGGCTTGGTCTTTGCCAGCGGTTTTGCCCAGGGTGGCCGAATCGGCGGTCACATCCAAAATATCGTCCACCACTTGAAACGCCAAGCCAATGGCCTGGGCATAGCGCTGCAAGCAGGCCAGTGTGGGGCCATCGGCACCGGCGCTCAAGGCGCCCATGTGCACGCTGACTTCGAGCATGGCGCCGGTTTTGCGCCGATGCATGTCGCGCAGGGCTGCCTCGGTCATGGCCAAACCCACATGGGCTAAATCGATGGCTTGGCCACCGGCCATGCCGTGGTGGCCAGCGGCGCGGGCCAAGGCCGCACACAGCCGGGCCTGAACCGCAGGGGCCACGCTGCCGTCTTCGGGGGTCAGCAACTCAAAGGCCAGGGCTTGCAAGGCGTCGCCCGCCAGCAAGGCCTGCGCCTCGCCATAGGCCACATGGACCGTCGGCTTGCCGCGGCGCAGCACATCGTTGTCCATGCACGGCATGTCGTCGTGCACCAAAGAGTAAGCATGGATCAGCTCGACCGCACAGGCCGAGCGCAAGGCGGCAGGCACATCAGTGGCACCGGCAACGGCGCGGGCGGCGGCCAAGGTGAGCAAAGGGCGCAGCCGCTTGCCGCCATCGAGCACCGCATAGCGCATGGCCTCGCCCAAGCCCGCCGGGGCCGACAGCGGCACCCAGTCGGACAAGGCCACCTCGACCTGGGCCAGGCATTGGGCGGTCCAGTGGCGAAATGCGGCGTCAGCGGCGGTCATGGGTTGGGGTTCCAGGGTTTGAGCAAGCCGTCGTCCAACACCTTGATTTGCTGCTCCACCTGTTGCAGCTTGGCCTGGCAATAAGCCAGCAGCTCGGAGCCACGTTGGTAACTGACGATCAACTGGTCCAAGGGCAATTGCCCGCCCTCCAAGCCGGCGACCAAGGCTTCCAGCTCTTGCATGGCGGCCTCGTAGCTGACGGGTGCCGGTACCGTGGAGGGGGCG
>JBEDFU010000076.1:0-11471 GCA_041174965.1 Pseudomonadota bacterium | reverse complement strand
AAGGGGTTTGGCGCTGGTTGAGTTGCGCCACCATGGCCACCAAGGGGGTGACGCCAATCCCACCCGCGATCAACACCACCGGGGCTTGGCCTTCGACCAAGGCAAAGTGGTTGCGCGGTGGATGCACTTTGATCGGGTCACCGGCTTTGAGTTGCTTATGGATCCAGCTCGAACCGCCCCGGCTTTGCGGGTCTTTTTGCACCGCCACCCAATAGCGGTGAGCCTCGCCGGGTGCATTCAACAGGGAATAACTGCGGGTCAGCCCTTGGGGCAGTACCAAGTCAATGTGGGCCCCGGCAGTGGCGGGGGGCAAAGGCGACAGGTCGGGGGCGCGGAGGTCATAGGAATGGACGCCTTCGGCCTCCCAAGTGACCGATTTCACAAATAGATCGAGCATGGCAATGAGGATAACAAGCCCGCCACCTGGGTGGCTGCGGGCAACACGGACAACAGGGGCGGATGTGGGGCTTTAGCCCACTTTGACGGTGGGTGCCACCGAGCGCAACCAACGGGTGGCGGCTTGGCGGGTGATCAAGGGCTTGGCCGCGGCCAAAAAGGTCTGGGTGTGGGCCCAGCCCATGTGCACCTTGAAAGCTTCTTCGCTGGCGTACACCTCGTAGAGCAAAATTTTGCTCGGGTCTTCCATGCCGCGCACCACATCAAATTGGTAGCAACCGGCTTCATTGGCCACCGAGGCATGGGCGTTGATGTCGATCAAGCGGTTGAACTCGTCGAGGCACTCGGGCTTGACATCGAACTCCACCACCAAAACAAATTTATTCACGTTGCGCTTCCTTTATGAACTGAGAATTTCTACGATCCCACGTGGACCACGAAGTCCATCGCCACCAAGGCTTCACGGGGGCAATTCCACCACCCCAACCACGGAACGCGTGGGCATGTGGGGTGCCTCAAAAAACCCCGCATAGACTTTTTCAAACCGTGCCGCAAATCGGTTCATTTGGCGCAAGTGCACGGTCACCGCCAGAACCTGTTGACGCGACAAGCCTTGGGCTGACAGCAGCTGGTCGAGGTTGCGCATGATCTGGCGCGACTGCTCTTCCACCGACTCGGCCAAGGCTTTGCTGGGGGTTTCCAAATCAACGGGCAATACCCCGTTGACCCATGCCAAGCCTGAAGCCAACACCAAGGCAGCGCCCACTGGGGCGCCGGGCGCATTCCCGTGGGGAACGGTTTTGCGGTTCATCACAGCCTTCCCAGGTTTTATTTGGCAGCCACATGGGCCATGGATTGCAAAATGTCGCGCACCTTTTTTTCCACCGCCCGCTCGCGCTCCTGCGGCGGCAGGTGGTCAAACTCGACAAAGCTCAGCGCCGCCTCGCGGCCAAACTGGGCCAAGCGCTGCGGGTCATCCAAGTCCACGTCGGCGGGGACGCGCATCACCACTTCGTGGGCATAGGTGCTCACCGGCTTGTCGGTCATCAATCGCGGCTGCGCCGGCACTTTTCCCTCGGCCGTGGTGCGAATCGCATTGGCCAGCAAACGGCGAAACAACACCACACCGCGGTCGGTGCTGCCCAGGTGCTCGGCTTTGCGGTTGGCGACCGCGCCTTGGGTCACCACCGCATCAAAGTCACCGGGCTCGCGTTGACGCTCGGCATAAGGGCGGTCTTGGGTTTGGCCAATGAACGGGATTTGATCCACCCCAAAGTCGTCCCGGGTCATTTTGCGCACGCCAGCGTTGTAGCTGTTGAGGTGGGCAAAGCCCATGTAGAAAGAGTTGTGGTCATCGACCGCCACCGCCCAACGGGTCAAGAAGGGGCGCAAGCCCACGCTTTCTGAATCAACGCGGTTGGCCCCATTCGGAAACTGGCCCATGTTGGGCAAGATGATGTCGCTGGAGCGCACAAACACATAGTCGCCCACCTTGCGTGTGGCCATCGACAAAAAGCCCAGCGGCGTTTCGGGGAAGTCCAATTGCGGCAACACCTTGAAGGCGGCAGAAAACTGTTGCCCCGCCACAATGGCATGCAAATACGCGTTGTGAATGGGGTCTGATCCGTTCTCCACAATTTGAACCCAATTGCAGGGCAAGTTCATGCGAAATGGCACCACCTCGTTGTCATCGGGGTTGTCCACGCAGTCGTAGATCGGAAACTCAGGCAGGTTGTCCACCGGGCCCATGTACGCAAACAACAAACCCTTCCACTCGTGCACGCGGTACGCGCCTTGCACAAAGTTGGACTTGATGCGGCTGGTGGGTGGCTCAGCAGGGGTGTCGAGCACCGTGCCGTCCACATCAAAGTGCCAGCCGTGATAACAGCAGCGAATGCCGCGCTCGGCCACGATGCCATATTCCAAAGAGGTGCCACGGTGGATGCAGTGGCGGTGCAGCAAACCCAATTGACCCGAACCATCGCGAAACACCACCAGGTCTTCGCCCAGCAAACGCACGGGCACAGGCAGGTCTTTGAGCTCAGAAGCCAGCAAAAAAGGGTGCCAATAACGACGCAGGTATTCGCCACCGGGGGTGCCGGGGCCAACCTGGGTGATGAAACTGTCGTCGTTGGGCACAGGACGGTTGTGGTAGCCGCTGAAGGGCCTCAACTCGCGCGCCGATGCCGATTTGCTTGCTTCTGTCATGCGCTGTCTCCTTTGCGCGGCCATGCTATGCCAGACGCTTGATTAAGTCAATCAATTGATTTAGAGTCCGCGCATGATAGCGACCGCACCATCCGCAGAACCCGTGGCACCCAGCGAGTTGGGGCGAGGTCCGCTTGCGCGTGCGGCCTTGATTCGGGCGGGTGTGCAGGTGTTTGGTGAAAACAGCTTGGCCAGTGCCACGACCCGAGAAATTGCCCAGCTCGCCGGGCAAAACATTTCGGCCATTGCCTACTACTTTGGCAACAAAGAAGGCTTGTACTTCGCCGTGGCCCAGCACATTTGCGACACCTTGCTGGACCGCTTGGGGCCCTTGCTCGATGAGATTGAAGCCCAATTGGCGCAAGGACCGAGCGCGCCCGATGTGTACTTGCATTTGTTTGGGCGGCTGATAGGCGCAAGCCTGTCCACCCATCAAGAAATGCTGACCGTGACCAGCATCGTGGTGAAAGAGCAAATGCACCCCACCAAGGCCTTTGACATCTTGTACGAAGGTTGCCTGGAACGCTTGCACCAAGTGGGCGCGCGCCTGATCGAGGCCTACACCGGTGAGCCCCCTGGGCAACAAGAAACCGTGTTGCGCTTTCACGCCTTGCTGGGCCAAAGTTTGGCCTTTCGCTTTGCCCGAGAAACCGTTGTTCGGCGCGCTGGATGGACCGACATCGGCCCCTCGCAGGTCGATTTGATCGCGCAAGTGGTCACCGAACAGGTTTGCGACGCCTTGCGTGGCTTGCGCTGGCGCCGCCAAGGCGGTGACCCGCGATGAGCGCGTGGGCATCGGCTTGACCTTTATTCCCCAAACACCTTCACTGGAGACTGACCCATGATTCGACGCCGCCTCACCCTGCTGGCCTTGCTGTGCGCGCCTTTGATGGCCTGGTCACAGGCTTACCCCAACAAACCCATCCGCTTGGTGGTGCCCTACGCGCCCGGCGGTGCGGTGGACGCCTTGGCGCGACCGGTGGCGCAAAAGCTCAGCGAGATATTGGGACAACCGGTGATCGTGGACAACCGGCCTGGCGCCAATGCCACCTTGGGCGCGGACAACGTGGCGCGCTCCAGCCCCGATGGCTACTCCATCGTGCTGACCTCCATCGTGCATTACCTGGTGCCGTTTTTCTCGAAGAACGTGCCCTACGACACGATGAAAGACTTCACCCCGATTGCCCAAGTGGCGATCACCCCCAACATCTTGGCGGTGCACCCTTCAATGCCGGTCAACTCGATCAAAGAATTGATCGATCACGCCAAAAAGAACCCTGGCAAATTGTTTTACGGCACCACCGGCGTGGGCTCCACCCACCACTTGGGCGGCGTGCTGTTGGCGCAAATGGCCAACATCAGCTTGGAGCACCTGCCCTACAAGGGCGGCAGCCCCACCATCAACGACGCCCTGGGTGGGCAAATCCCGGTCGTCATCCTCACCTCGCCGACCATCTTGCCGCACGCCAAAGCCGGGCGCTTGCGGGCCTTGGGGGTGATTGAAGGCAAACGCGCCCGCTCTTCGCCCGATGTGCCCTCGATTGGCGAGACCGTGCCTGGCTATGCCGTGCCCGACACCTGGTTTGGCGTGCTGGGACCGGCCAACATGCCCAAGCCCATTGTGGACAGGCTGAATGCCGCATTCCGCCAAGCCATCAACACACCTGAAATCAAGCAGCGCTTGGAGGCCGGTGGCTATGAAATCACCGGAAACACAAGCGCTGACGAGTTCACCCAGTCGATCAAAGCCGACACCGAGGTGTTTCGCAAGATCGTGGTCTCGGCCGGGATCAAACCGGAATGAAGCGCCGACATCTGCTGGCCAGTGCGGCAGCACTGGGATTGAGCGGTACCAGCTGGGCCCAAAACTACCCCAGCAAAGCGGTGCGCCTGGTGGTGCCCTATGCACCCGGCGGTGGGCTCGATGTGTTCAACCGCCCCATGTCGATCAAGCTGGCCGAGTTGATGGGCCAATCGGTGGTGATTGAAAACCGTGCCGGTGCATCGGGCGTCATTGGTGCCGACGTGGTGGCCAAATCAGCGCCCGATGGCCACACCCTGTTGAGCGCGTTTTCATCGCAAATTTTGCAGCCCCATGTGCTCAAAAGCGTGCCCTTTGACAACCAGCGCGACTTCACCCCGATTTTGGAAGCGGCGCGTGCACCCATCGCCATCGTGGTCAACCCGGCGCTGCCGGTGCAGTCGATGAAAGAGCTGATTGCCTACGCCAAAGCCAATCCCGGCAAAGTGGGCTATGTGACCGCAGGGTCCAACACCTCGCAGCACCTCACGGGCTTGATGCTGGAAAAAGTCACCGGTGCGCAACTGATCCACGTGTCCTACAAAGGCGGTGGACCGGCACTGACCGACTTGCTCGGTGGTCAGGTACAAATGGGCATCTTGGTGCTCGGGCCCATCATGCAGCACCTGCAAAGCGGCAAGTTGCGCGCGCTGGCCGTGATCGAGTCCAGCCGCGCCAAAGCTGCACCGCAAATCCCCACCTTGGAAGAGGCAGGTTTTGGGGGTGCCACCATGCCCGACACCTGGATCGGTTACTTTGGCCCACGCGGCCTCAGTGCGCCCATCACCCGCCAGCTCAATGGCTGGATCCAACAAGCCTCTCAGGCCAATGACGTGCGCCCGCGCCTCGAAGCCGCGGGCTATGAAGTGGGCGGCGGCACGCCCGAGCAATTTGCCGACAAAATCCGCCAAACCAACGACAACTACCGCCGCATCGTGGCGGCCGCCGACATCAAACCCGAATAAGCACCAAGGACACCCATGAAACTCGCCACTTTTATCGATGCCTCACAACACACCGTCATTGGCGCGGTCGACACTGCCAGCCAAACGGTGCTCGCACTGCAAGCCGCACACCGCCAACACAAGGGCAGTGACAGCCCGCACCTGGTGGACATGCTGGCCCTGATGGACGGCGCAGAACCCGCCTTGGCGCTCGCCCGTGAGATCGAACGCCTGGGCGCAGGTGCGGGCCCGCATCGCCATGCCCTGGCCAGCGTGAAGCTGCTCGCCCCGGTGCCCGTGCCACGGCAAATCCGCGACTTCAACAACGCCGAAGACCACATGCGCAATGCCCCGGCCGGCATGCAAATGCTGGTGGCGCGCATGAAAGGCCAGCCCGTGCCAGCGCGCAGCGATGTGCAAGTGAGCATTCCAGACGTGAACTTTTCCCAACCCATTTTTTACATCAGCAACCGCTTCAATGTCGTTGGCACCGAGGCCACTGTGGAGTGGCCCAGCTACAGCGAGTGGTTTGACTACGAGGGCGAGTTTGGTTTTTTCATTGGCCGTGGCGGCAAAAACATCAGCAAAGCCGATGCACCGAAGCACATTTTTGGCTACACCGTGTTCAATGATTTTTCGGCACGCGACAAACAAATCCGCGAAATGGAAGGCCGCATGGGCCCGACCAAAGGCAAAAGCTTTGACACCGGCAACGCCATGGGCCCATGGATCGTGACTGCCGATGAAATCCCCAACGCGCGCGACCTGAAAGTGCAAGTGCGCGTCAACGGCGAAGTGTGGGGTGACAGCTCGACCAGCAGCATGATCCACAGCTTTGAGGACATGATCGCCTACATCTCCGAATGCGAAACCCTGCACGTCGGCGAGTTTTTTGGCAGCGGCACCATGGCCGGTTGCTGCAGCTTGGAGTGCGACCGCTGGATGAAGGACGGCGATGTGGTCGAAGTCGAGTTCGAGCGCATTGGCGTCTTGCGCAACCCCGTCAAGCGGCTGAAGAAGTAATACACCCAGCGATCAATCCTCGCACTGAAGGACTGAGCGCTGATCACCAAGGGAAGGTTGAAGCCCACCAGCTTGATGCGATGGCTGAGAACAGGGGTTGATGGCACAGGCTCACCCCTGGTTTTGTAGCGATTCCACCCAGTTCTCCAACAAAAGTCCCGGCACCCGCGCAAACTCTGACACGTTGTTGGTGACCACCACCAAGCCTTGGCTGCGGGCCTGGGCAGCGATGTGCAAATCATTCACACCGATGGGTGTTCCCAACTTTTCCAAGGAACAACGAATGGAACCGTGGTGCTGAGCGGCCATGGCCGAATAAGGCAGGACTTCTCATCGACTGGCGAAATCCTCGATCACCTGCAAATTGGCTACTGACGTCAAGCCCTCACACCCCGCCCGAGACATCCACCACCGCGCCGGTGGAATAAGAAGACGCATCCGACACCAGCCAAGCGATGGCCTGGGCCACTTCTTCGGCGCGGCCAGCGCGTTTCATGGGCACAAAGTCTTTGGCTTTGTTGGCGCGGTCGGCGTCTCCCGCAGCGGCATGGATTTCGGTGTCGATCAGGCCAGGCCGGACGGCATTCACGCGCACACCCTCGGCGGCGACTTCACGCGCCAAGCCAACGGTGAAGGTTTCAATGGCCGACTTGGACGCCGCATAGTCCACTGCCATGCCCGGCGCTCCGGTTTTCACAAACGCGGTTGACAGGTTGACGATGCAGCCGCCCGCGCCACCATGGCGGGTGGACAGGCGCGCCACGGCCGCTTGCGCGCACATGAAGCTGCCCATCACATTGGTGGCAAACACACGCTGAAAACGCGCCGCATCCATGCCCTCGACCCGCGCATAAGGCGCGACGATGCCCGCGTTGTTGACCAGCGCATGCAGGGGTGGGCATTCACGATCCACAAATTCAAACAAGGCCTGCACTTGGTCGGCTTGCGACACATCGGCGGCCACGCACCAAGCTTGGCCACCGGCGGCTTGGATGTCTTTCACCACCGCTTGGGCGGTGGCTTGGTTGCTGGCGTAATTGATGCAAATGGCATGGCCTTGTTGAGCCAGCAGACGGGCAGTGGCCGCGCCAATGCCGCGACCGCCGCCGGTGATGAGAATGGTTTTTTTCATGCCGCCGGACCCGCCACGGTGACGCCGCGCACGCCATTGCGCTCGATGATTTGCGCGACCAAGCCCGATGCCTTGGCCTTCTCCACAAATTGGTGCAAATAGGCTGCAGCGGCCGTGCCACCTTTGGGCACCCCAATGGCTTGGCCAATGGCGGTGAAGCGCCCATCCAAAATGCGCGAGCCCGGCAGCTTGGCCTGCTCTTGCACCAAGCGCGGGCGCAGGCCCGACAAAGCCTCCAGGCCTTGGGCCACAAATTGATCAAACGACGCATCCATGCTCGCCACTTGCACCAGTTGCGCATGCTTCAAGCTGCGGCTCAAATACAAGTCATAGGCGCTTTTGTGCATGACCGAAATCCGCACACCTGTGCGGTCCACGTCTTCGATGCGCTGCAACGGTGAGTTGGCTGGCACCAGGTAGGTGGCTTCGATCTCCAAATAAGGTGCCGAAAAATCAATCACGTTTTGCCGCGCTGGCTCAACCGCCAACAAGGCCATGTTCCACACCCCACTGTGAGCCGCATCAGCCATTTCACCGGGCGTGGCATAAGGGAAAAATTCAATCGGCACACCGATGTCTCGGGCCACTTCGCGCGCCAAATCGGGCGCGATGCCCGTGGGGGCAAGGCTTGGGTCTTTCATGCTGACCAACAAAAAATTGGCCAGGTTCAAGCCCACTTTCAAGGTGCCTTGGGGGGCGAGTTCAGCGCGCACGCTGTCCATTGAGGGAGTCATGGTCGGTTCTTTCTGTGAACGAAGGTGTGAATCAAAAAATCAGCGCCGCACCGACGGCCCCTCCAGGGGCATGCCGTTGGCGCGCACTTTCAAATACAGCTCCAGGCTGCGCAAAATCGCGCTGCCGGGTTCGGGCATGGCGGACTGTACGCCAGAGAAACAAGCCCGCAAGCGCCGGTCCATGCCGCCGGCTTGTTGCCACGACAAGCGGTAAATCGGAAAGCCGGTGGGGTGTGCGGGGCTGATGGTGTCGCCGCGCATTTGTGCGCCCACGCGGTCATCGTGGCAGTGGGCACACGACAGATTCATGCGGCCTTGACGGGTTTGGTATTGGTGGGCACCGGCTTGCCACTGGGCTTGCCAAGCCGCTGGTTGATGGGGCGGAGCTTGTACCGCGATGGGCTCGCCGCGCGCAGTGTGGTGCAAGGCTGCGCTCAGCGCCAAAACGGTGTCATCGGGCAAGGCGCTGGCTGCGCCCTGGCGTTGCCGACAGACACCGATCTGATCTTCGATGTTGCGCAAGCTCTGGCCATCGGCGCTGAGCTTGGGGTGTTGGGCCACAGCTTTGCGCATTTGGCCGACAGCACCGTGGCAAGACTGGCAACTGGGGCCAGCGTTGGTTTGGCCCCAAGCCGCCAAGCCGCGCTCGACCCAAAGGCTCATGGGGTTGGCCATGTCGTCGTCATTCATTTGACGCAGGCTGGGCGACAAAAAAGCCAAGCCGCTGATGCGCCCTTGGGCATCTGGCATCGGATTCTTTTGCGAAGGGGTCACCGGCGCTGATGCGGATGCGGGTGGCGACAAAGCGGGCGGCACAGCAGGCGTTTGCACAATGACCGTGCGCTGCTGCAAGGCCACAACCACCGCGTCAATTTGTTCGGTGCTCAACACCGCTTGGGCGGGTGCGGGTTGGCGCAAGCCAATCAAGCTGCCAAAAACCGGCATCAAGGTGTCGGGCCGCAGGTGGCGCGGATCGACCACCCATTGCTTCAACTGCGCCGCACTGTAGCGCTGCCCCACCCCGTCCAATGAAGGTGCAAAGGTGCTGGTGGACGCAGGTACCGCTTGCCAAGCATGGCAAGCCCCGCAATTGCCCAGGCTGCGGTCGGTGATGATGCGCCAGCCCAGGTCTGCGTTGGCCTGTGCTGCACTGTGCCCGCATGCCCACACCAGGGCCCACAAAGTCCAACGGATGACGGCAAGCTTTGCCAGCCAAACTGCCCGGGTCACAAAGTCCTCTGTATCTCGGCCACATCGTTCCACACCTCTTGGCGGGTGAGGAGGTTGTTGACCACTTCAAAGCGGTCAATGAAGCGAATGCCTTCAAATGCACGGCCATCGTTCCACACACCAAACAAAGTGCCGCTGCAATACACCACCGTGGTGTCGCCTTGCCAACATTCGTCAAAGCGCTCGTAGCGTTTGGCCACCGAGCGGTAGCGCGGTTTGCCCCACTCGATCAACTGCTCCAAGCGGTGCATCACCGCCGGGCCTGGAAAAACCATTTCAAAGCCAGGGGCCAAAAACGCTTGGGCCTCGCCCAGCTTGCGCGCTGCCATGGTTTCCAAAAAACTTTGTACCCGCGCACTGGCGTCGGGCACCACGGCAGCACCCCCAGCATAGACTTTGCCATCGCGCCGATAGGTGCTGGCCTCGTTGATGAACACGGTGGTTCCCGCATCGCTGGCAGCGATCACCGAACGGGCGGTGTCGGCCAAGCGCTGCACCAAACGGTGCTGGGTCTCAGCCGGGTAACCCGGTAACAAGGTCACTGTGATCACTGGCATGGAATAACTCCTCAGAAAAAAACGTCACAAACCCATGGGGCTCACACCCACCAACCAGGCATGGGCTTTGAACAAAAACACCGCATACAACACCACACCACCCATCACCGCCACCAAAGTGGCGCGCATCTGCGGCACCATCGGTGGCAGATTGGCAGCACGGTCACGGGCCCGGGCAGCTCGAAAACACAGCACCGCCCAGAGCAAAAATGTGCCGAACAAAATCACATCTTCCAAATTGCCGTTGGCCAGCAAATGGGCCAATGCCCACACCTTGACGCTGAGCACCATGGGGTGACGCATCCGGACTTTGAGGTGGTTGCCCGGCACATAAGCGGCCACCATCAGCACCGATGCCAACATCATCAGCAAGGCCGCACCATGGCGCGTGGCCACGGGTGGCACCCACAGCACGGTGGGTGTGCTTCGGGCCAGGTCATAGCCCCAGCACAGCAGCACAAAGCCCGCCAAAGACACCAAGGCGTAAAGGCCTTTGAAGGTTTTTTCACCAAAGCGCTCGATTTGCTGGCTGCGCCAACCCTCGGCAAACACCCGCACGGAATGCGCACCCAAAAACAAAACCAACCCCAAAAGCATCCATGTCATGGCGTTTCTCCTGCCCCGACCACCGAGGCACCACAGCCCATGATACGCAAGCGCTGATCAGACCCTGCCATTGGGTTCACACCCCAAAAGCAGCCAAGCCGCCATCGGGCTCGAATCGCTGGTTCACAAAGCGCAGCCGGGTGGGGCCGGGCATGGCTTGCGCGCCCACGCTGTGGCGTGGGTCGCCGGGGTAGCAAATCACCCGGGTGCCGTTGTCGTCATAGGGCTGGGGTTCAACCAGGTGCGGGCCCCGTTGAGCCGCATCGTGGAGCACCGCATCCACATGTTCAAAACGCGCCAAATGGACCAGGCTCATGATTTGCGGTGGGGCCATCTCCATCTGCCCCGCCCAGTAACGGTACAAAGCGTCGCGCGGGGTCATCCACACGCTTTCGGTGGCCTCCACATTGTCATGTCCCGCCTGTTGCCCTGCGGGTGCGCGGGCGACAAAAAAGCGGGTGTCAAAGCGCTTGTTGGTGACCGAGGGCACGCGCGGTGTGATCCAACGCGACCATGGCCACAAAGCCTCACACTGCAATTGCAAGTCGTGGCGGTGAATCAGGTCGACAAAGCCACCTTCTTCATGCCGCAAACCATCCCAATGCAAGCCTTGGGCACCGCCCTGTGCAAACAGCACGCCACACTCTTCGAACGATTCGCGCAAGGCCGCCACCCACAGGCTGGCAGCGGTATCGGTGCTCACATCGCTCTCGCGCAAACGCTGGTGCAACACATCGGGGGCGTGGTCGAGCCGCGCATGCAAGCCAGGGTCAGCGTCGAGGCGGTCCAACTTGCCACCCGGAAAAACAAAAACACCCCCCAACACGGCCGAGGCACTGT
>JBEDFU010000075.1:0-14820 GCA_041174965.1 Pseudomonadota bacterium | reverse complement strand
CAAGCTGAAACCTTGGCCATCCATGCCGGGCAAATTCCGGACGCGGCCACCGGTGCACGGGCCTTGCCGATTTACCAAACCACCAGTTTTGTGTTTGACAGCGCCGAGCATGCGGCCGCCTTGTTCAACCTGCAAACCTTTGGCAATGTGTATTCGCGCCTGTCCAACCCCACGGTGGCGGCCCTGGAAGAGCGGGTTGCCGCCTTAGAGGGTGGCCGCGCCGGGCTGGCTTCGGCCAGTGGCATGGCGGCAGAGACCATGGCCTTGACGACCTTGTTGCAGGCCGGTGACCATGTGGTGGCCGCATCGGCCTTGTACGGAGGCACGGTGAGTTTGCTGGCGGTGAACCTGCGCAAGTTTGGCATTGAATGCAGCTTTGTCGATGCCAGTGACCTGAGCGCCGTGGCCGCCGCCATGCAAGCCAATACCCGGGCGGTGTTTGCCGAATCCCTGGGCAACCCGAGTTTGCAAGTGCTCGACATCGCGGGGGTGGCCGAGGTCGCCCATGCCCATGGCGTGCCCTTGATGGTCGACAACACCGTGGCTTCACCGTATTTGTGCAACCCCATCGATTGGGGCGCGGATGTGGTCATCCACTCGGCGACCAAATACCTGGGTGGGCACGGCACCACCTTGGCGGGCGTGATCGTGGAGTCGGGGCGTTTCCCGTGGGACAACGGCAAATTCCCAGGCATGACCGAGCCTTCGGTGGGCTACCACGGGGTGAAGTTTTGGGAAACCTTTGGCGACTTTGCTTTCACCATGCGCGCGCGCATGGAAAACCTGCGTGTGTTTGGCGCCACCTTGGCACCCACCAGTGCCTGGCAAATTTTGCAAGGCATTGAAACCTTGCCGTTGCGCATGGAGCGCCATTGCCGCAACGCCTTGGCGGTGGCCCGGCATTTGCAAAACCACCCCAAGGTCAGTTGGGTGCATTACCCGGGCTTGCCCGATCACCCGCAACACACCTTGGTGCAAAAGCAAATGCGCAGCGTGGATGGCGTGCCAGGCGGTTCAGGCCTGCTGGTGTTTGGCGTCAAAGGGGGCTTGCCTGCGGGTGTGCGCTTCATTGAGTCGGCGCGCTTCATGAGCCATTTGGCCAACATTGGCGACACCCGCACCTTGATCATTCACCCCGCTTCCACCACCCACCGCCAACTCGATGAGGCGCAACAGGTCAAAGCCGGTGTGCTGCCCGACATGGTGCGCATGTCGGTGGGCTTGGAGCACATCGACGACATCTTGTGGGACATTGAACAAGCCCTGGACCGGGCTTGATCTGAGCCAACCCCATTCAATGCAGGAGACTCTCATGGCATCCATTTACGAACAACACCTGGACAAAAACACGGCCAACCATGTGCCGCTCTCGCCGGTGAGTTTTGTCGAGCGCAGCGCCGAGGTGTTTGGCGATTTGCCCGCGGTCATCCACGGCCAGCGCCGCTACACCTGGGCCCAGGTGCGTGAGCGCTCGGCCCGATTGGCCGCCGCTTTGCAAAGCCTGGGCGTGGGGCGTGGCAGCACGGTCAGCGTGATGCTGCCCAACACCCCCGAAATGGTCGAGGTGCATTACGCCGTGCCCGCGCTCAACGCTGTTCTCAATGCCTTGAACACCCGGCTCGATGCCGACTTGATCGCTTGGCAAATGAACCATTGCGAGGCCATGGTGCTGATCACCGACACCGAGTTTTCGCCCACCATGGGCGCAGCTTTGAAAACACTCCGCGAGGTGCACGGGCGCCAAGTCACGGTGATCGATGTGAGCGATTCCGAGTACACCGGCGCGGGTGAGCGTGTGGGCAGTTTGAACTACGAAGACTGGCTGGCAGCCCACCCGCCGTTGACCCTGTTGCAGGGCCCGAGCGACGAATGGGACGCGATTGCGGTTTCCTACACATCGGGCACCACTGGCGACCCCAAGGGCGTGGTCACCCACCACCGCGGTGCCTACCTGAACGCGGTGTGCAACGCGGCCACTTGGACCATGCCGCACTTCCCGCGTTACCTGTGGACCCTGCCGATGTTCCATTGCAATGGCTGGTGTTTTCCGTGGACGGTGGCGATGCTGGGCGGCACCCATGTGTGCTTGCGCAAAGTGGATGCCCCATCGATTTTGCAAGCCATGCGCGAGCACGATGTCAACCATTACTGTGCTGCGCCCATCGTGCACAACCTGATCATCCAAGCCGACCCGGCCTTGCGCGAGGGTGTGCCGCGTGGTGTGCGCGGCATGGTGGCAGGGGCTGCGCCGCCAGCGGCCATGATCGAGGGCATGGCCCAGATTGGTTTTGACATCACCCATGTGTATGGCCTGACCGAGGTGTATGGACCCGCCGCTGGGGCAGTCAAACGCGATGCCTGGGCCGATGCCGATGTGTCAGAGCAAGCGCGCCTGAATGGCCGCCAGGGGGTGCGCTATGAGTTGCAAGAGGGCATGACGGTGATGGACCCTGCCACCATGCAAGAAGTGCCTGCCGATGGACAAACCATGGGTGAGATCATGTTTCGCGGCAACATCGTGATGAAGGGTTACTTGAAAAACCCCAGCGCCACCCAAAAGGCGTTTGAAAGCGGTTGGTTTCACACCGGCGACTTGGCGGTGATGGAGCCGGACCGCTATGTGAAGATCCGAGACCGCAGCAAAGACATCATCATCTCGGGCGGCGAGAACATCAGCTCCTTGGAGGTGGAAGATGCTTTGTACCGACACCCGGCCGTGATGGCCTGTGCAGTGGTGGCCAAGCCCGACGCCAAATGGGGTGAGACGCCACTGGCTTTTGTCGAACTCAAGGCCGGCGCGGTGGTCAAGGCCGAAGACCTGGTGGCGCACTGCCGCAGCTTGTTGGCGGGCTATAAAGTGCCGCGCGAGGTGCGATTTGAGGCCATTCCGAAAACCTCGACTGGCAAAATCCAAAAATTCGTGTTGCGCGAACGCGCCCATTCCACCCAAGCCTTTGACTGACCCCATGGGTTCATTGGCCGCTTGTATCCATCCCCGATCAAAAGGAAAACCATGTCACTGCCCGTCACCCAGCACAGCGAAACATTTGCCACCATTGGTCAATTGATGCCCGAAGACATGGCCAGTGTGGCCGCCATGGGCTTTCAAAGCGTGATCAACAACCGCCCCGACGGCGAGGGTGGGCCCGACCAACCCACCAGCGCCCAAATGGCCCAAGCGGCCCAAGCGGCAGGACTCACCTATGCCTATTTGCCGGTGGTGGCGGGCATGATCACTGCTGATCAAGCGCGCGCTTTTGCCCAGTGGTTGGGTCAGCAACCGGGTCCGGTGTTGGCGTTTTGCCGCTCCGGTGCGCGCTCCACCCAATTGCGCGACATGGCCCGCGCCTTCGAATGACCCGATTGCCAAACCTAGGATTGATTGTTTGATGCACTGGCTGCGCGGGCCGACCTGGTGGCGGGCTGATCAGCGGCGCCACTGGGCTGGCGATGCGGTGGCCGGTGCGGTGGTGACGGTGCTGGTCATCCCCCAAAGCCTGGCCTACGCCATGTTGGCAGGGCTGCCACCCACCATGGGTTTGTATGCCAGCGTCTGGCCGGTCTTGGCCTATGCTTTTTTGGGCAGCAGCCAGGTGCTGGCGGTCGGACCCGTGGCCGTCACCTCGTTGATGACCGCCAGTGCCTTGTTGCCTTTGGCGGTGGCGGCTTCGCCCGAATACGTGGCTTTGGCCATGGGCTTGGCCTTGTTGTCAGGGCTCATGCTCACCCTGGCAGGCGTGCTGCGCTTGGGTTTCTTGGCATATTTTTTAAGCCAACCGGTGATCAGTGGTTTTGTGTCGGGCGTGGCCATCTTGATCGCCATCGGCCAGTTGCCAGGCATCTTGGGCATCACGGTCCCCGGACGGGGTGTGGCGCAAACGCTGGTGGGGGTGTGGCAAAACGCGCACCTCATCCATGCACCGACCGCCGTTTTGGGTGTGGGTGCTCTGGTGGTGTTGTGGTGGGCGCGTGCGCACTTGGCGCGCCTGTGGGGGCGCTGGTTTGGCGCGCCGGTGGTGGGTGCTTGGATGGCGCGCATGGCCCCATTGGTGGTGGTGTTGGTCGTCACCCTCATCGTGCTTGCCTCCGGTGGTGCGCCATCGATGGGGGTGGCTGTGGTGGGCCCCATCGAGCCGGGCTTGCCGCAATGGCAAGCGGTGTCTTTGGACAGCGCGCAATGGTTGTCCTTGTGCTTGCCTGCTTTGCTCATTGCCTTGATTGGTTTCGTTGAAAGCGTTTCGCTGGCGCAAGCCTATGCCCTGCAGCGCCAACAGCGATTGGCACCGAATCGCGAATTGGTGGGACTGGGCGTGGCCAATGTGTTCAGTGGTTTCACCGGGGGCTATAGCGTGGCAGGGGGCTTTTCGCGCACCGTGATCAATGCCTCGGCTGGGGCCCAAACGCCCATGGCCAGCGTGGTGGCCGCCTTGTTGATGGCGGGGGTGATGCTGGGTTTTTCGCAGGCCTTTGAGGTCTTACCTGTGGCCGTGTTGTCGGCTTCGATTTTGGTGTCGGTGTTGACCTTGTTCGATGCGCAAACCCTGCGCCAAGCTTGGCGCTACGACCAGGCAGACGCTTGGAGCTGGCTGGCCACCTTTGCGGGTGTGCTGGTGGTGGGGGTGGAGTTGGGCATTGGTTTGGGCGTGGTCTTGTCACTGGCCGTGTTGGTGTGGCGCAGCAGCCGGCCGCACATGGCGGTGGTGGGGCGCATCGCCGGCACCGAGCACTTTCGCAACATCGAGCGCCACCAGGTGCAAACCTTGCCTGGGTTGATCGCCTTGCGGGTGGATGAAAGTTTGTTTTTTGCCAATGCCGCTGCCTTGGAGGAAAAGGTCGCCGATTTGCTGTCCAAACACAGCGATACCCGCAGCCTGTTGTTGATCTTGTCGGCGGTCAACCGCATCGACACCACCGCTTTGATCATGCTGGACGAGTTAGAGCGCAGCTTGGCCCTCAAAGGGGTGCAACTGTGGTTGGCCGAGGTCAAGGGCCCGGTGATGGACCGCTTGGGTCAGACCGACTTGGGCCGGCGCTTGGCCAGCCGCATTTACCTCAGCACCAACGAAGCCTTCAACGCCCACCGCTGAAGTCGGCCAGGGCACGCGCCATGCGGCTGACAAAGCCTGGGAAATGGGCCGGGTCGATCCAGCGCACCACCACCACCGCTTGGTGGGCGGGCTCGATCCACACATAGTTGCCGCCCGCACCGAACATGAATTGGCTGCCCTCGCTGGCACCCGGAAACGCCTTGCCTTGGGGGTTGAGCCAATTGAGCCAACCGTAAAAAGGCGCCAGGGCTTGGGGTTGGCGCATGCGCTCGATCCAGGCCGAGGGCACCAAGGCGCGCTGTTGACCACCGATGGGCCATTGGCCTTGGTTGAGCACCAATTGGGCAATGCGCGCTTGGTCGCTGCTGCTGATGCACACCCCGCCCCCCCAGTGGCTGCCGCCGGGCACCGAGGCCACGCGCTGAGGGGCTTGGCCATTGATGGCGGGCAAATCCACCCACGACTGTTCATAGCCCTCCCAGCGAAAGCCTTTGCCGCCCCCGATGGGGTGAAGAATGCTTTGCTCAAACACCTGGGGCAGGGCTTGGCCAAACAAATGCAGCAAGGCCAGCGATAACTGGTTGATGCGCACGTCGTTGTATTCCCAGTAGGTGCCCGGGGGTTGCAAAGGACGGGCGTCGCCCTTTTGGCCTTGCACCGGCTTGGGGTCGAGCACCAGTTTGCGGTAGCGGTCAACCTGGTCGGGAATGCCAAAACAAGAGCCTTCCCATTCGCTGGTTTGGCTCAGCAAATGGGCCCAGGTGATGGATCGGTTGTGGTCGCTGTCAAAGCCAATGCCGGGCAAGCGGCGCACCACCGGCTCATCGGCGTCGGGCAGCAAGCCTCGCCCGTGGGCCACGCCAGCGAGCAGGGCCAAATAGGTTTTGGCCACGCTGAAGGTTTGGTCGGCGCGCTCAGGCTCACCCCAGGATTGGCGCAGTTCACCACCGATCCAAACTTGTCCTGATACCGGTCCGCGCGCATGCACCGGGCCATGCAACCGGTTCCATGGCGGCGGGTCGTCATGGTGCACGCCATAGCGCAGGGGTTCGGCGTGGGGGTCGCGGGTCCACGCCACCTCGTGGGCTTGGGCGTGGGCGATGGCGTCGTGAAACTGCGTCATGGTGTGCAATGCGGTGGGTCAATCGATGGGGAGCAAATGTACAACCACCGAAGGTGGCCATGCCATGGGTGAAAATGGCCTGACCATCCGCTATTCAACCCTCAGCCAGGTCGCTTGCATGAAAAAAATCTTGGTCATCGTCCCCTTTGCCATGTCCGAGGACAACCGCCAACTGCGCCGCCAGCAGTTGGACAGCTTGTCCCTGCCCCCTGGCGTGCACTTTGAATACCGCTCGGTCAAAGCGGGCCCGGTCAACTACGCCAGCCACCATGATTTTGTGCTGGCCGATGTGTCCATTTTTGAAGCCGGCTGCCGCGCCGAGCAAGAGGGTTTTGATGCCGTGTGCATTGACACCATGAGCGACTCGGGCGTGGCGGCCCTGCGCTCTGTGCTGCGCATCCCCGTGGTCGGGCCGGGCAAGGTGTCGATGCTCAGCGCCTTGATGCTGGGCGAGAACTTTTCCATCATCACCATGGCCAGCCGCTGGAAGCCCTTGTACAAAAAAGCCTTGGACGAGCTGGGTTTGCACCGCCAATGCGCCTCGGTGCGGGCGATTGAAATGCCGGCCGACAACCAAGGCTTGCTGGGTGGCAAAGAGGAGTTGGTGTTTCCCTTGCTGGAGCAAGCAGCCCTGCGTGCCATCGACGAAGACGGGGCCCAGGTGCTGATTTTGGGCTCGACCACCATGCACCAGGCCCACGCCTATTTGCAACCGCGCTTGCCGGTGCCGATCATCAACCCCGGCCCCTTGAGCTACCAAACCGCCTTGGGCTTGTTGGGCTTGGGTCTGAGCCACAGCGCGCGCGCTTATCCGCCCCCCATGCACCCGCGCATGGACATGTTGCAAGCCATGCTCACAGCGGCCCAAAACCAGGTGAGGCCAAACCCACAAGGAAACCCATGACACCGCAGCAAATGACCGATCTGGTCGAGGCCTACTTCGATGCCGTCGATCGCAAACACCTGTCCGACACCTTGGCCTTGTTTGTGCCCGATGCACAGTTCCACATCCCCACCCACGGCCTGCATTTCAGTGGCCGCGATGGCGAAATTGCCGGCATGTATGAGCGCTTGTTTGACCGCTATGCCCAGGTTTGGCACGGCGACTTTGTGCATGTGGTGCAAGCGCCCCAGCGCATTGCCAGCCAGTTCCGGGTGGAAAACACCGGCCACCAAGGCGAGCGCTGGACCAAGCACAACTGCAACTTTTTCCGCTTGCGCGGCGCACTGTTTGAGGACGTGAGCGTCTACATGGCGGGTGAAAATTCGCTGACCTGAGCCCAGCCCCCGGGTCCTGTGACACAATTGAATTCAATTGTTCACACAGGGATACAAAATGAAATTCAAGGCTTTTGCCATGGCCGTGGTTTTGGGGTGCGGGGTGATGGGCGCCGAGGCGCAAACCCACAGCAGCGCGGATAAAAAACGATTCTTTGAACTATCGTACGGCTACTCGCCTGCGGGGGATGTGAACACCAAGCCCTTCACCGCTGTAAGCGCAAACGACTCGACAGCCAACGCCCAATACGGCACCAGCCAGACCTATGCCCTGAATTACGGCTGGCGCCAGCCCTATGGCTGGCCGGTGGATGTATCGCTGTGGATCAGTCAAATGCAAACCCCTGCCACTGGGGTTGTGGCCACCACCCCTTTTGGTGTTCAGAGTTTGTCTTTATCGAAGCGCGCCTTGGCCAACACCTATGCGCTGGCGGTGGACCGCGATGTCTGGCGCAATGCCGATTGGGTGCTGCAAGTGGGCGGCATGCTTGGTCAAATGGATTTGATCGATGCCGACTCCAAGGGCACCACCTGGGGCTTGTCGGCAGGTGTGCGTTACCAACCCCAAACCCCCTGGTTTGCCAGCGCCAAACTGCGCTATGCAACGGTGCCCGAGTCCAAGATCAAAGACTACGCCGCCACGATTGGCGTGTTGGAAGTGCCGAGCCAAAACATACCCACTTTGCACCTGGGCTGGGGTTGGTCTTACTGAGCGTGGTCCTTGGCCCTAGCGGGTTGCGCAGGTGACGCAAGGGCTTTGGCTGCTGTGATCACGCCGCTATCATCCGGCCACACCCCGACCACGCTGTCGGTGCAGGACCACCCACAGAGGCCACCACCATGGACAAGCTCACGCTGAGCATTGCGTTTTCTGACAACGAGCGCACCCGCCCCATCGCCCAAGGGCGACACCACCCCCAGGGCGTGAACCTGATTCCCACGGTGGTGCACCCCTCCGAAATGTTTTGGCGCCAACTCAAATACCGCGACTTTGATGTGTCGGAAATGTCGCTGTCGTCCTTGATCATTGCCACAGCGCGGGGCGACAACAGCTGGGTGGCCTTGCCCATCTACACCTCGCGCAAGTTTTTTCACACCAACATCTTGATCCGTGCTGACAAAGGCATCCGCACCCCCCAAGACCTGCGCGGCAAGCGCGTGGGTGTGCCCGAGTACCAGCAAACCGCCGCGCTGTGGTCGCGCGGTGTGTTGGCCCACGAGTTTGGCGTGCAAGCGCAAGACATCGAGTGGTTCATGGAGCGCGCACCCGAAAAAAGCCATGGCGGTGTGACTGGCTTCAAACCGCCGCCTGGCGTGCGCTTGAACACCATCGACCCCCAAACCAATATTGGCGAGATGCTGCTCAACGACCAACTCGACGCCACCTTGCTGTACCTGACCAACCGCAATCTGGTGGATCGCAGCACCATTGATTTGGACGCACACCCCATCATCCAGCCCTTGTTTCCCGATCCACGGGCGGAAGGGCGGCGTTACTTTGCCAAGACGGGCATTTACCCCATCAACCACACCGTGGTCATCAAGCGCGAGGTGTACGAAAAGCACCCTTGGTTGGCGCTCAACCTGTTCCATTGCTTCATGGCAGCCAAAAACGAGGTGGAGCATGAGACGGCAGACACCTTGAAAGACTATTTCGACACCGGCTTGATGGACCCCGCAGGGGCCTCGGCCATGAAGCTCGACCCCAAGTCGTATGGCATGAAGTCGTCGCGCAAAGTTGTGGAAACCATTGCCCGCTACGTGCACGAGCAAGGCCTGACCGAGCGGGTGGTTCAGGTCGAAGAAATGTTTGCAGCTTCCACCTTGGAAGTTTGAGCGCAGAGGCCTCGCTCAGAGTGAATGCTCAGGCGCAGGTGGGCAACGCGGCCAAGGGCGCTGGGGCCAGCATCTGGCACCACGCCGACCAATCACGGTCTTGGTCAGGGCTTTGGGACGACAGGGCCATCGTGGCTTGGTACAGCGACTGGGCCTGTTCAGCCGACCACACCCGGGTGCACAAAGACATGAATTTGCCGTGCAACTCGGCATCGGTATAGGGTGAGGCGTCGTCGCCGCGGTTCACCCCCACGGCGGCTTCTCGCACGCTGCCATCGGTGAGCAGCATGCGCACGTGGGCCGGGCGCTCATGGGGCAGTCGCGCATTCATGGCTTTGTCTTCGCGCACCACCACTTTTTGCGCCAAGGCCAACACCGCTGGGTTGCGCACCGCTTCCCAGGTGAAGCTGGGCAGTTGGCTGTGGCCGTGCACCAAGCGGGTGGCCACGGCAAAGGGCACCGAAAATTTGGCCGCCAAGGTGTTGCGCGGTGCCGGGTCGATCAACTCGGAAGCGATGTTGTAGGTGGCAACCTCGATGCGATCAATTTGGTCCACATCGGGCAGGCCTGGGCCAGCGGCGATGGCATCCACCGCGTCCAAGGTGCCATGGTTGTAGCGGCAACAAGCGTGCAGTTTGAAGTAGTTTTGGGCGATGTGCCATTCGCTGCCCAGGCCGCGCACCAAGGCGGCGAGGTCAATGCGTTCAGACACCACCTCGCCAAAGATGGATTCAATGCCATGGCGCTCACCGCCAAAGCCGCTTTCAAACAACTGCACAGCCAGCAGACCGTTGCGGTTGCTCAAGCCCGCATACACATTGCGCACCAAGCCGCCTTCGAGCATGGTTTTTTTCGAGGACGCGGTGGTCAAGGATGTGCTTATGTTGATCACCTCGTGCATGGCCGGGCTGTCCAGTCCCAGTGCACGCGCGCAGCCCGCCGCCGCACCCACCGTGCCCCAGGTGCCGTGCGGGTGCATGCTGGCGCGCAATTGGGCGGCAGCGCCAATGCGTGAGCCCACTTCATAACCGGCCAGCACCCCATTGAGAAATGCGCGCAGGCCCAGTTGCCTCTCTTGGCACAAGGCGAGCACGGCGGGGAGCACATGCACAGCGGGGTGACCGCGGGAAAACCGATTGCCTTCGTCCATTTCTAAAAACGTACCACCGCTGCCGTTGATCATCGCTGCGGCGTCGGCGGCCACATGGCGGCCCAGGCCAGGCAACACCGCTGGGCCGCTGCTGTGGGCCAAGCGCCGTGCCATGGCGCGCAATTCAGGCTCGACCGACCCCCCCACCATCGCGGCCAGGGTGTCGGCAATCACCCGGTTGAGTTGGCGCTGGATGTCGATGGGCGCTTGCGCCACATCCACGTGGGCCGCAAATTGGCTCAGGTCTTGGGTTTCATGGGGCATGGTGGCTCCGCAGGTGGGTTGAGGGCTGTGATTGTGCCGTTGCTGGCCGGCTCTTTGCTTGGTTCTGTGCTGGTGTAAAGTCCGCCAGTCTCGGATGCACCGTTTTGCACACAGGAGTTGGTTTGGATCTTTCCATATTGACCGCAGCCGCCATCAATGGCTTGCTGTTGGGCGGTATTTACACCTTGGTGGCGTGTGGCCTCACCCTCATATATGGGGTGTTGCACATCATCAACTTTGCCCATGGTAGTTTGCTCATGGTGGCCATGTTTGGTGTTTACTATTTGCTCACCGTTTTCAAAATTGACCCCTACGTCTCTTTGCTCATCATGGTGCCCGCCATGTTTGTGCTGGGTTATGCCTTGTACAAAGGGCTGATCGGGCGCTTTTCCAGTGGCAAGGATGAAAACATTTTGCTCATCACCTTAGGGCTGTCCATCCTGCTCGAAAACATTGCCCTGATGTTTTTCAAAGGGGACTCGCGCACCATCACGGTGGCGTATTCAGACACCATGATCGAATTGGGCCCCACATTGGTGCCCTTGCCGAAATTGATTTCTTTTGCCGTGGCCATGTTGTTGTGTGTGGCCTTGGGTTGGCTGATCCAACGCACCGACACCGGCCGCGCCATTCGCGCGGTGGCCAAGGAGCGCATGGGCGCGCGCTTGGTGGGCTTGGATGTGGACAAGGTGTACGCCATTTCTTTTGGTTTGGGGCTGGCCACCTTGGGCGCTGCTGCGTGCTTGTTGATGCCCATCTTTTATGTCTCACCCACCATTGGCCATGTGTTTGTGCTGGTGGCCTTCACCGTGGTGGTTTTGGGTGGCATGGGCAGCTTTTTGGGCGCGGTGTTGGGGGGCCTGATCGTGGGCTTGACCGAATCCTTTGGCGGCCTGTTCTTGGGCGAAAGCCTGGGGCAAATTGGCATCTCGCTGATCTTTATTTTGATTTTGTTGCTGCGCCCTTCGGGCTTGTTTGGGGCCAAAGCATGAGTGACCACCTGCACGCTGCGCGGCCCATCCCTTGGCGCTTGCACCTGTCCTTGTTGGCCTTGGCCCTGGCGTTTCCCTTTGTGTTCCCGTCCAACTTCATGGTCAATTTTGGTGTCATGGCCTTGTTTTACGCCTTCATTGGCCAGGCCTGGAACATCTCCGGCGGCTTCGCCGGCCAAATGTCGTTTGGCCATGTGGCTTTTTTTGGCGTCGGCGCTTATGTCAGTTCGGTGATGCAAATGCGCTATGGGTTTTCGCCCTGGTGGGGCTTGCCGGGTGCGGCCTTGGCCGGTGCCCTGGTGGCGGGCTTTGTGGCCGTGGTGTCGTTTCGCGCGGGCCTCAAAGGGTCTTACTTTGCCCTGATCACCTTGGCCTTTGGTGAGGTCTTGCGCATCATCAGCAATTCGGTGGACATCACCGGTGGTGGCCTGGGCATGCTCATTCCGATGAAGCGCAGCGTGGCCAATTTTCAATTTGAAGAACGCAGCGGGTTTTACTTTTTGATTTTGTTGCTGGCCGCCACTTCGGTGGCCTTGGCCGAGTGGCTGCGCCGCTCGCGCTTTGGTGCACGCCTGGCGGCCATTCGCGAAAACGAAGACGCGGCCAAGGCACTGGGCATTGATGTGCTGAGTGAAAAAGTCAAGGTCTTGGTACTTTCTGGCGCCATGTGTGGCATGGGTGGTTGCTTTTTCGCCCAGTATTTTTTGTACATCGACCCGACCATCGTGTTTGGCGTTGACAAGTCGGTCGAGATGCTCTTGGTCAGCATGATTGGCGGTGCGGGCACGGTGTATGGGCCTTTGATTGGCGCCTTGTTGTTGGCCTCCATCAGCGACATCACGCGGGTGATGACCCAAATCCAAGGCCTGTCCTTGGTGATTTACGGCGGTCTGTTGGTGATCATCATCGCCTACTTGCCCAATGGTTTGATTGATTTGTTTCGCCGCAAAGGTGGCCAGCCAGGGGGCAAGCGATGATGTTGCAAGTCCAGGGTTTGAGCAAAATTTTCGGTGGCTTGCGCGCGGTGGATGACGCCAGCTTGACGGTGGACCCAGGCCGCATCGTGGCCTTGATCGGGCCCAATGGCGCGGGCAAAACCACTTTCTTCGCCTGTGTGGCGGGCTTTCACACGCCAGACGCTGGTCGCGTGCATTTCAACGGCCAAGACATCACCGGCATGGCCCCGCACCTGATCGCGCGCCGTGGCATGGTGCGCACCTTCCAAATCACCCAACCCTTTGCCAAGTTGTCGGTGCTCGACAACATCATGGTGGGCGCTTATCAGCTGCATGCACACGACGCCGAAGCCCGCGCCCATGCCATTGCGGTGGCCCAAAAGGTGGGCATGGCGCCGTTGCTGGGCCAGCCCGCGATGGAGTTGACGGTGGCTGGCCGCAAGCGCCTGGAGTTGGCGCGGGCCTTGGCCACCAATCCCCAGCTGCTGTTGCTTGACGAGGTGATGGCTGGCCTGAACCCCTCAGAGATTGTCGAAATGGTGGGCATCGTGCGCACGATTCGCGACATGGGCGTGACGGTGTTGCTCATCGAGCATGTGATGCAAGCGGTGATGAGTTTGTCCGAGCACATTTATGTGCTGTCGCATGGCCGGGTGATTGCCCAAGGCGCGCCGCGCGACGTGGTGTCAGATCCGGCGGTGATCGAGGCTTATTTGGGTCGCGGTGCCGCCGCCATCCATGGGGGAGCGGCCCATGCTTGAGGTGCGCGGTTTGCGGGCCGGATACGGCGAAGTCGAGGTTTTGCGCGGCATCGATTTGGATGTCGCCCGCGGTGAAATTGTGGCGGTGTTGGGCAGCAATGGCGTGGGCAAATCCACCTTGAACAACAATTTGTCGGCCTTGTACCGGCCGTTTGCGGGGCGCATCCATTTCTTGGGCGAAGACATCACCGACATGACCTCGACCCAAGTGGTGCAGCGGGGCTTGATCCATGTGCCTGAAGGCCGACGCATCTTCCCCAACATGAACGTGTTGGAAAACCTGACCGTGGGCGGGCAAGTGCGCGGCCGTGCACGGCGGCAACAAAACATCGACAAAGTGGTGGCGATTTTTCCGCGTTTGCAAGAACGCTTCAAGCAAGCGGCGGGCACTTTGTCCGGTGGCGAGCAGCAAATGTTGGCCATTGGCCGCGGCCTGATGGCTGAGCCCGAGTTGTTGATCATGGACGAGCCATCCTTGGGCTTGTCGCCCTTGTTGGTGGAAGAGATGTTTGCCCTGATCCAACGCATGAACCAGGCGGGGCAAGCCATTTTGTTGATGGAACAAAACGCGGTTCAAACCTTGGCGATTGCGCACCGCGCCTACATCATTGAAAACGGCATGGTCGCCTTGCAAGGTGCGGCCAAGGATTTGGCGCGCGACCCTGAGCTCAAACGCCGCTACCTGGGGCTTTGAGGCCCCACCCCTTGGAGATCGATATGTCAAATCCGGTGCGCGTGGTGACAGCAGACCACATGCCAGATGGCTGCCCGGAGGTGGCCGTCGCGGTGGTGGGTGGCGGTGCATGTGGCCAGGTCTGCGCCATCCGTTTGCGCCAACTCGGCGTGGAGGTGGTGGTGCTGGAGCGAGATGCCCAACCCACAGGTTCCACCGCCTTGTCTTCGGGTTTCATACCAGCCGCCACCACGCAGGTGCAGCGCGCCCAGGGCATTGAGGACTCGCTGGCCCAATTTGAACAAGACATTCAGGCCAAGGCCCATGGGGACGCGGCCCCCCATTTGGTACAGGCCTATGCACAAGCCGTGGCGCAAGCCATCGATGGCTTGGTCGGTGCGGGCTTGAAGCTGGAGGTGTTGACCGGTTTTCGCTATCCCGGGCACTCGGCTTTGCGCATGCATTCCACCCCCGAGCGCTCGGGTGAGGCCTTGATGGCCCAGTTGCAAAACATCTCCGAGCGCGAAGGCGTGGATGTGCTGACCCAGGCCACGGTGCGCGAGTTGTGGCTGCATCCGCAAGGCCATGCGCTGGGGGTGGGCTATGAGCGACCCGATGGGCAAATGGAATTTTTGGCGTGCCAAGCCCTGGTCTTGGCCTGCAATGGCTTTGGTGGCAACCCCGCCATGTTGCGCGAATGGCTGCCCGAGATGGCCGACGCGGTGTTTGCCGGGCACAC
>JBEDFU010000074.1:0-4817 GCA_041174965.1 Pseudomonadota bacterium | reverse complement strand
GCGCCTTTCGATGGGCATTTGCACCGGGTTGACTACCTCAATGGCGACACCTGGAACGTCAACCCGATTGCGCTGCAGCGGGTGGAAAAGCTGTTTTGCAAAAACGAGCGCGCGGTCTTGCACATGCGCACCGCCGACGATCACCCCATCGCTTTGGTGCCCGTGGCCGCCATATTGGTTGCCAGCATCCGCTTGCATGCCATCGATACTTTGTTGCACACCCGTTACAAAGGGCCACACCGTTTTGACGGTGTGCATGGCTTTGTCAAAGGCCAAGAAATGGGCTGGTTTCAACACGGCTCGACCATTCTGGTCTTTGCGCCCAAAGGGTTTCAACTGTTTCCGGGCTTGGACAACGGCAGCCCCTTGAAAATGGGTCAGGCCTTGATGACCTATCCAACCAGCCAATGAATCCTGTTGGTCGTCACAAAGAGCGCCATAGCGTCACGATAAGTTCTTAAAAGCTTCACACATTTTTCACGCATTTTCTCGAGACTGTGGTCATCGTTTGATTCGATGTACTAACAGGAGTGGCAAATGCAAATCACCATCATTGGCAGCGGGTATGTGGGTCTGGTCACCGGAACTTGCTTGGCTGAATTGGGCAACGATGTGGTGTGCTTGGACTTGGCCGCAGACAAAATCCGCAGCCTCAACAGCGGCGTCGTGCCGATTTACGAACCCGGCCTGGACGATTTGGTGGTGCGCAACCTCAAGCAAGGCCGCTTGCAATTCACCACCGACACAGCCCAGGCCATTGGCCATGGTGATGTGATCTTCATTGCCGTGGGCACACCGCCCCAAGAAGATGGCAGCGCCGACCTGTCCTACGCCCTAAAAGCGGCCAGTGACATTGGCCGCTGGATGCGCACAGACAAAGTGGTGGTCAACAAATCCACAGTTCCCGTGGGCACGGCCGAGCGGGTGCAAGCAGCGATTGCCAGCGAATTGCAGCAAAGGGGCATTGACCTGGAAGGCAGCCCGGCCAAAACCGGCCATGCACGCCTGCGTTGCGCCGTGGTCTCCAACCCCGAGTTTTTGAAAGAAGGCGCAGCGGTCGAGGACTTCATGCGCCCGGACCGCATTGTGCTCGGCGTGGCCAGCGATGACATGGGCCAATGGGCTTTGGGCCAAATGCGCAACCTGTACGCCCCCTTCAACCGCCACCATGAGCGCACTTTGGTGATGACCCAACGCTCGGCCGAGTTGACCAAGTACGCGGCCAACGCGATGCTGGCCACCCGAATTTCATTCATGAACGAATTGGCCAATTTGAGCGAGCGCTTGGGCGTTGACATCGAGTCTGTGCGGCAAGGCATGGGGTCGGACCCACGCATTGGCTACAGTTTTTTATACGCCGGCACCGGCTACGGCGGCTCATGCTTTCCCAAAGATGTGAAGGCCTTGCACCGCACCGGCATTGAACAAGGCATGGCGATGCAAATATTGAGTGCCGTTGAGCATGTCAATCAGCGGCAAAAGCACCGCATTCTGGACAAAGTGCTGGCCCACTTTGGCGACGACTTGAGCGGCCTGAGTTTTGGGGTTTGGGGTTTGGCCTTCAAACCCGAAACCGATGACATGCGCGAAGCCCCCAGCCGCACCGTGATCAGCGGCTTGCTGCGTGCTGGCGCACGGGTGCAGGTGCACGACCCCGTGGCCATGGAAACCGGGCAGTTGGCTTTGCAAGAAGACTTGATGGATGTGCCCGATTTGTGGAGCCGATTGAGCTTTCACGATGACCCCATGGACGTGGCCGATGGTGCGCAAGCCCTGCTGATCATGACCGAGTGGAAGGCCTATCGCAGCCCCAATTTCCAACAACTGCGCAGCCGACTGGCGCAAGCGCTGATTTTTGACGGTCGCAATTTGTTCGATCCGCTGCGCATGGCACAAGAGGCTTTCACCTACCACGGCATTGGCCGCGTGTCACAGCAAAACGCGCCCCAAGCAAGGGCCGCAGCGAGTTTGACCGCCAGCTGATATTGCGGGCTCAGTGGGCTGGCGCGCGCCGCATGCGGCGTGCGTGCAGCCCACACACCACGGTCATGCAGATGGCGATGAAGCCACCCAGCAACCAGGTGATGGTTTCAAACGGGCATTGCCAATACAGCAAGGCGCTGTAGACGCCCATCATGGTCACCACACTGGCGTTTTCATTGACGTTTTGCACAGCAATGGATCGGCCTGCACTGAGCAAGCGGATGCCCCGGTGTTGCAACAAGGCATTCATGGGCACCACAAACAAACCGCTGATGACGCCCACCACCAGCATCACCACCAGGGCCAAAGGCCAAGCTTGGACCCCATTCATGAGCGGCAACATCAGGCCCAACACCACGCCCAACACCAAGACCCGTGGGGCCTGGTGCAAGGGCACCCAACGACCGGCCAACCAAGCGCCCAGCACCACACCCACGGCCGTACACGCTTGCAAATAAGCGCCTTGGTCCAAGCCCAAGCCCAACACCTGCTGGCACCACAACAGCACCAACAACTGCATGGTCGCCCCCACACCCCAAAACAAAGTGGTCACGGCCAAACTGATTTGGCCCAAGGGGTCGGACCACAGGGTTTTTTGATCGAACCAAAAGTCTTGCCAAACCCGGCCCAAATGCCAACCCTGGGATTGGCACGGCACACCGCTGTGCGGGATGCCGCGCTGTATCCAGGACACCGAGGCATACATGCACACGATCAACAGCACCGACACGCCGTACCGGCTATCCCACCAGGCCCATGCGTTGACGGCTTGGGCCAGTTGCGAGGCTGTCCAGGCGTCGCTGATGAGTACACCGCCCAAAGCCACGCCAAATACCGCTGCGCTCACCGTGCTGACTTCAATCCAAGCATTGGCACGCACCAGCCGGTGTGGCGGCTCCACCTCGGTGATCCAGCCATATTTGGCGGGCGAATACAGCGCCGCCCCCAAGCCCACCCCCACATAGGCCAGCATCACATCCAGACCCAGCAAGATGGACAAGACCGCCATCCACTTGAGGGCATTGGCCCATTGCATGACACGGGGCTTGAGCCAGGCATCTGCCAAGCGCCCAACCCAAGGCCCCAGCAGCACATAAGACAGAGTAAAACCCAGCTTCAACAACGGAATCCAGTGGGCCGCTTTGGACTGCTCGATGAGCATGGCCATCACCACCAGGAGCAAAGCGTTGTCGGCCAAACCGGCCAAGCCTTGGGCGCCCATGAGGCGATGAAAGCCTGGGCTCATGGTCAGCGCGATGGCGTCACGCGGCTTGCATGGCAGAGGCGTGGACAAAGCTTTTGTCCATCAGCTGATCCCAGTAGATCAGCTCCAAACGCCCGTCCATGTGCTCCACCAGGGCCGTGCGGCTTTCGACCCAGTCGCCATCGTTGCAATACAAAATGCCGTCGATGGTGCGCATTTCTGCTTTGTGGATGTGGCCGCACACCACGCCCTGGTAGCCACGCCGGGCGGCTTCATGGGCCACGGCCTTTTCAAAGTCAGACACATAACTCAAGGCCTTTTTGACCTTGTGTTTCAAGAATGCCGAGAGCGACCAGTAGCGCAGCCCCAACTTGGCCCGGATGCGGTTGAAGTGCCGATTCATGCGCAAGGTGAATTCATACAAATAGTCGCCCACATAGGCCAGCCACTTGGCGTACTGCACCACCGCATCGAAATAATCGCCATGGGTCAGCCACAGCTTTCGGCCGTCGAGCAAGGTGTGCGAGCCCTCTTCCATCACCTCAATGCCGCCAAAGTGTTGGCTGGTGAACTCGCGGGCGAACTCGTCATGGTTGCCGGGGATGTACAGCACATGGCAGCCTTTGCGCACCCGGCGCAATAACTTTTGCACCACATCGTTGTGGGCCTGCGGCCAATACCAATTGCGCCTGAGCTGCCAGCCGTCAACGATGTCGCCAATCAGATAGAGGTAATCGCTTTCATGCGATTTCAAAAAATCCAACAGCGCTTGTGCTTGACACCCCGCTGTCCCCAAGTGGATGTCAGAGATGAATACGGCGCGGTAATGCATCAGTTTCTCAAAAAGTGGCGGCGGTATTTTTCGGGGATGTCTTTGAGCCACAGCATCATGGGCAAATCAGCACTGTTGAAGTCCTGATCCCAAGCCGGTGGGCCCAATAATTTCGCCCCCAAGCGCAGGTAGCCACGGATCAGTGGCGGTGGCTCAACCGCCAAATCGGCTTGGGCGTCTTGCAGTGGCAGGGCAAAGCGCGGGCTGACACGGTATTCGATGGGGGCCAGATGCGACGCCCTCAATTGCGCCCACAAACTGGCGGCCACCTGGGTGTTGACCACGCCGTTGTGCAGCATCGGGATGCTGGCGCAGCCGAGCATGGTTTCAAAATGGTTTTGCTGCATGAAGGCAATCAATGCGCCCCACAAAGCCATGATCACCGGGCCTTGGCGGTGCTCTGGGTGCACACAACTGCGGCCAAACTCGACCATGCCGGGGCGCAGGTTGCGCAAGCGCACCAAATCAAATTCGGTATCGGTGTAGGTGCCGCCCATGCGCGCAGCTTGGGCCGGCACCAGCACCCGGTAGGTGCCCACGACAGGACCATCCGCGCCAGCGCGCACCAGCAGGTGTTCGCAATAGTCGTCGAAGACGTCGATGTCGTGTCCAGGCAAGGCGCTGGCAATGTGCGCGCCCCATTCGTTGGCAAACACCTGGTAGCGCAATCGCTGGGCTTCGCGCACCTCGTCCAAGTGCTTCGCCCATTGGATGGTGACCTTGGCAGGGGCTGGGGATGCGGTCGTCGGGGAGGCGGGTTGTGGACCCCGGTGGGTGACCGATTCTCCTGGCCCCCAT
>JBEDFU010000073.1:0-3982 GCA_041174965.1 Pseudomonadota bacterium | reverse complement strand
GCCATTCGCCGTGTGTTTGTGCCGGAAAGTCTGTACGACCCGGTGGCCCAAGGCTTGTCGGCGCGTTTGGCCAAAACCACGGTGGGCAACCCACGGCATGAAGGCGTGCGCATGGGCGCGGTGGTGAACCGAACACAGTTCAACGCCGTTCGCGACGGTTTGGCCTATTTAAAAAACCAAACCAGGGTGCTGCACGATGGCCATGTGCACGCCCTGGTGGACGCCGATGCGGCCGTGGCATGCTGCATCGGGCCCACCCTGCTGGGCACCGGTGACGCCGCGGGCAGCGATGCCGCAGACCGCGTCCACGACACCGAGGTATTCGGCCCCGTGGCCACTTTGGTGCCGTATCGCGACAACGACCTGGAACACGCGCTGCACCTCATCCGCCGCGGCCAAGGCTCATTGGTGGCCTCGGTTTACGGCAGCGACCATGCCGCACTGGCCCAAGCCGCGTTACAACTCACCGACAGCCACGGACGGGTGCATGTGATCAGCCCCGATGTGGCCGCCCTGCACACGGGACACGGCAATGTCATGCCGCAATCGCTGCATGGTGGCCCCGGCCGTGCCGGCGGCGGCGAAGAATTGGGCGGCTTGCGCGCCCTGAATTTCTACCACCGCCGGGCCGCGATACAGGCCAGCACCGCTGTGTTGACATCATTCAAATAAAACCAAACCGCATCGAATTGGAGGAGACCACATGAGCCACGAACCCAAAGAAAACGCAGACGTCCCTGCACCCCCCGAGCAATTCAACTTCGCCGACTTCTTGCTGGCCCGCAATGCAGACCATGCCCATCGACCGGCCTTCATCGACGACAGCCACACATTGACCCACGGTGAGTTGGCCACTCGGGTTCGCCGCATGGCCACCGCGCTGCGCAGCTTGGGAATTCGCCGCGAGGAACGGGTGTTGCTGCTGATGCAAGACTGCAACGATTGGCCGGTGAGTTTTTTGGGGGCCTTGTACGCCGGCCTGGTGCCGGTGGCCGTGAACACCCTGCTGACCGCCGAGGACTACGCTTACATGCTGGCGCACTCGCGGGCCCAGGCAGTGTTGGTTTCGGGCGCTTTGCTGCCCACGCTGAAAGCGGCCATGGGCCGCTCGGACCACGAAGTGACCCAGGTGATCGTGTCCCAACCGACGGCAGCTTTGCATGCTGGTGAGATCGAATTCGAAGCATTCTGGCAAGCCCACCCCCCGATGGCCAATGCAGCCGCCACCCAGGCCGATGACCCCGGCTTTTGGCTCTACTCATCGGGCTCGACCGGTCGCCCGAAAGGCACGGTTCACTCCCACGCCAACCCGTATTGGTCATCCATGCTTTATGGCCAAAACACCTTGAAGCTCACATCCAATGACGTGTGTTTTTCAGCGGCCAAGCTGTTCTTTGCCTACGGCTTGGGCAACGGGTTGACCTTTCCCATGACCGTGGGTGCCTGCACCCTGTTGATGGCCGAGCGCCCCACACCTGACGCCACCTTCAAGCGCATGACAGGCGGCGTTGGTGGCGTCAAACCCACGGTGTTTTTCGGCGCGCCCACTGGGTTTGCGGGCATGTTGGCGCATCCCAACTTGCCCCAACCAGACCAAGTGGCGATGCGCGTGGTGTCGTCGGCTGGCGAAGCCTTGCCCGCAGAGCTGGGCGAGCGCTTTCGCCAACATTTCGGCATCGACATCGTCGACGGCATTGGCTCGACCGAAATGCTGCACATTTATTTGTCCAACTTGCCGCACGCCGTGCGCTACGGCACCACCGGCTGGCCTGTGCCTGGATATGAGGTGGAACTGCGTGGTGACGACGGCCAACCCGTCCCCGACGGCGAGCCCGGTGACCTGTACACCAAAGGTCCCTCGGCCGCGCTGATGTACTGGGGCAACCGCGAAAAAAGCCGCGAGACCTTCCAAGGCAGTTGGACCAAAAGCGGTGACAAATACATCCGCAACCCGGACGGCACCTACACCTATGGTGGCCGATCGGATGACATGCTCAAAGTCAGTGGCATTTATGTGAGCCCCTTCGAAGTAGAGGCCACCCTGATCCAGCACCCGGCGGTGTTGGAAGCCGCCGTGATCGGTGTCAATGACCGCGATGGCTTGACCAAAACCAAAGCCTTTGTGGTGCGAAAAGAAGGGGCTGATGTCACGGACGAAGAGCTCAAGGCATTTGTGAAAGACAAGCTCGCCCCCTACAAATACCCGCGACAGATTGCGTTTGTGACTGAATTGCCGAAAACAGCCACCGGGAAAATCCAACGCTTCAAACTCCGCGCGCAGGAAGCCCAAGCCACTTGATGTTCATGGGCATGGGCGCTTCGCCTGTGCGCGTGCGCACAGCATTTGCCCACCGCATCCATTTCGCATCCACCAGGTGGCCAAGGTCTAAAAAGAAACTTCGCCAGGACTGCCGCTGACTTGGTGATCGAACAAGGCTTGGTGGTTTGCGGGGCTTGCAGCGCGCAGGCTCAGGCCTGAAATGCCGTTCGGGGCTTGCCGGCGGCCACCATGGCGCTGGGCTGGAAGGCACCATCCACCACGCCCCCCACCATGTCCGCCGTCACCGCAGACAGCGTCCAGCCCAAATGGCCATGTCCGGTGTTGTAGAACACGTTGGCCCACCGACCCCGGCCCACGCGCGGCATCATGTTGGGCATCATGGGGCGCAGGCCGGCCCAGGGCACAACCTGGCGGGTGTTGATGCCAGGGAAGCACTGGTTCACCCAGGCGATGAGGGGCCGGATGCGGTCGGCGCGAATGTCTTTGTTGTAGCCGTTGAATTCGGCGGTACCCGCCACGCGGAAACGATCCACCCCCAAGCGGCTGGTCACCAGCTTGGTCTCGTCATCCAACAAACTCACGATGGGCGCCGCCGATTGGCTTTGTGCGTCGGGCAAGTTGACGGTGATGGAATAACCCTTCACCGGGTAGATGTTGACCCTGTCGCCCAATTGCGCGGCAAAACTGCGGCTCTCGACGCCGGCACAAACCACCAGCCCATCAAACTGGTGCGTGACATGGCCGTCACCGTCAGCAACGGTGACTTCAGCCTGGGTGCCATTGCTGTGCAGGGACAGCACGTCTTGCCCATACAGGCACTGCACACCCAAGCGCTCAGCCGCTCGCGCCATGCCCGTGGTGAACTTGTGGATGTCGCCCGTGGAGTCGCTCTCGGTGAAATAGCCGCCGTAGTAATCGCCAGCCAGCGTGGGCTCGATGGCTTTCATTTCGCTCGGGGTCACGGCCCGTCGTGGCAAGCCGCCCAGGGCCAGCATCTTGCTCACTTCACCGGCGTGGTCAAAGCCCTTTTTCTCGCGGTAGATGTGCAAGATGCCCTCTTTTTTGAGGTCGAAATCCACACCTTCCGACTGCGCCCAGGCAAACAAATGTTCACGCGCCGCAATGGCCAAGCGAGCGGACTCCACGGTGTTGCGTTGGTAATGCGGAATGTTGCAAACGAACTCCAGCATCCAACTCAACTTGTGCCAGCTGGGCTTGGGGTTGACCAAGAGCGGTGCGTCGTTTTTCAACATCCACTTCATGCCTTTGAGGATGGTGGACCAGTGGTTCCAGACCTCAGCATTCGACGCGGACAGTTGACCCCCGTTGGCAAACGAGGTTTCCATGGCCACGTAGCGGTTTTTCTCAAACAGCGTCACGGCAAAGCCGCGCTTGGCCAAGGCATAAGCCGTGGTGACGCCGGTGATGCCGCCGCCGATCACGGCAATGGATGTTGCGGTGGATGTCATGGTTCAAATCTCCAAACAAGTCAGGGTGTCAAGGTGACAAAAAGCACATCACGCACCATGCGCGGCATGCACCCCCTCTGTTTCGAACCTGAGAGATTCGTGGCCCACCGTGTTCGATGGAACCACTTGCTCCTGCGGTGTGCCAGGTGACCAAGCCCGGCAACTCTTCAGAGATATCAACGATTCAAATCGGTCCTTTTGCCTGAGAGTTTCCGGGGTGGTTGCTCCTTCG
>JBEDFU010000072.1:0-3396 GCA_041174965.1 Pseudomonadota bacterium | reverse complement strand
TTCGCCGCCATGCCCACCATCAGCCACCCCTTGCAACTGCTCAAAGACGTGGGCCTGGGCTATCTGACCCTGGGCCAACCATCGCCCACGCTGAGTGGCGGCGAGGCGCAGCGCATCAAGCTGGTCACCGAGTTGTCCAAGGTGCGCGACGACGTCACCCGCCGCGGCAACAAAGCGCCACACACCTTGTATGTGCTGGACGAACCCACGGTGGGCTTGCACATGGCCGATGTGGACAAGCTCATCAGCGTGTTGCACCGCTTGGTCGATGCCGGGCACAGCGTGGTGGTGATCGAGCACGATTTGGACGTCATCGCTGAGGCCGATTGGGTGATCGACCTGGGGCCGGACGGCGGCGACGGCGGTGGCCAGGTGGTGGCCGCCAGCACCCCCGAGGCCTTGGTGCGCCAAGGCACCCACACCGGGCGCGCTTTGGCCCCCGTGCTGGCGCGCGTGTGAGGGGCCTCTGGCCCGCTAAAATCGCCGCCACGCACGCGGTTCGCCACGTCTCAGCCCAACCGCACCACTCCCCATGAACATCCGCACCCAACGCCTGATCGACGCCGTGGTCGGCCAAGCTTTGTGCGCTGTGCTGTCGCTGTGGGCGCGCTGCTGGGCGCGGCCGCAGCCGCCGGTGTCCGAGCAACCGCTGCGCCAGGTGCTGGTCATCATGCTCTCAGAGATGGGTTCCATGGTGCTGGCCGGTCCGATGTTTGCCCGCATCCGCCAGCAACACCCGCAAGCGCAAATCCACATCTTGCAGTTGGCCCGCAACCAACAGGTGGCGCGCATGCTGCAACTCGCCCCCGACACCCATTTGCACGGCTTGGACGACAGCTCCATGTTCAGGCTGCTGGCCGACATCTGGCGCGTGATGCGCCAGTTGCGTCAACTGCGCCTTGACGCGGTCATCGACTGCGAACTGTTCTCGCGCATCAGCGCCTTGCTGGCCTATGCCTGTGGGGCGCGTTGGCGCGCTGGTTTCACGCCGCACACCCAAGAGGGCTTGTACCGGGGCTCGTTCATGAACGCGGCCATTCCCTACAACCCTTATCGCCACATCAGCCAACAGTTTTTGGCCTTGGTCGATGCCATTGGCGCGGCCGACGCGCCGCGCAGCAAACGCGTGCCCATGCACCCGATGGCCACCGACAGTGGTTTATCGCTGGTGTTTGCGCCCAGCCAGTTGAGCGATTACGCCCAAGGCCTGCGCCGAGACCACCCAACCTTGATGGCCGCGCCGCAGCGGGTGCTGATGTACGCTGGTGGCGGTTTGCTGCCCATCCGCGCTTGGCCAGCGGCGCATTACGCCGAACTGGCCCGCGCTTTGTGCGACCAAGGCCACGCCGTGGCGGTGATTGGCCTGCCCGAAGACCAAGCGCTGGCCCAAGACATCTTGCGCATGTGCGACCACCCGCTGTGCCACAGCCTGGTGGGCTACACCCGCAGTTTGCAAGAGCTGTTGATGCTGTTTCACCACTGCGATGTGCTGGTTACCAACGACGGCGGGCCGGGCCACTTTGCCAGCTTGACGCCCATCCGCACCCTGATGTTTTTTGGCCCCGAAACCAGCCGCTTGTATGGCCCTTTGACGCCCCGCGCCACCGTGATCGAACTGGGCTTGCCATGCTCCCCGTGCTTGAGCGCTTACAACCACCGCGATACCCCGTGCAACGGCGACAACCAGTGCTTGAAGCAAATTGACGTGGCCCAGGTGCTGCGCCTGACCCAAACCCAACTGGCGCTGGCGGCCAGCCCTGGCCCCTGAGCATGCAGGCTTCACCCTTTTCTCACTGGCCGCTGATAGGACCCTTGGCCGATCGCTTGTGGCCCTTGGTGATGTGGTTTTTGCGCTGGCGCTATGCCCGCTTCGCGGTGGTCGGGGCCAGCGGCACGGTGGTCAATATGTTGGTGTTGTATTTGCTGCAAGAGTGGTTGCTGCGCGGCATCGAGCCCGCTCAACAACGTTTATATTTGTCGCTGGCCGGCGCGATTGCCTTGGCCACGGTGAACAACTTTTGCTGGAACAGCTGGTGGACGTGGTCGGACCGTTTGGCCGCAGACCAAGCCGTCTTGGCACTGGACCGCGCCACCGCCACGCGCTTTGTCACCTATGCCTTGGCCTCGTGGTTGGGCATTGGCATTCAGTATGGGCTGACGCTGTGGCTGTCGGGCCACATGTATTACCTGTTGGCCAACCTGATCGCCATTGTGGTGGCCAGCATCAGCAACTTTGTGGCCAACGACCGGTGGACCTTCCGCCGCCGCCCACCGCCGTGAAAGCTTTGCCACGCCCCACCCCCATGCCCTGGCTGTGGGCGCTGTTGGTGTTGGCCGTGTTTTTGTACTTGTGGGGCCTGGGTGGCAACCACATGATGCGCAATGGCGATGAAATGGTTTACGCCCACATCGCCCGCATCACCGCCGAAGCCGGGCAGTGGCTGCCCTTGCAGTCTGAGTTGCCGGGCATGCGCAACACCAAGCCGCCGTTGTTGTTCTGGCAGGCCTTGGTGGCGGGCGATTGGGGCCGCGACTGGACCTTGTGGCAACTGCGCTTGCCCAGCGTGATCTACACCTTGGCGGTGTGCGCTCTGATGGCCGCCACCCTGCGCCGTTTGCGTGTCAGCGCCGCCACCACGCTGTGGGCGGTGCTGATTTATCTGGCCTTCATCGGCACTTTTCGCTATGGCCGCCCCTACCTGACCAGCGCGGCCGAAACCTTTTGGTTTGGCTTGCCCATGTGGTGGTTGCTGTGGCACATCCAACCCGCCCAGCCCGGGGCGCCTCGTTTAGAGCAAGCTTGGGTGTTGCGCCAACCGGGTTCGGTGGTGGTGTGGGTGTGGTTGGGTGTGGCCGTGGGTTTGGGCTTGGCCTACAAATCGTTCGCCCTCATCGCGCCGGTGGCCGCCAGCGTGGCCGTGTGGCGCTTGTGGTGGTCGCCCACGCTGCATGCCGCTGCCTGGTGGTCGGCGGCTTGGCGCACCGCGCTGATGTCGGTGGTGGCGCTGGCCGTGATCGCCAGTTGGTTGTGGCTCGACCCCGATCCGCAAGCTGTGTGGCAAGAATTTGTGTTGGGCGAAAACGCTGGCAAGATGGCCAGCGCCCAAGGCTATTGGCAAAGCCTGTTCAGCTTTTCGGGCTTGGGCAGTTACGCTTTGTCGCCTTTGCTGAATGCCGGGTTTTTGGCGCCCTGGGTGCTGGCCGCGCTGTGGTGGGGTGCCCGTGCGCCTTGGCGGCGCGGCAGTGTGGTGGGGGCTTTGGTGTTGTGGATGTTGGTGTGGTGGTGCGTGTTTTTGTTGCCCAGCCAGCGTTCGGCGCGCTACCTGATTCCCACCTTGCCGGCTTTGGCCATCTGTTTGGCTTTGGTGTTGCCGCGCATGGGGCGTTGGGCCCATG
>JBEDFU010000071.1:0-7162 GCA_041174965.1 Pseudomonadota bacterium | reverse complement strand
CCCCCAGCGCCAGCGCCGCCCCAACGCAAGCACCCACTGCGCCCAGAACGCAGTCTGGGCTGGTGATGCGGCAGGTTTTGGTGGCCAACCAGGTCATCAAGCGGGGTTCGGTGGCGACACCGCAACAGTTCAGCCTGGTTGAAATGGCTTTGCCCAGCGGAGAGACCAGTTACCTGAGCGACGCCTCCGCTTTGACCCACATGGAGTTGCAGCGCGACCTGCCGGCCCAAACCCCTTTGCGCAGCTACGACCTGAAGGCCGCCCAAATGGTGCGCCGCGGCCAGCAAGTCATGGTCTCGGTGGGAGAAGGCAAAGGCTTTTTGATCACCTTGCGTGCCGAGGCCCAGCAAGATGGCATCTTGGGCGAACAAATTCGCTTGAAAAATACCGAGTCGGGTCGATCATTGAGTGCAGTGATCACTGGCTTTAATGCAGCACGGGCGATGTAGACATGAATACCAATTTATTCTTTACAGCCATTACTGATTTATTCGCCATCGGCGCTCAAGATTTCAAGCTTGGCACCGATAATTCCCATGACGCGGAAAGAATAGCCTTTCCCTGTTGAAAGAAAGTGAGACCTTTCATGTCTGAATCCATCAATTCCCAAACCCGTATGTCGCAGTCGAATGCCTCCATGAGAAGCAACATCGAAAAAGTTGACAAGAAACAAGGTGCCCAAGCCCAAGCCACGCCCGAAGATGCGGCGCCGGTGAAAGCCAAGGCCAGCAACATCGACACCTTGTCTTTGAGCAATGTGGCTGAACGTGTCAAAGAGCAGCCCAGTTTTGACCGCGCCAAGGTGGAGTCCATCAAGCAAGCTTTGCGTGATGGCAACTACCCCTTGAACCCGCGCCGCATTGCCGAGAGCTTTGTGTCGCTGGAAAGAATGGTTCAAGGCTGATCCCCACCATGTTGGCCGAAGCCGTGCTCGCGACCGAAGACACCCGCCACACCGAGGCCTTGGCCTTGGTCAACGGGTTGGAGACTTTGCTCGCCCAAGAGTTCGACGCCCTCAAGGCGCAGGACTTGGACCGCTTTGAACAACTGCTGGAGCAAAAAAACGAGGTGCTGGAACAACTCAGCAACTTGAGTGGCGTGCGCCAACCCGATGATGCCGATCGCCTCGGCAGCGAGTGGGACGCCTTCAAATCGCGCATGGTCGCTTGCCGCGACATGCACCGGCGCAACGAAATTTTGATCGTGCGCAAACTCGACGCCATCCGGGGTACCTTGCAAAGCATGGTCATCGATGACCCAGCCAGCTCGGTCGAGGTCTACGACCGTTTGGGCAAAATCAACCGCCTGCGCCGACGCCGCGGTTACAGCGACGCTTAAGGCGCGCGGGGCGAAGCCTTTTTTTCGTCCCCTGGCTCCATGCCCTTGAGCCAATAAACCCACGACAAAATCACCGCCACAGCGGTGTACATGTCTTGGGGAATTTCATCCCCCACTTCCAAACGCGCCAGCAAGGCCAACAACTGCGGGTCTTGCGACACAAACACGCCTTGTTTTTCCGCTTCGGCCAAGATCATGCGGGCCAACTCGCCGTGCCCTTTGGCCGAGACGCGCGGTGTTTTGTGCCGCCCGTATTCGAGGGCAATGGCCTGAAAGCGGTCTTTCAACACAGCAGCCTCATGCCAAGGCGTCCACCACCAAGCCGCGCTGCGGCGCGGGACGCGACTGATCTGAAGCCGGGCGCGGGCTGTTGTAGATTTGAAACTGCTGCAACTCCAGGCCCGCGGCACCCAGCTCCAAGACCAATTCGGTGGAATGTGAGCGCGCTTGTTGGGCCACATCTTCGCGCAAGGCCCACATGGTCAACTCGACTTGGTGACCGGCTTTGATCAAGGTGTGCAACCACACTTCACCCAACAACCGGCTTTGCGAATGGATGTCCACGCTCAAGGGGGGATTTTCTTCACCGGGCTGGCGCGGTGGGCGCTGAAAGTGCAGCTCCACCGGATCGGCATCGGTGAAGGGCAACATCAAGCGCAGGTTGAGCTCGCCACGGTTGAGGTCAATGGCCGATTGCAATTGGGCGGCCTCGAGCTCATTCAAGGCTTTGTGCAGGTCTTCGGACAAGCCATTGACCGAGGCACCGGTGTCCTCCTCACCCAAGCTGTCCAACAACTGGCGGATCAAGGAGCGCGGGGTGTCTTCGACTTTTTGCCGCTGTGACAGCTGGCTCTCGACCGATCTGAAATAAGGGGCCAAGGCTTTGCGCAATCCCAATGGCTGCAATTGGGCCATGGACAACCCCAGCCCCGACAAACGCGCCAACAAATCCGATTGGCCCGCCGACAGTTGCGTGATTTGCGGCGCACGCAGGTCCATCATTTGCAACAAATGGCGAAAGGCCGCAAACCCTGGCGGCTGAAACACCAAGGTGTTGAGCCGGTTGCTGGTGGCCGAGGTGCTGAGCACCGCATCCGCAGCGACAAAGCCCGCACCAGCGGGGCTGCCTGTCAGCGCCTTGCCACCCAAACCGTCCAGGGCCAGTTTGGTTTTGTCAGCAGCGGCAGACAGGTCGGTGGGGTTTTGGATCAGCAGGCCCCAACCACCGGGGTTGACCGAGACGCGCAAAAAAGGTTTGTCCCCATCTTTGAGCACCCAGCCATTGGGCAAATCAAAGGAAAAATCTTTCAGCCACAAGCGCACCCGGCCATCTTTTTTTTCGACCAGGGCCTGAACCACTTGCCCATCTTGCAGGCCCAATTGCTCGGCCATGCTGGTCTCGAGCCAATGGGTGCGCATGTCCAGTTGGACCGGCGTGGCCCGCATGGCGCCCAATACACTTTCGGTACCCAACATGGTGTGACCTCCGCTGCCGCCCCGTGGCGGTGAGCGTCAAGGATAGCGCACCCAAGTCTTGCGTCGGTCTTCCGCCATGGAGGTGTTGGTGGTGGCTGGGGCAGGCTCTGCCTTGGGCAGGACCGAGCCCAACTGCATTTGCAGCAGCTCGGTGTGGTTGGGCAAGGTGATGACCGCATTGGCCAACAACACCTTGGTGGAACCTTTGACGAAGGCATGGGGGTTTTGTTTGACCACCGCGTCGCGCAAAATTTCGATGCGCAGCGGGCTGTTGCCCATGTGCAAGCGAATGATTTTGTCCAGGGTGTCGCCTTCGCGCACGGTGTATTTGGCCGCTGCAGCGCTGGGGCTGGAAGCGGACTGCGCCAGCGGGGACGGATCGGCGGACCAAGCGGGCTCAGCCACGGTCAAGGCACAAGCCAACAAAGCCCAGCCAAGGCTGGCGCGGCTCAAGGGCGTGCGGTTGATGTCATGCATGCGGTTCTCCTGGAAGTTCATGGGGTGTAGGGCACGGCCACCCATTGGCCTGCGCCCTTGGGCATCACACCGGCAATGGTTTTGAGTTCGGCGCTGTAAGCATAGAGCGAGCGCACCTCGGCCAGGGTGACCCCGTCGAGGTTGCCCGGCTCCAAAATGCGGGCCGGGATTTTTTGCCGATCGGCCACCAACAGCACATCGCCCAAACGCAAGCCACTCAAGTGGCCGGCATTGATGCGCAAGGTTTTGCCTTGGTCCAGGTGGGCTTCAAATTGCGGTGGCAAACAAGACAAGCGCTCATCCATGGCACGGTGAAAGCTTTCCACCACGGCTTGGATTTGGGCACTGACCACAGGCTCCAAGCCCGATGCGGCGACAACCGCTTGGGGCAAGGTGACCCAATGTTGTTGGCTCAAAAACAACGCGCGCTCCATGCGGTGGGAAACTTCCCAGCGCATGGCAAAGGTCGGGTTGCCAGGTGCAGAGTTCGGGTCCAAAGCGACCATGACATTCAAGCGCCAGGGCAGGTTTTGCTCCCCTTGGGTGAGCAAGGCCTTGTCATAGGGGTTGGCATACACCACCTTGTTGCTGACGCGCCAATGCGGCGAATGCGCCGTGCGGTGGTGAATTTGTTGGCGCAATTCGCGTGCAATTTGCTGCGCGGGAAAGCGGTCGGCGGGATTCATGTGGGGAGAAACCACCACGTCCAAGGTGACATGGTGCCAAGGGCTGGCGCGTTCGTGGCCGGTGCGCTCACAGGCTTTTTCCACCACGGCTTTTTTCTCTTTGGCCTGCACTTTGTCGACGCCTGCGGGGATGGGTTCGGTCAAGACCCGCACACCGCGCACCACCATGCCCGAGGTGAAGCTGCTGCTCTCGCGCAATGCGCCGGTGTGGTCAATCCACTGCGTGCTTTTGACTTCGGTGGGGCCTTCCATGGCGGTTTTCAACAGCGATTGGCGCAATGCGGCCAAGCGCTCCTCGGCCGAGATATCTGCCATTTGCAGCTTCTGTTGGGCCGCCTGCACATGGGCAGGGATGGGACCCGTCTGACCCCAAGCCAGGCCAATGGGCAGGGCACAGCTCAGGGCCAAAGCCCAGGGCAAGCAAAGAAAAGGGGATTTCATGCGCGGCTCTTGGCAAATGGGCGGCGCATCAACGGCTGCGCAGGGCGAGTTGGCTCAAGTACAAAGCGCGCAAGTCCATCACCACTTGGCGGTCCAGCGACAGCGTTGTTTCATAGGTGTCTTCGCCCACCGGTGTGATGCTGACCAACTGCGCGCCATAAACCACGCCTTCGACACGGGCGCGGAAGTTATCGCTGATCACCGTCATGTCGGCCACGGTGGTGGTGGCATCGAGTTGCTGGCCATACACCTGCTCGGTCAATGAGCGATAGGCGTCCAATTTGGAGGCGCGAATGGCCAACAAACGTTGTTGCGAGGGGTTCTTGCTGTTTTGCACGCTGATCACCGAATAACCAGTGGCGACAAAAGTTTCGCGCTTTTCCATCATCGGCGAAACCATGGAGACAGGCGGCTTGGCCGGAGCGGGTTCAGCGGCGACGGGCGGTGTGAACACCGTGGTGTCGACTTTCATGGGAAAGCCTTGGCAGGCTTGGAGCAGCACCACACCACACAACGACAAAATGCTGGAAATACGTTTCATGGCCACATCCTCTTGAATGAAATATCACAGGTTCTGAACTGACAGAACCAAGTTGTTAACAGGGTCCTCTCTCAGATCGGCATCAAGTGGGCAATCTTTACACGGCGGCGACAGACTATCGTTGGCAGCGAATACTTTTGTGGACTTGCATGTTTGGCGTGGATGAACACAATGAAATCATTCACTATTTTGGACACCATGGTCACCCATTACATCGGTCACAGCGAAGCCGCCAATGCCTTGCGCGAAATGGTGTCTGCCGTGGCACCATCCAACGCCACCGTGCTGATCACCGGTGAAAGTGGCACGGGCAAAGAGGTTTTGGCCCGCATGCTGCACGAGCAGTCGGACCGCGCAGGCGGGAACTTTGTGCCTATTAATTGCGGCGCCATCCCCGCAGAGTTGATGGAAAGCGAACTTTTTGGTCACCGCAAGGGCGCTTTCACTGGGGCCGTTGCCGACCGCATCGGACGCTTCGAACTGGCCCACGGTGGCACCTTGTTTCTGGACGAAATTGGCGATATGTCCTTGGACATGCAGGTCAAATTGCTGCGCGTGTTGCAAGAGCGCAGCGTCGACCCTGTGGGGTCGACGCGACAGGTGGACATCGATGTGCGTGTCATTGCCGCAACACACCGGGATTTGGAGTCGGAAATTTCTGCGGGTCGGTTTCGCGAAGATTTGTACTACCGCTTGAATGTGATTCCGCTGGTCACCCCCTCTTTGCGTGAACGCGCCAGCGATGTGCCGATGTTGCTGCAACACTTTGCCAAGCGTTTTGCGGTGCGCGGGGCCAACCCGGTGCGCTTTCGCTTGGACTTTTTAGAGGCCTTGCAAACCTATGCCTGGCCGGGCAATGTGCGCGAGCTGTCAAATTTGGTTGACCGCTTCAGCACCTTGTACGCCGGCAAAGAGCTGGACTTGCGCACCATTCCCTTGAGCTTGCTGCCCAAGGGCTTGCATGCTTTGCGCGCCAACTTGTCCCCCGCGCCGCAAAACCGGGTGGAGACTTTGTCGCCGCCAGCCACCGACGCTTTTGGCTTGCCCGAGGGTTTGCTGGAAATGGACGACCAACCCACCCTGGAAGACCGCGAGGTGGAAAACATCATCATGCTGGCCCAGGGCCTGCCGCAATTGCCACCGGACGGCATCTCGCTCAAAGAGCGCTTGGCCGACATTGAGCGCAGCATGATCGAGCAAGCCTTGCAACGCAGCCAAGGCAATGTGTCGCGCACGGCCAAATTGCTCAATTTGCAGCGCACCACCTTGATTGAAAAAATCAACAAATACGAACTGAAATACGGTTGATAGCCTGGGCCGCTCAGGCCCCTTGGGTCATGAAAAAAGCGGGCTTGAAGCCCGCTTTATCTTGGCACCCACAGGCCCGCGTCACGGGTCTTGGTATTGAACGGTGATGCTCATGCGCCGGTTGCGCGGGTCACGCGGGTCTTTGGCGTTGAAGGGGTCGGTGTCGGCGACGCCTTCGATCTTGGAAAAGCGGCTTTCTTTGATGCCGTTTTTCTCCAGCATCTTGCGCGTGGCCTCGGCCCGCTCGGCCGACAGCGACCAGTTGTTGCGCCCCTCGGCGTTTTGAAAGGGCACCGCATCGGTGTGGCCGCGAATGGCAATCTTGTTGGGCATATCGGCCAAAGAGGCCGCCACCTCGTTGATCAAGGCCTGGGCCCTGCCTTGCATGGACACTTGGCCACTGGGGAACATGGCGAAGTCGGCTTTGTCGATGATTTCGATGCGCAAACCATCTTTCTCGCGGGTGATGGACACCTGCTCTTTGAGGTTTTCCAGCTTTTTGTTCTCGGACAATTTTTGCTTGAGCTCTTTTTCCAGCTTGTCAAAGTTGGCTTGGTCGGCCTCGGCCGCGATCTTTTTCTTTTGCTCGGGGGTGAGCTTGTCGGGGTCGGCGTTTTCGTTTTCGTTTTCAGGGCCGGGTTCGGTATCGGGGTTGGGTCCGCCCTCGGAACGCGGGGTCAAGCGCTCGAGCAAGGCGGTTTGCTTGGCAGAGTAAGGAAAGCCATCGGGATCGATGATCGAGCGCCCACCCAAAATGCCGTTGGAGCCGGCCAATTGGCCAATGGCAATCAGGCTTTGCGAGGTGGGCTTGAAGTAGTCGGCAATGCTTTTGCGTTGATCGTCGGTGGAAGCGCCGAGCAACCACATCAATAAGAAGAAGGCCATCATGGCCGTC
>JBEDFU010000070.1:0-6304 GCA_041174965.1 Pseudomonadota bacterium | reverse complement strand
GCTGCAATCAGGTGTGCACCCGCTGAATGGCCAGACGCGCTGTATCGCTTCGGGTCGGCGCCCCAGTCGGCAGCATGGTCATGCACCCATGCAAGGCCCTGAGCGACCTGATCGACGATGGCTGGCAGCTCCACGTGGGGGCACAGGTCGTAGTTCATCACGACGGTGGTGATCCCGTGCGGCAACAGGGCATCGGCCAGGTAGCTGAAATCGCTTTTGTCGCGCCCACGCCAATACCCGCCATGCAGAAACACATGCACAGGCGCATGGGCTTGGGCGGCCTTGAACACGTCCAGCGTGGCCAGCGGGCCTGGCCCGTAACGCAGGTTGTAAATGCCTTCGTGGCGTTGCCTCGCCTGTTGACTCAGCAGTTGGGTTCGGGCGGCATGCTCATCGACATTGGGCACGGCCCGGCGAGGGTTGAACTGGGTTTCGACATCAGTGGCGTGCATAAAACCTCAAACAGATGGGTTCAAAAAGATCGGCTCAAGCGCTGGGGCTGGGTTTGGCTGCCATGGGGCTTGATTTTCACGTCAGATTTGGCCTCTTCACAAGAGGCAATATCCGCATAACCCGGGCGGCCCAGGCTTGTTATTTCCCCTTTCGGACGCACATGATTGAAAAGGGGGGTTGAAATGAATGCCATGCGCCACATGCCGGATCGAAGCGAAGCGCTTCTGAGCAGAGATGAGTTGGACCTACTGTGGGCCATCTCCAGCGACCTTCAGAACGAAAGAGTGGCCTTTAAAAAGCAAAACACCCATCACCTATATATGCAGTTCTTGCAACTCTCCAATGCCAATGCGTCCCAAAGAAGTTGGCCAACGTTGACCCTCAATGAGCACCACCTCTTGGAGCAAATAGCGGTTCGGTGCGAGGCAGGCAAGCCCGTCAGTGTCAGTGAGGCGTGTCTCATGCGTCAGTTCGGTTGCATATCGACGGTTCACCATCAGCTGCAAAAACTGAGCGCAGCAGACTTGATTCACTTTGATGTGGACCACAGGGATCGGCGCAAAAAATCCATCAGCCTCAGCGCGCATGGGCTGGAATACTTCGAGCAAATCGAAGATTGCTTGGACAAGGCGTTGATGCGCCAGTGACAGGGCGGGCACTCGCCGGTTTTCGCCGCCCCACCGCCCGCATCCACGGGCGCTGCTGTTGCCACGACGAAAAAACCGCTGGTCCAGCCTTGCGGCGGCAGAAATGTGATCAATTTGGCGGGTTATCGCGCCAAAAGAGGGGCTGATGGGCCCTGGGAGCGTGTCTTTTCCGTGATTTGGCCCCGCACATCGCTGGTTTTGCCCTGGCACAGGCTTGGGGTGCGGGCCAAGCCTGTAAAGTCCATGCAGGCATTGCGAGTGCCAATTGATAAAGAGGATTGAATGAACCACACCCCATGGGTAGAGCAGCCGGCAGTGGTGGTGGCCCAAGCCCTGCAAAACAGAAGCTTATCGGCACAAACTTATGTCCAAGCTTGCTTGGATCAAATAGAACAGCAAGAGCCGCAGGTTCATGCCTTCGCGCACATCGCCCGTGATGCCGCCTTGAAACAAGCCGCTTGGTTAGACAGCCAAGCCATTCAAGGGGCCATGCACGGCTTGACGGTGGGCATCAAAGACGTGTTCGATACCCATGACATGCCCACACAAGGGGGCTCTCAAGTGTTTGCAGGGCATCAGCCGGTGCAAGATGCGGCCTGTATTGCCACCTTGCGCCAATCGGGTGGCGTGATGCTGGGCAAAACCATCACCACCGAGTTGGCCACATTCCCCACCAATGGCACGCGCAATCCGCGCAAGCTGGACCACACCCCTGGTGGGTCCTCCTCCGGTTCGGCGGCGGCCATCGCCGCCAACATGGTCAGCTTTGCGACCGGCACGCAAACCATGGGCTCGACCATTCGCCCCTGCGGCTACTGTGGGGTGACGGGCTACAAACCCACCTACAACCTGATACCCAAGCGCGGGGTCTGGCCCAATGCCGACTCCTGTGACACGATTGGCTTGGTGGCCCGCGATGTCCGAGACGTGGCTTTCTTTGGCGCCGAAATGGCGCGCCACCCGGATTTGTTGATCCCAGACGAGTCCATTGCCATGGATCAGCGACCGACGGTGGGCCTGTGCAAAACCTTTGAGTGGGATTTGGCAGACGCGCACATCCAAAAAGCGTTTCATGAATCCGCCCGAGCTTTGGAAAAAGCAGGGGCCAAGGTCATTGAAATTCAGCTGCCGCCAGCCTTTTCTCAAATGCTCAAAGCGCACACCACGGTGGTTCATTTTGAAATGAGCGGCGGCTTCATGGACATTTTGAGCCGCCACGCTGAAAAAATGCGCCCCGCCTTGCTCAAGCGCAGCCTAGAGGGCTTGTCGGTAACCGCGCGCGAATACCAAGCGGCGCAAGCATTGGCACACCAATGCCGAGCGATGTTTGATCAGGTGTTGGGCGCTTGCGATGTGTTGTTTGTGCCTGCTGCCACCGGCGAGGCGCCCCAAGGACAAGAATACTCCGGGGACACGCGGATGAACCAAGTGTGGACCTTGATGCATGGCCCCTGTGTTTCCGTCACTGGAGGTTACGGGCCGAATGGGTTGCCGCTGGCCATGCAAGTGGTTGGGCGCATCCATGACGACCAGCGCACCTTATTGGCGGCGCATTGGATCCACACCCAACTCGCCCATGCGCACGGCGCTTGATACATTCATTTTTCATTCCATCAACGTGGTCATTTCGAAAGGGTACTCATGAAACTTCACAAGGCACTTGGCTTATTGGTTTTCCTTTTTGGCGCAATCAGTGCGGGCGCGCAAACCTATCCCAGTCAACCCATTAAGCTGATCATGCCTTTCGCACCTGGAACAGCATCTGAAAATGCCATGCGCCTGGTGCTGGACAAGCTCAGCGAAAACTTGAAGCAGCCGGTGGTTTTGGAAAACCGCCCGGGTGCGGGGTCCACCCTGGGCACCGACCAAGCGGCCAAGGCCGTACCCGATGGACACACCTTGCTGGCCTCCTACAACAGCGCCATTGCACCGGGCGCCTTGCTCTACAACAAACTGGGATATGACCCGCTCAAGGACTTCAAGCACATTGCCTTGATCGGTGTGTTTCCCCAATTCATGGTGGTCAGAAGCGACCACCCCGCCAAAACCGTGCAAGACTTTTTGGCCATGGTCAGGGCCAAGCCTGGGGCGGTCAACTACTCCTCAGCGGGGGTCGGCACCTCGGGGTTTTTGGCGGCTGAAATGCTCAAGCAAGCGCTGAAGTTGGACATGACCCATGTGCCCTACAAAGGGCCTGCACCAGCGATGGCCGACTTGTTGGGGGGACGCTTGGACATGATGTTCACTTCCAGCGCGGCATCCTTGGTGGCCGCAGGCAAGCTGCGCATACTGGCTGTGACCAGCGAAAAACGACTTTCCTTGTACCCAGATGTGCCCGCTTTGAACGAGGTTTCACCCAAAGTGCAGGCCGTGTCATGGGTTGGCATTTCTGCTCCAGCGCAAACCCCTTTGGCCATCACGCAGCGCCTAGAGAAAGAAATACTGGGCATTTTGCAAGCCCCCGAAATGCGTCAGCGCTTGAGCGACCCGGTGTTTGGCATGACGCTCACGCCCCTGGGGTCTGAGCGCTTCGTGGAATTCATTCAGTCCGAATTGAACACCTGGTCCCCGGTGATCAAGGCGGCCAATATCGTGATGAATTGATCCCCGCCTCAACCCCACTCAAAACCTGCGTGCCTGATGTGATTCAAAGATGGACTATCTAGAGCGTTTGTGTCGTTTTGTCGCCGATACCCAATGGGAAGACATTCCCCAAGCGGTTCGGGATCGCACCTGTGCCATCGTGTTGGACACATTGCCGGTCATGGCCTGGGGCATGCGCACACCTCAACTGCAAGCGCTCGCCGCACAGCAAATGGCCTTTGGCAGCTCAGGCCCTTGTTGGGTGGTGGGCCTAGAAAAAACCACCAATCGCATCGATGCCGCCATGCTCAATGGCATTGCCGGGGCTTGGTTGGATTTTGATGAAGGCAATTTTTTGGCCAATGGCCACCCAGGAATCCAAGTGATCCCTGCGGCCCTGGCGGTGGCCCAAGAGCGGGGCTTGAGTGGACGCGAATTTCTCACGGCGGTCGCACTGAGCTATGAGGTGGTGGCGCGCATCGGCATGGCCACCCAAATCAAACTCATCATCAACCCGCACGGCACTTTTGGTGTGGTGGGTGCGGCATTGGCCACGGCCCGGTTGATGGGCGTGGCAGCCAGCGAATACCGCAATTTGGCCAGTTTGGCCGCGTCCAGTTGCGTGGCCACCAACCGGCACACCATGCTCGATGGTGCAACGGTGCGCAATTGGTATGCCGGGCACAGCGGGTATATGGGCCAAATGGCGGTGCGTTTGGTGCAGTCTGGCTTCACCGGCCCCAGTGATGGTGTCAACACCACGTTCAGCCTGGTGTTGGGTGATGGGTTTAACGGTGAGGTGGCGGTTCAAGACCTGGGCCAACGGTGGCTGCTGACCGAGGGCTACCTCAAGCTGTACCCAACGGCCCGCTATGTGCACTCAGCCATTGATGCGCTGCATGATCTGCAAGCGAAAGCCCCACGCACCATTGCCATCGATGAGGTCGCCGACATGGAAGTGCGTGCCTACCGCTTGGCGGCCTATTTGTCCACACAGCGCCCCAAGGACTGGTTTGGTGCACGTTTTTCCATCCCCTTCGCCCTGGCCACGTTGATGGTGGGCGAAAGGTCGGGCTTAGACGCCTTTGGTGATGAGGCCGTGAATGACCCACGCATTGTGAGCTTGGCCAGCAAAATTCGGGTGATCGAAGAGCCGAGTTTTTCTGCTGTTTATCCGGCACAACAAAGGGTCGATCTCAGCCTCACCACCTTGGGCGGTGCGTGTTTTCACGGCCAGTGCACCACCACCAGCGGTGAGCCGGACCGACCCCACAGCGACGAAGCGTTGCTGCGCAAATTCAATGACCTGGCCATACCCTTGTGGGGCGAATCAGCGGCCAGCGAATTGAGAAACGCCGTGTTGAACATGCCTGCTTGCCCTGACGTTTCCAAGCTGCTCCACTTCCTTCCCTGACCTGTTTGAAAGCAACCCATGAAGTACCTTTTGACCCTGTTGTTGTGCATCACCTCCAGCTTGGCCACAGCGCAAACCGCCCCTTGGCCCAGTCAGTCGGTCAGGTTGATCGTGTCGCAGTCTGCGGGCGGCAGCATTGACATCGCCGCACGCTTGATCGGCCAAAAACTCTCCGACGCCCTGGGCAAGCCGGTGGTCATTGACAACCGTGCCGGCGCCAACGGCATGATTGCGGCCGAAGCGGTCATGCGCGCCACCGATGGGCATACTTTTTTGATGACCTCGCCCAGCGCCTTGACCATCAACCAGCACGTCTACAAAAAGGTTCCCTACGACACCCTGAAAGATTTTGTGCCGGTGACACAAACCACATCGATTGCCTTTTTACTGGTGGTGCCAGCCAACGCGCCGCACAAAACCGCTGCTGAATTGGTGGCCGCGGCCAAGGCCAACCCTGGCGCCATCAAGTTTGCATCGGCTGGCATTGGCAACCAGTCGCAATTGGCAGCTGAATTGCTGGCCGGTGCTGGTGGCGTCAACATGTTGCATGTGCCCTACAAGGGTGAGGCACCGGCATTGACAGACTTGATCGGCGGTCAGGTGGACTTTATTTTCGGCACCATGCCCGCGCTGTTGCCGCAGATCAAGGCCGGCAAATTGAAAGCTTTGATGGTGGGCCAACCCCGACGCTCCCCCGCCGTATCGGATGTGCCAACCGCCAATGAGGCCGGGTACCCCAGTGTGCATGTGAGCGGTTGGACGGGCATCGTCGCCCCTGCCAACACCTCACCTGCGGTGGTCAAGCGGCTGAGCGAAGAAATTCAGAAAATTTTGGCCATGCCAGATATCCGCGAAACACTTTCCGCTGCGGGGGCCGAGCCGGTTGGCAGCACGCCTGAACAGTTTGGCGAATTCATTCGCGCAGAGATTGTGAAGTGGGGCGTGGCGGTCAAGCGTGCGGGCATCACACCCGATTGATGATGGCGGCTTGAAGGTCACCAAGCGCACCTTCAGCCACGCCCGGCACAAGCGAAAAACGGGGCAGCCAAAAAAACGGTGCGTCTTGTAATCACACCACCCTGGTTGGTGTGGTGCACAAGGGCAAAAAACCATCCAGCAGTTGGGCAAATCCAAGCGGGTTGTCCTGACACAGTCGGTGATTGGCATCGGCCAGGGTGTCTGAGGTCGACTGGGGCAAATGGCGCGC
>JBEDFU010000069.1:0-8592 GCA_041174965.1 Pseudomonadota bacterium | reverse complement strand
TTTTGGGGCAATAGATGTCCCACACAGGGCAAACCCAGTGCTGGTGTGTTGTGCTGAAGAAACGCTTTGATCTGCCCCTCGCCTTCTGCCTTGAACACGGAGCAGGTGCAATACAGCATGACCCCGCCCGGTTTGAGCAAGGGCCACAGGGCATTCAGAAGGCGCTGTTGCAAGCGGGCCAATTGGGGGACGTCGCTGGCGCGTCTCAGCCAAGGCACATCGGGGTGGCGCCGCACAATGCCCGAGGCCGTACACGGTGCGTCGAGCAAGATGGCGTCAAAAGGCTGACCGTCCCACCAAGCGCCGCTGTCGGCCGCGTCGCCCACCTTGACTTGCGCGTGAAGTCCCAGCCGCTCTAAATTGCCGCTGATGCGCTCGCACCGCACGGGATCGACATCCAGCGCCACCACCTGCGCATCCGACAACTCCAACAAGTGTGCTGTCTTACCACCCGGTGCTGCGCAGGCGTCCAGGATGCGCGTTTGTGCGCTGTGCCCTGGCATGGCTTGCAACAGCAAGGGTGCGGCCATTTGGGCGCCAGCGTCTTGCACCGAACACAGGCCTTCAGCAAAGCCAGGGATGCGCTCCACCGGCATGGCCTGCGCCAAGATCAATCCGTATTCACCCACTTCTTCACAGATGATTCCCTGCACCAACCATTGCGCAGCCAGCTCAGCGCGTTCTACCCTTTTTTGATTCACGCGCATGGTCATGGGCCCGGCCACTTGGTCAGCCTGCAACACCTGTCCACAATGGTGCGGATGGTCGCGCTGCAATTGCGCCACCCACCAGGTGGGATGGTTCCAACGTGCTTGCGTGTCATTGTCTGTGGCCCGCACCAAAGCCTCGCGCTCGCGCAAAAATCGGCGCAGGCAGGCGTTGACAAATATGGCCTGCGATTTCATTTTGGGGCTGTGTTTGGCCGCTTCTACCGCCTGATTGACCAAGGTGAATGGCTCATAGGGTGAGTGCTCTGGCACCCAACACAAGGCCAAAGCCACACACAACAAGCTGTCCAACTCGGGCGGTGGCGCGCGTTGGGCCAAGATGGCACGCAAAGCGCGCGCACGCCCCCAATGGCGCAAGCTGATGAACAACAGCGACTGCACCCCAGGGCGCAGGGGGCTGGCCACGCGCAGCAGCGCGGCATTGGCCGATTCACCCTTGGCCACAGCTGACAGAGCGCCGGCCGTGGCTTGTAACAGCTGCCACAGAGGCAGGGAAGCCGCGACGCTGGACACCGTCACAGCGGGCTGGCCGGATGAAACGAGAACAAGCGGGCCAGCAACAATGCGGGAAACTGCGAGACGGCTGCGTTGTAGTGGGTTACCGCTTGGTTGTAACGATCCACATCGGGCTGTATCAACACATCCAACTCCGTCCAACGCGCTTGCAGCTCTGGGGCTACCGTGATGTAGTAAACATCCGGGTGGTTGATTGACTGCCACGCTTGTGCCAGCTCCAACTTGCTTTCACGCAAAGCGCGCGCAGCAGCGTGTGAAAACAACAGATCTTGCCAGTGGGCCATGGCAATCGCTGTTTTGCGAGCAGCTGTTTGCAAGCGTGTCCAATGGGCTGCGCCCAGCTCCGGGGCGATGGAAGATTGCCAACCAAAGGGGGCCGATGCAGCCGCAGTCACAGCCAGCTCCACCAGCTCTTCATAACGCGTCAAGTGGTTGTCAATGACCGCCAGGCTTTGACCAATGGCAGCACGCAAGCGCACCAAGCGGTTGTATGCACCCAAGCCCCAAAAGACCAGCAGGGCCAAGCACACCAATCCCCACCACGAGTTGTCCATGAGCGCGTCCGCCTAGAACGACAAAGGCCCACGCGGGGCCTTTGTGTTTTTAAGCAGATCCAGCGGCATCTTGGCCACTGGCATCCACCGGCTCATCGGCATGTTCGCCCGATCCGGCTGTGGCTTCCGCCAGCTCAGCCGCCTCGGCGTCCGCAATCGCGCGCCGCTCGGCTTCGTCCATCGCATCCTTGACCTTGCGCGCTTGGTGATAAGCCATGCCAGTGCCTGCGGGAATCAGGCGGCCAACAATGACGTTTTCTTTCAAGCCGCGCAATTCGTCGCGTTTGCCCATGATGGCCGCCTCGGTGAGCACCCGGGTGGTTTCCTGGAAGGAAGCCGCCGAGATGAACGAGTCCGTGGACAACGAAGCTTTGGTGATGCCCAACAACAAATTGGTGTAGGTGGCGGGCATTTTCCCTTCGGCCTGCAAAGCCTCATTGGTGTTGAGCATTTCAGAACGCTCCACTTGCTCGCCGCCAATGTAGCCAGAATCACCCGCGTTATCGACCACCACACGGCGCAACATCTGGCGCACGATCACCTCGATGTGCTTGTCGTTGATCTTCACGCCTTGCAAACGGTACACGTCCTGCACCTCGTCAACGATGTAACGGGCCAATTCTTCAATGCCCAACAAACGCAAAATGTCTTGTGGGTCGGCGGGGCCGTCCACAATGCTTTCGCCCTTGTTCACCACTTGGCCTTCGTGGACCAAAATGTTTTTCTCTTTGGGCACCAGCTCTTCCCAGACCGTGCCCTCAGGATCGGTGATTTGCAAGCGCATCTTGCCCTTGGTCTCTTTGCCGAAGGACACGGTACCGGTCATCTCTGCCAAGATGCCCTTGTCTTTGGGCGAACGGGCTTCGAACAACTCGGCCACACGCGGCAAGCCGCCGGTGATGTCGCGGGTTTTTTGACCTTCGACCGGAATGCGCGCCAGCACCTCGCCGGGGCCTACATCTTGACCGTCACGCACTTGGATCAAGGCGCCGACTTGGAAGCCAATGGTCACCGAGTGATCGGTGCCCGGAATCTTGACTTCTTTGCCTGCGGCATCGATCAACTTGACCTGCGGGCGCACCACCTTGGTGGAACCACGGCGCTTGGGATCGATCACCACCAGGGTGGACAAGCCCGTCACTTCATCGAGCTGCTTGGCCACGGTGAGGCCTTCTTCCACATTTTCAAAGCGCACCTGACCGGCAAACTCAGTGATGATGGGTCGCGTCAGCGGGTCCCAATTCGCCAGCACCAAACCGGCCTTGATGTTTTGATCGGCCTTGATGGCCAAGATCGCACCATACGGCACTTTATGACGCTCGCGCTCACGACCAATCTCGTCGTGGATGATGATCTCACCAGAGCGAGAAATCACCACCAACTCACCCTTGCTGTTGGTCACATAACGCATCGTCGGGTTGAATCCAATCACCCCGCTGGATTTGGCTTCCACATTGGAGGCCACCGCTGCGCGCGATGCGGCACCACCGATGTGGAAAGTGCGCATCGTCAACTGGGTGCCCGGTTCGCCAATGGATTGGGCGGCAATCACACCGACTGCTTCGCCAATGTTGACTTCACCGCCACGACCCAGGTCGCGGCCATAGCACTTGGCACACAAGCCAAAGCGGGTTTCGCAGGTCAGAGCTGTGCGCACCTTGACCTCATCCACGCCTGCGGCTTCGAGCATGTCCAGCGCGTCTTCGTCCAGCATCTCGCCGGCTTTGATCAACACGCTTTGGTTCTCGGGATGCATCACCTCATCGGTGGTGGTGCGACCCAAAATGCGGTCACGCAAGGACTCGATGACCTCGCCACCCTCGACGATGGCGCGCATCAGCTGCCCGTTTGAGGTGCCGCAATCGGGCTCGGTGACCACCAAGTCTTGGGTCACATCGACCAAACGACGGGTCAGGTAACCCGAGTTGGCGGTCTTCAATGCGGTATCGGCCAAGCCTTTGCGCGCACCGTGGGTGGAGATGAAGTACTGAAGCACGTTCAGGCCTTCGCGGAAGTTGGCGGTGATGGGCGTCTCGATGATGGAGCCATCCGGCTTGGCCATCAAGCCGCGCATGCCTGCCAACTGGCGAATTTGCGCAGCAGAACCACGCGCGCCCGAGTCGGCCATCATGTAAATGGAGTTGAAAGACTCTTGCTCCACCTCTTTGCCATGGCGGTCGATGGTCTTTTCTTTGCGCAATTGGTCCATCATGACCTTGGACACGTGGTCGCCGGCCTTGCCCCAAATGTCCACCACTTTGTTGTAGCGCTCACCAACCGTCACCAGACCGGACACATATTGCTGTTCGATCTCTTTGACTTCTTTTTCTGCGCTTTCAATGATGGCGTGCTTCTCTTGCGGCACCAACATGTCATCAATGGCGATGGAGATGCCTGCACGGGTGGCCAAACGGAAACCGTTTTGCAGCAACTTGTCGGCAAAAACCACGGTCTCTTTCAAACCGCAGCGGCGGAAAGAGGTGTTGATCAAGCGAGAAATTTCTTTCTTTTTGAGCGCTTTGTTGATGTTGCTGAAAGCCAAGCCCTTGGGCAGGATTTCCGACAACAGCGCACGACCCGCCGTGGTGTCCACCAAGGAGGTGGACGATGTGAACTCGCCAGTTACTTTGTCTTTGGTCCACTCGGTCAAGCGCACGCTGATCTTGGCGGTCATTTCCACAATGCCTGCATCCAAGGCGCGTTGCAATTCGTAGGTGTCGGCAAAGACCATGCCTTCGCCCTTGCCATTGATGCGTTCACGCGTGGAGTAGTACAAGCCCAGCACCACGTCTTGCGACGGCACGATGGACGGCTCACCTGACGCAGGGAACAACACATTGTTGGACGCCAGCATCAGGGTGCGGCATTCCATTTGCGCTTCGACCGACAAGGGCACGTGAACAGCCATTTGGTCGCCGTCAAAGTCGGCGTTGAAAGCGGAGCACACCAAGGGATGCAACTGAATGGCTTTGCCTTCGATCAAAATCGGCTCGAAGGCTTGGATGCCCAAACGGTGCAAGGTGGGGGCCCGGTTGAGCAACACCGGGTGCTCTTTGATGACCTCTTCCAGGATGTCCCACACCACGGCGGTGCCTGATTCAACTTCTTTCTTGGCCGCCTTAATGGTGGTGGCAATGCCCATGGCTTCCAGGCGCGAGAAGATGAAGGGCTTGAACAATTCCAGCGCCATCAATTTGGGCAGACCACACTGGTGCAGCTTGAGGGTTGGGCCCACGGTGATGACCGAACGGCCCGAATAGTCTACCCGCTTGCCCAGCAAGTTTTGGCGGAAACGGCCGCTTTTGCCTTTGATCATGTCGGCCAAAGACTTCAAGGCACGCTTGTTGGCACCGGTCATGGCTTTGCCACGGCGACCGTTGTCGAGCAAGCTGTCCACCGCCTCTTGCAACATGCGCTTTTCATTGCGGGCAATGATTTCTGGCGCCTTCAACTCGAGCAAGCGGCGCAAACGGCTGTTGCGGTTGATCACGCGGCGGTACAGGTCGTTCAGGTCAGAGGTGGCGAAGCGGCCACCGTCCAAGGGCACCAAGGGGCGCAGATCAGGTGGCAACACCGGCAACACCGACAACACCATCCACTCGGGCTTGATGCCCGACTTTTTGAAAGCCTCCAGCACTTTGAGGCGCTTTGAGTTCTTCTTCACCTTGACTTCAGAGCCGGTCAAGTCACCGCGCAGGCGCTCGATTTCTGAGTCAAGCTCAATGCCTTCGAGCAGTTCACGGATGCCTTCGGCACCCATCTTGGCCACGAATTCGTCGCCATACTCTTTGAGCTTGGCGTCGTAATCGTCTTCGGTCATGATGCCGTACTTTTTCAAGGGCGTCATGCCAGGGTCGGTCACCACATAGGCTTCAAAATAAAGCACACGCTCGATGTCGCGCAAGGTCATGTCCAGCACCAAGCCCAAACGGCTGGGCAATGACTTCAAGAACCAGATGTGCGCACAGGGCGCGGCCAAATCGATGTGGCCCATGCGTTCACGGCGCACTTTGGTCTGGGTGACTTCAACGCCGCACTTCTCGCAAATCACGCCACGGTGTTTCAGGCGTTTGTATTTGCCGCACAAGCATTCGTAGTCCTTGATGGGGCCAAAAATCTTGGCGCAAAACAAGCCGTCGCGCTCGGGCTTGAAAGTGCGGTAGTTGATGGTCTCTGGCTTTTTGACTTCGCCAAAAGACCATGAGCGGATTTTCTCTGGGGAAGCCAGTCCAATTTTGATGGCATCAAAATGCTCATCGGGCGTGAACTGCTTGAACAGGTCGAGTAATGATTTCATGTTTTCATCCTTAAAAGTGAGAGGCTTGATCGGTTTCATCGCCGCGCACAGGCCGGGGCTTGTGCGCGGTCAGGTTCAACGTCAGGAGCGCTCTAACTCGATATCAATGCCCAATGAACGAATTTCTTTCACCAACACGTTGAACGATTCGGGCATGCCCGCTTCGATGGCGTGTTCACCTTTGACAATGCTTTCATACACCTTGGTGCGGCCTTGCACATCGTCGGATTTGACGGTGAGCATTTCCTGCAAGGTGTAAGAGGCGCCATAGGCCTCCAGCGCCCACACCTCCATCTCGCCGAAACGCTGACCACCAAACTGGGCTTTACCCCCCAAGGGTTGCTGGGTGACCAAGCTGTATGGGCCTGTGGAGCGGGCGTGCATCTTGTCGTCCACCAAATGGTGCAACTTGAGCACGTGCATGTAACCAACAGTGGTTTCGCGTTCGAAGGCGTCACCGGTGCAGCCGTCATACAACTGGGCCTGCGTGCGATTGGCGTTGAGGCCTTTGATGCGTGCAACCTCTTCGGGGTATGCCAGGTGCAACATCGCGCGGGTTTCTTCCTCGGATGCGCCGTCAAAGACTGGCGTCGCAAACGGAATCCCATGCTGCAAATTGCCGGCCATCTCCAACACATCGGCGTCGCTGAGGTTGTCCAAAGCTTCTTTGCGGCCAGAGTTGTTGTACAGGTGGTCCAAGAACTTGCGCACTTCAGCCATCTTGGTGTGGGCTTGCAACATGTCACCGATGCGTTGGCCGATGCCTTTCGCAGCCCAACCCAAGTGAACTTCCAGCACCTGCCCCACGTTCATGCGCGAAGGCACGCCCAGGGGGTTGAGCACGATGTCGCAAGGTGTGCCATCGGCCATGTAAGGCATGTCTTCGACGGGCACGATTTTGGAGACCACACCCTTGTTGCCGTGGCGACCGGCCATCTTGTCACCGGGCTGCAAGCGGCGCTTGACAGCCAAGTAAACCTTGACCATCTTGAGCACACCCGCTGGCAACTCGTCGCCTTGGGTGAGCTTTTTGCGCTTCTCTTCAAACGCCAAATCAAAGCTGTGCCGGGTTTGGGCCAGGGCATTTTTGATGCTTTCAAGCTGCGCAGCCACATCCTCATCGGCCGGGCGGATGTCGAACCAGTGGAATTTTTCCACGCTGTCGAGGTAGGCCTTGTCGATCTTGCTGCCTTTGGGCAGTTTGTTGGGGCCGCCGTTGGCGGTTTTACCCGACAGCAGCTTGCCAATGCGGTCAAACGCGTCTGCTTCAACGATGCGCAACTGATCATTCAAGTCCAAACGGAAACGCTTCAACTCGTCGTCAATGATTTGCTGTGCACGTTTGTCACGAACAATGCCTTCGCGGGTGAAAACCTGCACATCGATGACCGTGCCTTGTGAGCCTTGGTCAACGCGCAGCGAGGTGTCTTTCACATCCGATGCTTTTTCGCCAAAGATGGCGCGCAGCAGTTTTTCTTCAGGTGTCAGGGTGGTTTCACCTTTGGGGGTGACCTTGCCCACCAACACGTCGCCGGGTTGCACTTCGGCACCCACATAAATGATGCCCGAGTCGTCCAAACGGTTGAGCTGTTGCTCAGCCAGGTTGGGAATGTCGCGGGTAATTTCTTCGGCACCCAACTTGGTGTCGCGCGCCATCACCACCAACTCTTCAATGTGGATGGAGGTGAACCGATCTTCAGAGACCACACGTTCGGAGATCAGAATCGAGTCTTCGAAGTTGTAGCCGTTCCAGGGCATGAAGGCCACCAACATGTTTTGGCCCAGCGCCAACTCACCCAAATCGGTAGAGGCACCATCGGCAATCACATCGCCCTTGGCCAGCTTGTCGCCTTGCTTGACGATGGGGCGTTGGTGGATGTTGGTGTTTTGGTTCGAACGCTGATACTTGATCAGGTTGTAAATATCCACACCGACTTCACCGGCTTGGGTTTCGGCATCATTGACGCGCACCACAATGCGGGTGGCATCCACATAGTCCACCACGCCACCACGGGTGGCGGTGACCACGGTGCCAGAATCAATGGCGGCCACACGCTCGATGCCTGTGCCGACAAAGGCTTTTTCGGGGCGCAAAACCGGCACAGCTTGGCGCTGCATGTTGGCACCCATCAACGCGCGGTTGGCGTCATCGTGCTCAAGGAATGGCACCAAAGAGGCCGCCACAGAAACGATTTGCGCTGGCGACACGTCCATGTACTGGATGCGCTCTGAGCCGCACAAAATGGATTCACCTTTTTCACGCGCAGACACCAAACCATCGGTAAGACGGCCTTCTTTGTCCAAGCTGGCATTGGCCTGAGCGATGACGTACTTGCCTTCTTCAATGGCTGACAAGTAATCGATGTCCATCGTGACTTTGCCATCCACCACACGGCGATAAGGCGTCTCAATGAAACCATACTCGTTCAAACGCGCATACAAAGCGAGTGAATTGATCAAACCAATGTTGGGACCTTCAGGTGTTTCAATTGGGCAC
>JBEDFU010000068.1:0-31652 GCA_041174965.1 Pseudomonadota bacterium | reverse complement strand
GCCGTGGAGGAGTTGGGGCAATTGCTCGATCACAACGGCGCCATCGGCGAGAGCGAGCGCAATGCCGCCCGAATCTTCAATGCCGACCATTGTTTCTTTGTCACCAACGGCACCAGCACCTCGAACAAAATGGTCTGGCACCATGCCGTGGCACCCGGCGATGTGGTGGTGGTGGATCGCAATTGTCACAAGTCGGTGCTGCACGCCATCATCATGACCGGCGCTGTGCCAGTGTTTCTCAAGCCCACGCGCAACCACTTCGGCATCATTGGCCCCATCCCCAAGTCGGAGTTTGAGCCCGCCGCGATTCAAGCCAAGATCAAGGCCAACCCTTTGCTCAAAGGGGTGGATGAAAAGCAGGTCAAACCCCGGGTGTTGACCTTGACGCAGTCGACCTATGACGGCGTGTTGTACAACACCGAGACCATCAAGAAGATGCTCGATGGCTACGTGGCCAATTTGCATTTTGATGAGGCCTGGTTGCCGCATGCGGCGTTTCACCCGTTTTATGGCACTTACCACGCCATGGGCAAAAAGCGCGAGCGACCGCTGGAATCCATGGTTTATTCGACCCAATCCATCCACAAATTGCTCGCCGGCATCAGCCAAGCCAGCCATGTGTTGGTGCAGGACTCGCAAAACAACAAGCTGGATCGGCATTTGTTCAACGAAGCCTATTTGATGCACACCAGCACCAGCCCGCAGTACAGCATCATCGCCAGTTGCGATGTGGCGGCCGCCATGATGGAGCCTCCGGGTGGTACCGCGCTGGTGGAAGAAAGCATCTTGGAAGCGCTGGATTTTCGCCGCGCCATGCGCAAAGTCGATGACGAGTACGGCAAAGACTGGTGGTTCAAAGTGTGGGGCCCCGATCAATTGGTCGAGGATGGCATCGGCCGCGCCGAGGACTGGATCATCAAGGCCGAAGGCCGCACCGCCAAATGGCATGGCTTTGGCAAGTTGGCCGATGGCTTCAACATGCTCGATCCCATCAAGGCCACCATCGTCACCCCCGGTTTGGACCTCAATGGGCTTTTTGACCAACAAGGCATACCGGCCAGCATCGTGACCAAGTTTTTGTCCGAGCACGGTGTGATCGTGGAAAAAACAGGCCTCTACAGTTTCTTCATCATGTTCACCATTGGCATCACCAAGGGCCGGTGGAATTCATTGCTCACGGCTTTGCAGCAATTCAAAGACGATTACGACCGCAACCAACACCTGTGGCGGGTGTTGCCGGAGTTTTGTCAAAAGCACAGAACTTATGAACGCATGGGCCTCAAAGACCTGTGCCAGCATGTGCACAGCCTGTACGCCAAACACGATGTGGCCCGCTTGACCACCGAGATGTACTTGAGCGACCTCACGCCGGCCATGAAGCCCAGCGACGCGTATGCGCAAATTGCGCACCGCAACACCGAGCGTGTGCCCATTGATGCGCTCGAAGGTCGCATCACCACCAGTTTGGTCACCCCTTATCCACCGGGCATTCCTTTGCTGATCCCTGGTGAGGTGTTCAACCGAAAAATCATCGACTACTTGAAGTTTTCACGCGAGTTCAACACCCAATGCCCGGGGTTCGAGAGCGACATCCATGGGCTGGTCGAAGAAAAAGACGCCCAGGGTGTGACGCACTATTACGCAGATTGCGTCAAAGTCTGCGCCTGAATGAAAACGCCCCTGGACAGGGGCGTTGCGTGGGTGGTGTCGGTATCAAGCGCTGGGCTCGGCGATGCCGCCCACCACTTGGCTGAAGCCGCCATCCACGTAAGTGATTTCAGCGGTGACGCCAGCCGCCAAGTCGCTCAGCAAAAAGGCCGCCACATGGCCCACGTCTTCAATGGTGACGTTGCGTCGAATGGGTGAGGCTTCGGCCACCACTTTGAGGATCTTGCCAAACCCTTGGATGCCACTGGCGGCCAGGGTTTTGATGGGGCCGGCGCTGATGCCATTGGCGCGCAAACCCCGGCCTTGGCTGCCCAGCGATTCAGCGAGGTAACGAACACTGGCCTCCAACGAGGCTTTGGCCAAGCCCATGGTGTTGTAGTTGGGCACGGTGCGCAATGCGCCCAAATAGCTCAGCGTCAGCACAGACGCGTTGTCATTGAGGTGGGGCAGGGCCGCTTTGGCCAAGGCCGGAAAGCTGTAGGCACTGATGTCGTGTGCGACGCGAAAAGCCTCGCGGCTCAAGCCTTCGAGGAAGTCACCGGCAATCGCCTCGCGCGGCGCAAAACCAATGGCATGCACCAAACCGTCAAACTTTGGCCAATGGGCGCTCAGGTCCGTCATCAGCCGTTCAATTTGGCCGTCGTCACCCACATCGCAGTCAAAAATCAGTTCGCTGTCAAAGGCTTTGGCAAATTCGGCGGTGCGTTCTTTGAAACGCTCGCCCACATAGCTCAAAGCGATCTCGGCACCTTGCTGGTGACATGCACGGGCGATGCCATAAGCGATGGAGCGGTTCGACAAGACCCCGGTGATCAGCAGTTTTTTCCCGCTCAAAAAACCATTTATTTGTGACATGGCGCACATCTCCATTGAAAATCTTGCAGAATTGTCGCATGCGATGGTTTTTGTTCTTGTGTTTGTGTTGGGTGGTTGCGCCTTCTTGGGCGGCTCACGCCTATGCCCAATTTGGTGACATCAAATACCCACCGGATTTCAGTCATTTTGAATATGTGAATCCACAAGCCCCCAAGGGCGGCAGCATCGCCATGGTGGCCCCCACCCGCGGATCCAATTTCGACAAGTACAACCCCTTCACCTTGAAGGGAACCCCACCACCGGCATTGAGCAGTTTGCTGTTTGAGAGCTTGCTGACCGGCACCATGGACGAACCCACCACGTCCTATGGTTTGCTGGCAGAGGATGTCAGTGTGTCAGCAGACCGTTTGTCTGCAACCTTCAAAATTCGACCGCAAGCCCGCTTTCACAATGGCGACCCGGTGTTGGCATTGGATGTGAAGCACTCGTTTGACCAACTCACCAGCCGCGCCGCCGCCCCCCAATACCGCACCTACTTTGCAGAGGTCAAGGCAGTGGTGGTGCTGGGTGAGCGTTTGGTGCGGTTTGATTTCAAACGTGTCAACCCCGAGTTGCCTTTGATCGTGGGCGGCATGCCGGTCTTCAGCCACCGCTGGGGCGAAGGCAAGCCGCTGGACAAAATCATCACCGACACACCGATTGGTTCTGGCCCTTACACCATTGGTTCGGTGGATTTTGGCCGCGATGTGCATTACCAACGCGATGCCAAGTATTGGGCCCAAGACATCAATGTGCGCAAAGGCATGTACAACTTTGACCGCATCACCTACCGGCTGTACAAAGACAGCACGGCACAGTTGGAAGCCTTCAAAGCGGGGGAATTTGAATACATACAGGCTTTTGTGGCGCGCGAATGGGCGCGGGCTTATTCTGGCAAAGCCTTTGACAGCGGCCAACTCATCAAGCGTGAGCTGCAGCATGGCAATGCCGGTGACTTTCAAGGTTTTTTGTTCAACACCCGCTTGCCCAAGTTCAAAGACGTGCGCGTGCGCCAAGCCATTGCCCTGGCCATGGACTACGAGTGGATGAATCGACAGCTTTTCTACAACGCCTACACCCGGGTAAGAGGGTATTTTGTGGGCAGTGACTTTGAGGCCAAAGGTCTGCCCTCCGAGCGCGAATTGGCCTTGCTCGAGCCGTTGCGTCGCCAGCTCGATCCGGCGGTGTTCGATCAGCCCGTTCCCTTGCCACCGGTGACGTCTTTGGACCCAGCGTCGGGCAAAACCTTGCGCGACAACCTGCGTCTGGCGAAAAAATTGTTGCAAGATGCCGGCTGGACCTACCGCGATGGCGCTTTGCGCAATGCCCAGGGCCAGGCCTTCACCTTGGAGTTTTTGGACAACTCTGGCAGCATGGGCCGGGTGGTGACCCCGTTTGCCAAGAACCTGCAAAAGCTGGGCTTCAGCGTGAATTACAAGGTGATTGATTTCGCCATTTTGCAAAAACGCATGGATGTGTTTGATTTTGAAATCATCAGCTCGCGCTATGTGGGCAGCGAGTCGCCGGGGACTGAATTGCTGGAGCGCTTTGGCTCCAAAGCCGCTGACACCGAAGGCTCGAGCAATGTGTTGGGGCTCAAAGACCCGGCGGTAGATGCCTTGCTTGATCGGGTGATCACCGCCCAAACCCGGCCGCAGTTGACCGATGCCCTGCGCGCCTTGGACCGGGTGCTGCGCCATGGCCACTACAGCGTGCCGCACTGGTATGGCGGCGTGCACCGGGTGGCATGGCGGGGCGGGCGCTTTGAGCAACCGGCGGTTACGCCGCGTTATTACCAGCCCGAAGCTTGGATCAGTTCGACCTGGTGGGCCAATGCAGCCAACCGCGGTCAAGGGTCGGGGGTGCGCTGACATGTTGATGTATGTGCTCAAACGTTTGCTGTTGATGATCCCCACCTTGTTCGGTGTGTTGTTGGTGACCTTTGCGGTCATCCAGTTTGTCCCGGGTGGACCTGTGGAGCAAATGGTGTCGCAATTGCAAGGTCGCGACGGCGGTGGCGAAGGGGCGGCGCAAAGTGGTGCTGGCTACCGCGGCCGTCAAGGGGTGGATGCGGCCCGCATCGAAGAGATCAAGCAGCTTTATGGGTTCGACAAACCTGCCACCGAACGCTTTGTGCAAATGCTGGGCCAGTTCGCCCGGTTTGATTTGGGCAAAAGCTTTTTCCACCCCAAGTCGGTGTGGGAGTTGGTGCAAGAAAAATTACCGGTGTCGATCAGCTTGGGGCTGTGGACCTTCTTTCTCAGCTACTTGATATCGGTGCCTTTGGGCATCGCCAAAGCCGTGCGCGCAGGCACCCGCTTTGACACCCTGACCAGCTTGTTGGTGCTGACCGGTTACGCCATCCCCGGCTTTGTGTTGGGCGTGGCCTTGCTGGTGATTTTTGGGGGGCAGTTGCAATGGTTCCCGTTGCGCGGGCTGACCTCTGGCAACTGGGCTGAGTTGAGTTTTGGTGCCAAAGTGGTGGATTACCTGTGGCACATTGCCTTGCCCATCACCGCCAGTGTGTTGGGGGCTTTTGCGGTGACCACCATGCTGACCAAAAATGCATTTTTGGAAGAGATTCGCAAGCAATATGTGTTGACCGCCCGCGCCAAGGGCATGAGCGAGGGGCGCGTGCTTTGGAAGCATGTGATGCGCAATGCCCTGATTCCCTTGGTCACCGGGTTCCCCGCAGCGTTCATTGGGGCTTTTTTTACCGGCTCCTTGTTGATTGAAACTTTGTTTTCTTTGGATGGGCTGGGTTTGCTCAGCTACGAGAGTGTGATGCGCCGTGATTACCCGGTGGTCTTGGGCACTTTGTATTTGTTCACCCTGATTGGTTTGGTCACCAAACTCATCAGTGATCTTTGTTATGTGTGGGTGGATCCGCGTGTCAAATTCGATTGAATCCACTTGGGTGGCATCGCCCACACCAGCCAAACGCGCTTGGTTGCGGTTCAAGCGCCATCGCCTGGGGTTTGCCAGCCTGGTCATTTTTGTGGCCATGACCTTGCTCAGCTTGGGCGCCGAACTCATCTCCAATGACAAGCCCTTGCTGGCCCGCCATGACGGACGCTGGTATGTGCCTTTGGTGCAAAACCTGCCGGAGACGGTTTTCGGCGGTGACTTCGACACCCCCACCGACTTTTTAGACCCCTTTATCCAAGCCCAATTCGCCAAGCCCGGCAACTGGGCGATTTACCCCGTCAATCCCTACCACCACAGCACCTTGAATTACTTTGCCAAAGAGCCCAACCCCAGCGGCCCGTCGGCAGACAACTGGTTGGGCACCGATGACCGGGGGCGCGATGTGTTGGCCCGGCTGATCTATGGCTTTCGGGTGTCGGTGCTGTTTGCCTTGGCCTTGACCATCGTCGGCACGGTTTTGGGTGTGGTCACAGGGGCCATTCAAGGTTTTTTTGGCGGCAAAACCGATTTGGCCTTTCAACGCTTCATCGAAATTTGGTCGGCCATGCCCGAGTTGTATTTGCTGATCATTTTTGCCGCGGTGTTTGACCCCAGCGTGGGCTTGCTGCTGATCTTGCTGAGTTTGTTTGGTTGGATGGGCTTGAGCGACTATGTGCGGGCAGAGTTTTTGCGCAACCGGCAACTCGACTATGTGCGGGCGGCCAAAGCCTTGGGTTTGAGTCCCTGGGCGATCATTCGACGCCATGTGTTGCCCAACAGCATGACGCCCGTGGTGACTTTCTTGCCCTTTCGCATGAGTGCCGCGATCTTGGCGCTGACCAGCTTGGATTTTCTGGGCTTAGGGGTGCCGCCGGGCACGCCCAGTTTGGGTGAACTGCTGGCCCAGGGCAAAACCAATATCGACGCCTGGTGGATCTCCTTGTCCACGTTTTTGGTGTTGGTGGGCACCTTGTTGTTGCTGACTTTCATGGGTGACGCTTTGCGCGACGCCCTGGACCCGCGCAAGGCGGACCAATGAGCCAGGCCCCAAGCCCTTTGTTGTCGCTGCGCCAATGGCGGGTGTCTTTTGGCGGCCATGAGGTGGTGCACGGCATCGACCTGGACTTGGCGGCGGGCGAACGCCTGGCCTTGGTCGGCGAGTCGGGCTCGGGCAAAACTGTGACAGCGTTGGGTGTGTTGCGGTTGCTGGGCGCCGCGCAATTGACCGGCACATGCTGGTTCAATGGCGAAGACCTGATGCAAGCCAGCGAGGCTCGCATGCAGCAGCTGCGTGGTCAAGACATTGCCATGGTGTTCCAAGAGCCCATGACCGCGCTCAACCCCTTGTTCACCATCGGCGATCAACTGTCTGAAGTGTTGCTGCTCAAAATGGCTTTGTCGCGCCGCGATGCCTGGGAGCGCAGTGCAGAAATGCTCAGCCAAACCGGCTTGAACCCGCCCGAGCGTTTTTTGAAGTCCTACCCGCACCAACTCTCGGGCGGGCAACGCCAGCGCGCGATGATTGCCATGGCCTTGGCCTGCCGCCCCAAATTGTTGTTGGCCGATGAGCCCACCACCGCCTTGGATGTCTCCATGCGGGGACAAATTTTGGACTTGCTCGACAACTTGCAGCGCGAAACCGGGACGGCGGTGCTGATGATCACCCACGACCTGAACTTGGTGCAACGCTTCGCCGATCGGGTGGCGGTGATGGAGCAGGGGCATGTGGTGGAGCAGGGCCCGGTGCAGCAAGTGCTTCAACAACCGCAACACCCCTACACCCGCAAACTGGTGGACAGCCGACCCCAGCGCCATCTGGCGCCGGTGCCTGACGCTGCCCCCCTGGTGGCCCAAGTGAGCAACCTGCGGGTGAGTTACCGCACCCGATTGCCGGGCTGGCAGGGTTGGTTCAAAGCAGGTGCTTTTGTCGCCGTTGATCAGGTCAGCTTCGCCATCCGGAGAGGTGAAACGTTGGGCATTTTGGGCGAGTCGGGCTCGGGGAAATCGACTTTGGCCTTGGCACTGCTGGGCCTGTTGCCGTTTCAAGGCCAGTTGCAAGTGATGGGTCAAGGCTGGCAACACCATCACCAAAAAGACTTGTCCTTGCGCCGCGTGGTTCAAGTGGTGTTCCAAGACCCGTTCTCCTCCCTGTCACCGCGCATGACAGTCGAAGACGTGGTGGGCGAGGGTTTGAGGGTGCACCAGCCGCAGCTGTCAGATCAAGAGCGCCAAGCCATGGTCAAGCAGGTTTTGGCTGAGGTGGGCATGCGTGAGAGCGAATTCCCAGGCTTGTTGCAGCGCTACCCCCATGAGTTTTCTGGTGGTCAGCGCCAGCGCATTGCGGTGGCCCGTGCGCTGGTGTTGCAGCCCCATTTGCTGGTCTTGGATGAACCCACCAGTGCCTTGGATGTGTCGATTCAAAAGCAATTGCTGCAACTGCTCCAAACCTTGCAAGCTGAGCGTGGCTTGAGCTATTTGCTGATCACCCACGACATGGACGTCATCCATGCCATGGCCCATCAGGTCATGGTGATGAAAGATGGGCAAGTGGTGGAGGCAGGCGAAACCCAAGCCGTGTTGGCACAACCCCGCCACACCTACACCCAAACCCTGGTGCAGGCCTCAGCCCCAGCCATCGCAAGGTCATAAAGCGATTGAAATCAAATATTTAGCGGTTATAATATTTGCTTGACGACCAACCGGGCGGATACCAACCGCCCGTTTTTTTTGGTCAATCGCTTTTCGGTTTGGGGTGTGATTGTCTGTGGCCTTGCAAGAAGTTGTTGTTCAAACCGTGACCGGACTCGGTTACGACCTGGTGGAGCTGGAACGCTCGGCCGGTGGTTTGCTGCGCATCACCATTGACCACCCCTGGACCCTGGGCGCCGAGGCCGTTTTTGTGACGGTGGAAGACTGTGAAAAGGTCACCCGTCAATTGCAATTTGTGTTGGAAGCCGAAGAGGTGGAGTACCGCCGCTTGGAGGTGTCTTCGCCGGGCATCGACCGGCCATTGCGCCACCAAGCCGACTTTGAGCGGTTTGCAGGTGAGGTGATTGACATCACCTTAAAGGCACCCATGGGTGCTGCGGCCGGTGGCCAGGTATCGGCACTGCGGAAAAAATTCAGAGGCGCGCTGGAAAAAGGCGAGGCCCCCGGACATTGGCAAATTGTTTGGCGCGATGAGGCGCCTACCAAGCCCGGTCAGCGGATCAGTAAGAAAAGGGCAACCCCGCCATCACAGGTGCTGGGGTTTGCATTGGAAGAGTTGCGCGAGGCACGCCTTGCGCCTTTGGTTGATTTCAAGGGTCGTTCGGCCCGTTCAGTTTGAGCACGAGAGGAGTCAGAGATCATGAACCGCGAAATGTTGATGTTGGTGGATGCCATCTCGCGAGAGAAAAATGTCGAGCGCGATGTGGTGTTTGGGGCGGTCGAATTGGCCTTGGCCCAGGCCACCAAAAAGTTGTTTCAAGGTGACGTGGACATCCGCGTGGCCGTCGACCGCGACAGCGGTGATTACGAAACCTTTCGCCGCTGGATGGTGGTGCCCGACGAGGCCGGCCTGCAAAATCCGGATGCCGAAGAATTGCTGATGGACGCCACCGACCGCGTGTCAGACGTCGAGGTGGGTGAATACATCGAAGAGGGCGTGGAATCGGTGCCGATTGGCCGCATTGGCGCCATGGCGGCCAAGCAAGTCATCTTGCAAAAAATCCGTGATGCCGAGCGCGAGATGCTGCTCAACGACTTTTTGTCGCGTGGCGACAAAATCTTTGTCGGCACGGTCAAGCGCATGGACAAGGGCGACATCATCGTCGAGAGCGGCCGGGTGGAAGGTCGTTTGAGACGTGGCGAAATGATCGCCAAAGAAAATCTTCGCAATGGCGACCGCGTGCGCGCCATGATCATGGAAGTGGACCTGACCTTGCGCGGCGCGCCCATCATTTTGTCGCGCTCAGCGCCTGAGTTCATGATGGAGTTGTTCCGCCAAGAGGTGCCCGAGATCGAGCAAGGTTTGCTGGAGATCAAATCTTGCGCCAGAGACTCAGGTTCACGCGCCAAAATTGCCGTGTTGTCACACGACAAGCGCGTCGACCCCATCGGCACCTGTGTCGGTGTGCGCGGCACCCGTGTCAATGCCGTCACCAACGAATTGGCCGGCGAACGGGTGGACATTGTGTTGTGGAGCGAAGACCCAGCCCAGTTTGTGATTGGCGCTTTGGCCCCCGCCAATGTGAGCTCCATCGTGGTGGACGAAGAAAAGCATGCCATGGATGTGGTGGTTGACGAAGAAAACCTGGCCATCGCCATTGGCCGTGGTGGTCAAAACGTGCGTTTGGCTTCTGACCTCACGGGTTGGAAGATCAACATCATGGACGCCAACGAATCGGCGCAAAAACAGGCCAACGAAACCGATTACCTGCGCACCTTGTTCATGGAAAAGCTCGACGTCGACCAAGAGATTGCCGACATCCTGATCGCCGAGGGCTTCACCAGCTTGGAAGAGGTGGCTTATGTCCCCTTGCAAGAAATGCTGGAAATCGAAGGCTTTGACGAAGACACCGTCAACGAGTTGCGCACCCGCGCCAAAGACATGCTGCTGACCATGGAAATTGCCCGTGAAGAAAGCATCGAACAGGTCTCTCAAGACCTGCGCGACCTGGAGGGCTTGGATGCCGATTTGATCGCCACCTTGGCGCAAAACGGTGTCAACACCCGAGACGAATTGGCAGACCTGGCCGTGGATGAGCTGACCGCCATCACCGGCCAACCGGAGGAGGAGGCCAAGGCCCTGATCCTGAAGGCACGCGAACATTGGTTCGCAGGTCAAGAGTAATGGTCATGGAGAGGAACACCACAAATGTCCAGTACGACGGTTGCCGAGTTTGCCAACGAACTCAAAAAATCCACCAGCACGCTGATCGAGCAATTGCGCTTGGCCGGTGTTGAAAAATCAACCCCCAACGATGCCCTCACCGATGGTGACAAGCAAAAGCTATTGAACCATCTCAAAGCCAGCCACGGCACAGAATCGCCCGAGCGCAAAAAAATCACCTTGGTCAAAAAGTCCACCAGCGAGATCAAGCAAGCCGATGCCACCGGCAAAGCACGCACCATTCAAGTTGAAGTGCGCAAAAAGCGCACCTTCATCAAGCGCGATGATGGCCCGGAGGCCGTTGAAGCCCCCACCCCGGTTGAAGCCCCTCGCCCCGTGGCTGCGCCGGTGCCCGTGGCACCGGCCCTCGATGAAGCCGAATTGCAACGGCGCGAGCAAGACGCGCTGCGCCAGGCAGAGCTGATTCGCCGCCAAGAAGCCGAAATTCTGGCCAAACGCGAAGCCGCTGAAGCCCGCGCCTTAGCTGCCAAACAAGCCCAACAAGAACCCGCATCTCAAGAGCCTGTTGCCGAACCAGCGGCCCAAGCGCTCACCGAACCGGTGGTCGAAGCAGCCCCTGTGCCCGCAGCCCCTGTGGAATTGACGGCCGCCGAAAAGGCCCAGCAAGCCGCCGATACGGCTTTGGAAGCCAGCAAGTCCAGCGACGAGCGCCGCCGCAAAGCCTTGGCTGAAGCCGAAGCCATTCGCACCATGATGAATGCCCCCAAGCGGGTGTTGGTGGCGAAAAAACCCGACGAACCCAAGCCCGCAGAAGCGGCGGGTGCCAAAAAAGGAACCTTGCACAAGCCTGCTGTGGGCACGGTCAAGCCGGCGGCGGCCAAACCTGCTGGCACCGATGCCACAGCACCCAAAGAAGGCCAGAAAGAGCTCAAAAGCGCCAAACTGTCTTCCAGCTGGGCCGATGACCAGAGCAAGAAAAAAGAGATCAAGACCCGTGGCGACAGCAATACCGGTGTGGGCCGCAACAGTTGGCGTGGTGGGCCGCGGGCGCGCAACCGAGACCGCGATCGCGATGACCAACCGCAAGTCAGCGCCCCAGTGGAGCAGCGCGTCATTGAGGTCCATGTGCCAGAGACCATCACGGTCGCCGAGTTGGCGCACAAGATGGCAATCAAGGCCTCAGAGGTCATCAAGCAATTGATGAAGCTCGGCCAAATGGTCACTATCAACCAGCCGCTGGACCAAGACACCGCCATGATCGTGGTGGAAGAAATGGGCCACAAAGCCATCGTGGCAGCCCTGGACGACCCAGAGGCCTTCACCGATGAAGAAGATTCAGCCACCAAATCAGAGTCTTTGCCCCGCGCCCCTGTGGTGACGGTCATGGGCCACGTTGACCATGGCAAAACTTCGTTGCTCGACCGCATCCGCCAGGCCCGTGTGGCCGCCGGTGAAGCCGGTGGCATCACCCAACACATTGGGGCTTACCACGTTGAAACCCCGCGCGGCATGATCTCCTTTTTGGACACCCCTGGCCACGAGGCGTTCACCGCCATGCGAGCCCGTGGTGCACAAGCCACCGACATCGTCATCTTGGTGGTGGCGGCTGACGACGGCGTGATGCCGCAAACCCGTGAGGCCATCAAACACGCCAAAGCGGCCGGTGTGCCCATCGTGGTGGCGCTGAACAAAATGGACAAGCCCGATGCCAACCCCGATCGCGTCAAGGGCGAGTTGGTCACCGAAGAGGTGGTGCCTGAAGAATTTGGCGGCGATTCACCCTTTGTGCCTGTGTCCGCCAAAACCGGCGATGGCATTGACCAACTTTTAGAGCAGGTTCTGCTGCAAGCCGAAATTTTGGAACTCAAGGCCCCCATCGATGCCATGGCCAAAGGCCTGGTGATCGAGGCCAAGCTCGACAAAGGTCGCGGCCCCGTGGCCACCATCCTGGTTCAATCGGGCACCTTGAATGTGGGCGATGTGGTCTTGGCAGGTCAAACATTTGGCCGCGTTCGCGCCATGCTCGACGAAAACGGCAAGCCAATTAAATCGGCGGGCCCCTCCATTCCGGTGGAAATCCAAGGCCTCACCGAGGTGCCCCAAGCAGGCGACGAATTCATGGTCATGGCCGATGAGCGCCGGGCGCGTGAAATCGCCACTTACCGGGCCGGCAAATTCCGCAACACCAAATTGGCCAAGCAACAAGCCGCCAAATTGGAGAACATGTTCACCGACATGGCCGCTGGCGACGTCAAGATGTTGCCCATCATTGTCAAGGCCGATGTACAAGGCTCGCAAGAGGCTTTGGCCTCATCCTTGCTCAAGCTCTCGACCGACGAGGTCAAGGTGCAAATGGTCTATGCCGCGGTGGGTGGCATCAGCGAAAGCGACATCAATTTGGCCATTGCCTCCAAAGCGGTGGTGATTGGTTTCAACACCCGTGCTGACGCCGGCGCCCGCAAGGTGGCCGAAGGCAATGGTGTGGACATCCGCTACTACAACATCATTTATGACGCGGTTGACGACCTCAAAGCCGCCATGTCGGGCATGTTGACCCCGGACAAAAAAGAAGAAATTTTGGGCACCGCCGAAATTCGCGAAGTGTTCAAGGTCAGCAAGATTGGCTCGATCGCTGGTTGCATGGTCACCGCGGGCTTGGTGCGGCGCAGTGCGCGGTTGCGCTTGTTGCGCGATAACGTGGTCATCTTCACCGGTGAGCTGGAAAGCCTCAAGCGCTTCAAGGACGATGCGCGCGAGGTCAAAGAGGGCTTTGAGTGCGGCTTGAACATCAAGGGCTACAACGACATTTCCAAGGGCGATTTGATTGAGTTCTTTGAAATCAAAGAAGTGGCCCGGGTTCTGTGACGCCCAGGCGGCGCAGAACGTGACGTTGTATTGAGCTTGTGGCAACCAAAAAGTCATCTTTGCCCCACCGAGGTTTTCGGGTGGCCGATCAGATCCAACGTGATTTGACGGGCCTGATCGCCCGTGAACTCAAAGACCCACGGGTGGGCATGGTGACCATCAATGCAGTGGAAGTCACGCCCGACTACGCGCATGCCAAAGTGTTCTTCAGTTGCCTGGGCGGTGACGCTGCCTTGGCCACCGAGGGGTTGAACCAAGCGGCAGGTTTTTTGCGCAGTGGTTTGTTCAAGAAACTGCACATCCACACCGTGCCCACCTTGCATTTTGTGTACGACCGAACCACCGAAAAAGCAGCCGACATGAACGCCTTGATCGCCAAGGCCGTTTCCTCTCGGGCCAAAGAGGACTGACCATGAACGCGCCACGCACCAGGGTGCAGCGGCGCCCTGTGCATGGGCTGCTGCTGCTGGACAAGCCATTGGGCATGTCGAGCAACAACGCCTTGCAAAAAGCCAAATACCTGTTGCGCGCTGAAAAAGCTGGCCACACCGGCACGCTCGACCCCTTGGCCAGTGGTGTGCTGCCCTTGTGTTTTGGTGCGGCGACCAAGTTTTCGCAAATCCACCTCGATGCCGACAAAGCCTATGAGGCGGTGGCCAAAATGGGCCAAACCACCAACACCGGGGACGCCGAAGGCGAGGTGCTGGCCCAATGCGAAGCCACCTTTTCATCCGATGATCTGCGCCAAGTGGAACAAACCCTCAGCGGCCCGATCCAGCAAACCCCACCCATGCACAGCGCTTTGAAAAAAGACGGCAAAGCCCTGTACGAATACGCCCGCGAGGGCTTGACGGTGGAGCGGGCGCCTCGCGCCATCACCATCCATTCCTTGCGCTTGCAAGAAATCGAGCCCCAAGACGGCTTGCGCTGTGTGCGCATGTGGGTGGATTGCAGCAAAGGCACCTACATCCGCACGCTGGCCGAGGACATGGGCAAAGCACTGGGTTGCGGTGCGCATTTGATCAGCCTGCGCCGCACCCGCAGCGGCCCCTTTGGGGTGGCCGATTGCATCACGCTCGAACAATTGGAGGCCATGGACGACGACCAACGCCAGGCCCAACTGCGAGCGGTGGACAGCCTGTTGCAAGGTCATCAACCCATCACATTGGAGCCGCATGATTCAGGTCGCTTCTTGAGTGGCTTGCGCCGCCGAGGGGCTTGGCCCGACTGCGAACACGTGTCTGTCTACGGACAAGACCCCCACAGCCTTTTGGGCACGGCCCATGTCAAAGCCGGTGAACTCATCCCGACGCGACTGCTCAGCCCGCTAGAAATCAAATCCCTTTTGGAGAACCCTGCATGACTCAACAAATTCGCAACATCGCCATCATCGCCCACGTGGACCATGGCAAAACCACCTTGGTGGACCAATTGCTTCGCCAATCGGGCACCTTCCGCGCGAATGAAAAAATCACCGAGCGGGTGATGGACAACAACGATTTGGAAAAAGAGCGTGGCATCACCATCTTGGCCAAAAACTGCGCCGTCAGCTGGAAGGGCACCCACATCAACATCGTCGACACCCCTGGACACGCCGACTTCGGTGGCGAGGTTGAGCGGGCCTTGTCCATGGTCGATGGTGTGGTGCTGCTCATCGATGCGGTGGAAGGCCCCATGCCACAAACCCGCTTCGTCACCAAAAAGGCCTTGGCTTTGGGTTTGAAGCCGATCGTGGTGGTCAACAAAGTGGACCGCCCCGGCTCGCGCCCCGATTACGTGATCAATGCCGCGTTTGATTTGTTTGACAAACTCGGCGCCAGTGAAGACCAATTGGACTTTCCAGTGGTTTACGCCTCAGGTTTGAATGGCTGGGCCAGCATGAACGAGGGAACGCCTGGGGAGCAATGGGGGCCTGATTTGGGCGCCTTGTTTGACACCGTGCTGCAACACGTGCCTGCCCATGCCGGAGACCCCAACGCGCCTTTGCAGTTGCAAATCAGCTCGCTGGATTACTCCAGCTATGTGGGCCGCATAGGCGTGGGCCGCATCAATGCGGGCACCATCCGCCCCAACCAAGAAGTGTTGGTGATGCAAGGGCCGGAGCGCTCTTTGGGCAAAGCCAAATTGCTGCAACTTTTGAAATTTGAAGGCTTGGAGCGGGTGCAAGCCACCGAGGCAGGACCTGGCGACATTGTGTTGGTCAACGGCATTGAACAAGTCAATATTGGCGTGACGCTGACCGACCCCCAGTCCCCTACACCCTTGCCCATGCTCAAAATTGACGAGCCCACCTTGACCATGAATTTTTGCGTCAACAACTCGCCCTTGGCAGGCCGTGAAGGCAAGTTCGTGACCAGCCGCCAATTGCGCGATCGTTTGGACAAAGAGTTGCAAGCCAACGTGGCCTTGCGCGTGCAAGACACCGACGAGGACGGAATTTACGAGGTGTCTGGCCGTGGCGAATTGCACCTGACCATATTGTTGGAAAACATGCGCCGTGAAGGCTATGAGTTGGCCGTGTCCAAACCCCGTGTGGTTTACAAAGAGGTCAATGGCGAGCGCCATGAACCGATTGAAATGCTCACCGTTGACATCGAAGAAGGCCACCAAGGCGGTGTGATGCAAGCCTTGGGCGAGCGCAAAGCCGAGTTGGTCAACATGGAACCCGATGGCCGGGGCCGGGTGCGCTTGGAGTACCGCATCCCGGCTCGCGGTTTGATTGGTTTTCAAAACGAGTTTCTCAACTTGACCCGTGGCACCGGTTTGGCCAGCAACATCTTTGATGGTTACGAGGCATACCGGGGTGAAATTGCCAGCCGCAAAAACGGCGTGCTGATCAGCATGGATGACGGTGAAATCGTCACCTACGCTTTGGGCAAACTCGATGACCGTGGCCGCATGTTTGTGCGCCATGGCGACCCCGTGTACGAAGGCATGATTGTGGGCATCCACAGCCGTGACAACGATTTGGTGGTCAATGCCGTGCGCCAAAAGCAGCTGACCAACTTCCGCGTGTCGGGCAAAGAAGATGCGATCAAAATCACGCCGCCGATTGAGCTGACCTTGGAATATGCGGTCGAGTTCATTGAGGATGACGAGTTGGTCGAGATCACCCCCAAAAGCATCCGATTGCGCAAGCGCCACCTCAAAGAGCACGATCGCAAGCGTGCCAGCCGCACCGGGGCCTGAACATGTTGGCCGGGCTCAGCCATGGTCAAGCGGTGGTCTTGATGGTGGCCAACGCCGCCATGTGGTCGATTGCGGGCGTGGTCACGCGCCAACTGGAGAGCGCCCTAAGTTTTGAAATCACCTTTTGGCGCAGTCTCTTCACCGTCTTCTCACTTTTGGTGTTGTTGCCATTGACCCAAGGGCGCGATGTGTTCAAGGACATGCGCCAAGGCGGCGTGTCACTGTGGTTGTCGGGGGTGTGTTGGTCGGTGATGTTCACCGCCTTCATGCTGGCCCTGACCATGACCACCGTGGCCAATGTGCTGATCACCATGGCCATGGGCCCCTTCTTTACCGCGCTGGTGGCCCGGGTGGTGCTGGGTCAGCGCATCGATGTTCGCACCGCTCTCGCCATTGTGATGGCGGCCTTGGGCATCGCTTGGATGTTTGGCGCCGAAGTGGCCACGCAAGGCTGGCTGGGTTTTGTCGTGGCTTTGTGTGTGCCCCTGGCCGCTGCCGTCAATTGGACGGTGGTTCAGCGTGCTGCGGTGCGCGGTCTGGCGGTGGACTTGGCGCCGGGCGTATTGATCGGTGCCGCCATCTCGTGTTTGGTGACCCTGCCCATGTCCATGCCTTTTCAGGCGGTGGCCACTGACGTGGCGTGGCTCGCTTTGTTGGGCCTGGTGCAACTGGCCATCCCGTGCTTGTTGTCCGTGGCTTGTGCCAGGGTGCTGAAAGCCCCCGAAGTCTCTCTGCTGGCCTTGCTCGAAGTGGTGTTTGGTATTTTCTTGGCTTGGTGGGGGGCCGGAGAGGCCCCTTCCACAGCGGTCCTGTTGGGCGGCGCGATGGTGTTGGGCGCTTTGGGGATACACCAAGGTTTGGCTTGGCGCGAGCGCCAAAATCCCCTCACCTGAAAAACACAAGGAGTGGCAAATGTCAGATGTGGTGTGTGAAATCAAATCTGGGGTGGGCCTGATCACCCTGAATCGGCCTCGGGCCTTGAACGCCTTGTCTTTGTCCATGGTGCGCGACCTGACGGCTTGCCTGCTGGCTTGGCGTGAACACACCGAGGTGTTGGCGGTGGCCATTCGCGGCAGCCACAAAGAGGGCGTGTTTGGTCATTTCTGCGCCGGCGGAGATATTCGTTTTTTTCACCAAGCCGCTTTGGCTGGTGACCCAGCCTTGGAAGACTTTTTCACCGAGGAATACACCCTCAACCACTTGATCCACACCTACCCCAAGCCCTATATCGCTTTCATGGATGGCATCGTCATGGGCGGCGGCATGGGCTTGTCCCAGGGAGCGGCTTTGCGCTTGGTCACCGAGCGCACGCAAATGGCCATGCCCGAAACCCACATTGGCTTGTTTCCCGATGTGGGCGGGGGGTTCTTTCTCAGCCGATTGGCCGGGGCTTGTGGCGAATATTTGGGCTTGACCGGTCAAACCTTAGGTGGCAGCGAGGCCGTGGCCGTGGGTTTGGCCGATGCACAAGCGGCCAGCAGCCAATTGCCATCCTTGTGGGCGGGCTTGACTTCTCAACTGTGGACTGACGGCCAAGCCGTGCTGAACTGGCTGCGCAGCCAAGTCGACACCCAGGTGCCCGCAGCGCCCGTTTGGCTGCACAGCGATATGCAACAGGTCTTTGCCCTGCCCACGGTGATGGCCATGCTGGATGCCTTGACCACTTTGGGCCAAGGACCTGGTGCCAACGCCACTTGGGCGCAAACCACCTTGGCGGTGCTGCACCACCGCTCGCCCCTGATGCTGTGCGTGGTGTTGGCGCAAATTCGCCGTGCGCGTGGTTTGTCGCTGGCAGATGACTTGCGCATGGAGCGCGACATGGTCCGGCATTGTTTCCATGGGCGCCCCGTGGCCGACAGCGAAACCGTCGAAGGCATCCGGGCTTTGGCGGTGGACAAAGACAAACAACCCCAGTGGAAGCCGCAGCGGGTTTCAGAAGTGGATGCTGCTGAGGTCGAAGCTTTCTTCAGCCATCCTTGGCCAGCCCATGCACACCCATTGCGGGGCTTGATTTAAAAAACCGAGCCGCACCCGCCAAGAGGTTTCGGTTAATCCTTCACCGCGGCAGGGTGTGCAGGGGAATGTCTTGGCTGCTGGCCAAGCGGTCCAATTGACGCCTTGTTTGCCCGGCAAAAAACTGGGCCACGGCTTGATGGGCCTGCGGCGTGTGGGGCGTATTGGGGCCCACCTGGGTCATTCCAGCGGCAGTCAACAAGCGCTTGGCGAAATGCGGCTCCAAGGCCGCCACCGCCACGCGGCCGTCTTGACAGGGGTAAATTTGGTAGCCCGCATGGGCCCCACCCACAGCGCCCTTGGGCGTGGTCAAGCCCCAATGTCTGGGCAAGGCCAGATAGGCGGCCGCATCGCTCAAGGCCACTTCCAGCAGCACGCCTTTGCCCTGGGTTCGCCCGGGTTGGGCGCGCAGCATCAAGGCCTTGAGCACCGCTTCGCTGGCCATCAGCGAGCCGCCCATGTCGGCAAACAAACTGGCGGGCAATTGCAGGCCATCGACCAAGCCTTGCTCGGCCACATAGGTCAGGTCATGCCCGGGCTCTTCAGCGCGTGCACCTGGTGCCCCGACGATGGCCACGCAATTGACTTGCGGGTATTGTTGTTGCAAGCTTTTCCAGCCCAAGCCCAGCTTGTTCAAGGCCGAAGGCCTGAAAGAGGTGATGAGCACATCGGTGTTGCGCAACAAACGCTGCAAAACGGTTTGGCCGGGGGCGGTTTTGAGGTCTGCTTGCACCGTTCGCACCCCTTGGTGCATGGTTTGGTAAGCCTTGGGGCGGTAGTGGGCCATCGGGTCGCCGCTGGTGCTGGTGGCTCCCGGCGGGGCAGGGGGTTCGAGCTTGGTGCAATGCGCGCCCATGGCCTGCAAGCGCATCAATGCGGCAGGGCCTGGCAAGTTCAACGCCAGGCTGAGCACGCGCACGCCGCGCAACACGCGCTGCTGACGGGGGTTGGAAGTCAGCCCCTCGGTTGAGCTGGTTTTGGATGCGGCCATGGTTCAGGGCTGGGCAAAGTCCAGGGGCAGGCCCACATAGTTTTCGGCCAAGGCGGTGGATGCGGCGCGGCTGTTGACCAAGTAGTGCAGCTCGGCGTCTTGCATTTTTTGGCCAAAGGCGCCGTTATCTGGAAAGCGGTGCATCAGGTTGGTCAGCCACCAGGAAAAACGCTCGGCGCGCCAAATGCGGGCCAAACAACGGTCTGAATAGGCGTCGATGCCTGCGTCGCTGCGCTCGGCGTAATGCTCGATCAAGGCGGCGCTCAAATACTTCACATCCGAGGCCGCCAGGTTCAAACCTTTGGCCCCGGTGGGTGGCACGATGTGGGATGCGTCTCCGGCCAAAAACATTCGCCCAAAGCGCATCGGCTCGGCCACATAACTGCGCAGCGGCGCAATGCTTTTTTCAATCGACGGGCCGGTGATGATTTGCTCGGCCAGGGCAGGGTCCAGGCGGCGGCGCAAGGCGTCCCAAAAGCGCTCATCGCTCCAGTCGCTGACCTGGTCGCTCAAGGGGCATTGCACGTAGTAGCGGCTGCGGGTGAGGCTGCGCATGCTGCACAGTGCAAAGCCCTCGGCGCTGTTGGCGTACACAATGGCGTGCGGCGAGACCGGCGGCACATCGGCCAAGATGCCCAGCCAGCCAAAGGGATACACCCGTTCAAACTCTTGCAAACTGCCAGCCGGCACACTGGCACGGCACACACCGTGAAAGCCATCGCAACCGGCAATGAAGTCGGCGTCAATGCGCTTGGCTTGGCCTTCGTGTTGGGACAACACATAGGGATGAGCCCCATCAAAGCCATTGACGCTGACATCTTCAGCGCTGTACCAGGTGGTCAAGCCAGCGGCTGCGCGGGCGTTCATCAGGTCGCGGGTCACTTCGGTTTGGCCATAAGCGGTGACCGATTTGCCACCGGTCAAGCCGGTGATGTCGATGGCATGGCGTTGGTTTTGGAACACCAACTCAATCGCATGGTGGGGGGTGCCCGCTTGGGTCACGGCAGCGCCCACACCGGCCTCATGCAGCAAGTCCAGCGTGACCTGCTCCAAGATGCCCGCGCGGATGCGGCCCAGCACATAGTCGCCGCTTTGGCGTTCCACGATGATGTTGTCAATGCCCGCTTTGTGCAGCAAGGCCCCCAACAACAAGCCCGACGGGCCAGCGCCCACGATGACCACTTGGGTGCGCACAGTGTGTGTCATGAGAAGTTCAGTTCAGTGAAAAATGGTTCGGTCAGTGACCAATGATCTTGGCCAAAAAGTCTTGGGTGCGTTCGTGTTGGGGGTTGTCAAAAAAGGCTTGCGGTGAGTTCTGCTCCACGATTTGGCCTTGGTCCATGAAGATCACCCGGTCGGCCACGGCTTTGGCAAAACCCATTTCATGGGTCACGCACAGCATGGTGATGCCTTGTTCGGCCAGCTCGACCATCACATCCAACACCTCTTTGATCATCTCTGGGTCCAGCGCCGAGGTGGGTTCGTCAAACAACATGACCTGAGGTGTCAGACACAGGGCCCGGGCAATCGCCACCCGTTGTTGTTGGCCGCCGGAGAGTTGCAAAGGGTACTTGTGGGCTTGCTCGGCAATGCGCACCCGCTCCAATTGCTGCATGGCGCGCTCTGTGGCGTCTGCCACGGAGAGCTTGCTCACTTGGATCGGGGCCAAGGTGAGGTTTTCCAGCACCGTCAGGTGAGGAAACAAATTGAACTGCTGAAACACCATGCCCACTTGTTTGCGCACCAGGTCGATGGCGCGCAAATCCTCGCCCAACTCAGTGCCAGCCACGGTGATGCGGCCTAGTTGGTGCTCTTCCAAGCGGTTGATGCAACGGATCAGGGTCGACTTGCCCGAGCCCGAGGGGCCGCAAATGACGATGCGCTCACCTTTGCGCACTTGCAAATCGATGTCGCGCAGCACATGGAATTGGCCAAACCATTTGTTGACTTTTTCAAAGGAGACGATGATGTCCGAGCTCATGGGGGAGGGTCCTTGGTGGCAATGGGGTCAGCGTGCTTGGCTGCGTTGCAGCCGGTGTTCTACCCACAGGCTGTAGCGCGACATGGCAAAACAAAACGCAAAATAAATGAGGGTGATGAACAAATAGCCTTCGATTTTGAACGGCCGCCACAAGGGGTCGCCATTCAGGGCCAAGCCCAAAGCACCAGACAATTCATACAGGCTCACGATGGTGACCAAGGAAGTGTCTTTGAAGATGGCGATGAAGTTGTTCATGATGCCCGGCACCACATGGGCCAGGGCTTGGGGCAAGATGATGATGCGCTGGGTTTTCCAGTACCCCAGCCCCAAACTGGCTGCCGCCTCATATTGCCCGCGGGGAATGGCTTGCAAGCCGCCGCGCACAATTTCAGCGGTGTAGGCCGCTGAAAACAAGGTGATACCCACCAACACACGCAACAAGACATCGGGCGTGGTGCCGGCGGGCAGAAACAGCGGAAACATGAAACTGGCCATGAACAGCACCGAAATCAAGGGCACGCCCCGGACCAGTTCCACATAAGTCACACAAATGGTTTTGATGGCGGGCAAATCACTGCGCCGACCCAGCGCCACCAACACGGCCAGCGGAAAGGCCAAAGCAATGGACAGTGACGACAGCATGAGGGTCAGCGGCAAGCCGCCCCACTGGTCGGTGGGCACCGGGCTCAAACCCAAGGAAACACCGAATAAGCGGCCACCCATCAAACCAAAAAAGGCCAACCACACGACCACCCAAGCCCACACCAAGCCCAGCCGCCAAAAGGCCCGCATGCAACTGACGACCAACAATGTCATCAACAAGCCACACGCCAACAAGGGGCGCCACTGCTCGGCAAACGGGTAGCGACCAAAGATGATCAATCGGTATTTTTCGCTCACCACGCCCCAGCACGCGCCGATGCCGCGAATGGATTGACAGCCGTCGGCGTCTGGTTTGAATTGCGCGTGCCACACCGCCCAAGACCACAGCTGGGGCAATAACCACAGACCCAACACCAGCAAGGTCAGGGTGGTCATGCTGCTGGTGCGGTTGGCAAACAGGTTTTGGCGCAGCCACAGGCGCCAAGAGGTATGCCTCACCGGTGGTGTGCGGGGGGCTATGTGGTGCAGCGAAATGGTCATCTTCAACGCTCCCGAATGGCCATGCGTTGGTTGAAGGCGTTCATCAGCGCCGAGGTGCCCAAAGACAGGCACAAATACACGGCCATGATCAGGGCGATGCACTCCACCGCTCGGCCCGTTTGGTTGAGTGCGGTGTTGGAGATGCTGACCAAATCAGGGTAGCCAATGGCCACCGCCAAAGACGAGTTTTTGGTCAGGTTCAGGTATTGGTTGGTCAGGGGCGGGATGATGACCCGCATGGCCTGGGGCAACAGCACTTGGCGCGTGGTTTGCCAATTGGACAAGCCTATGCTTTTGGCGGCCTCGAGTTGGCCGCGTGGCACCGACACAATGCCCGCGCGCACCACTTCGGCCACAAACGCCGAGGTGTAAAAACTCAGGCCCAGGGTGATGGCCAAAAATTCCGGGGTCAGGCTGATGCCTTGGGTGATCTCGCCATCCATCCACAGGGGCACATCCCACACCAGGCCTTGAACGCTGGTATCCCACACAGGAACCGGAAAAGAAAACCCGTTTTTGCTCAAGAAAAACCAATCGTTGAAATGCAAGGGGCTTTGTGAGTCGGGCATGAACTCGACCAGCAACACATACCAAATCAGCAGCTGAAGCAGCACCGGCACGTTGCGAAACAGCTCTGTGTAGGCATAGCCCAAGCCACGGGCCAAAGCGTTGTGCGACACACGCCCCACGCCAATCAAGGTGCCCAAAACGGAACAGATCACGATGCCCACCACCGACACCCGCAAGGTATTGAGCAGACCGATCAAAAAGGCGCGCCAGTAGGGTTCGCTGGAGTCGAAGGCGATCATGGACTCGCCGATGTCAAACCCGGCATTGGCCCATAAAAAATCAAAGCCGCTTTGGATGCCACGCGCCTTCATGTTGGCCAAGGTGTTGCTGAGCAACCAGGCCAGCAACAGGCCCAAGCCCAACAGCAACGCCAACTGGTAGAGCCAGCGCCGGGTTTGCTTCTGGTGCCAAAAAGAGTTTTTCATGCCAAATAAAAAGGATGGCCCCGCAAGAGGCCATCCTTGGGCAGGTGATCAGCGAATGGGCGGGGCGTATTGCAAGCCGCCTTTGGCCCACTGGGCGTTGGGGCCGCGCTTGAGCGCCAAGGGGGTTTTTTCACCCACGTTGCGCTCAAAAATTTCGCCATAGTTGCCGCTGGTGCTGATGGCGCGCACCAGCCATTCACGGTCCAGGCCGAGCAACTTGCCCGTGTCGTCACTCTTGCCCAGCAAACGCATGACCACCGGGTCGGTGCTTTCGGCCTTGAGTTTTTCGATGTTGGCGGCGGTGATGCCATATTCCTCGGCTTCCACCAGGCCGTAGATGACCCACTTCACAATGGCAAACCACTCGTCATCACCCCGGCGCACCAAGGGACCCAGCGGCTCTTTGGAAATCAACTCAGGCAGGATGGCATGCTCTTTCGGGTCTTTGGCCTCTTTGGAACGGATGGACGCCAAACCAGAGGCGTCGGTGGTGTAGGCCTTGCAGCGACCCGCAAAGTAGGCGGCATTGGCAGCCTCGAGCTTTTCGAACACCACAGGCTTGATGCCCAGGTTATTGGCTTTGGAGAAGTCGGTCAGGTTTTTCTCGGTGGTGGTGCCAGACTGCACGCAAACCGTGGCGCCTTTCAGTTGCTTGGCGTTTTTGATGCCGGCCTTGACCGGCACCATGAAACCTTGGCCGTCATAAAAGGTGACGGCGGTTTGGTGCAAGCCCAAAGACGCGTCGCGCGTCAGGGTGAAGGTGGTGTTGCGCGACAGCATATCGATCTCACCCGACTGCAAGGCCGTGAAACGTTGAGGTGCTGACAAAGGCACGTACCGGACTTTGTCGCCACTGCCCAAAACGGCTGCGGCCACGGCACGGCACACATCCACGTCCAGGCCCGTCCATTTGCCTTGGCTGTCGGCCGCGCCAAAACCGGCCAAACCGGTGTTGACGCCACAGACCATTTGGTCACGCTGCTTGACGGTGTCGAGGGTTTTGCCCGCCCAGGCGGTGGAGGAGAACAACACCGACAAGCCAATGGCTGCGGCACCGCTGAGGGCGGCTTTGAGGGATGGGTTATTCATGGACGTTCCTTCGTGAATGTGAATGACAGGTGACATTGTGCTTCAAAAGGATTTGTCTGCCCTGTTGCTTGCCATTGGGGTGGCCCTTAAATTCATGAGCAGGTTTTCGAGGTTCTGCCTGACATGCCTGCAAAAAAGAATCGTCCACCAGGGTGAGGCGTCTTGGCAGGCATTAGAATCACCGAATCGGGGCGTAGCGCAGTCTGGTAGCGCATCTGGTTTGGGACCAGAGGGTCGTAGGTTCGAATCCTATCGCCCCGACCATTGAGCAAAAGGCCCTTCACAGGGCCTTTTTTTCATCCGTCTGCCCGTAGCTCAGTTGGATAGAGCAACAGCCTTCTAAGCTGTGGGTCGGGGGTTCGATCCCCTCCGGGCAGGCCAAAGCCTCATTTCATGTCACCCCAAAACACGTCAAAAGCTGCGTTGCTCATAGCCACCCAACACAAGGGACGGTATGGCGCTCAGCGTCAAGGTCTCTACCTCAAAGGATCTCATATGAAACGGTTTTTAACTTCTTTGTTGGCACTGATGTTCGGCCTACTTTGGGGGCCAACTGGGGCTCAAGTCACCAGCTCTGGATATCCAAACAAACCAGTTGAACTGGTGGTGTCTTTTGCGCCAGGTGGTGGTGTTGACACCATGGCACGCGTCTTTGCCGAGGTAGCACGTCCTCATTTTGCGCAACCGTTTGTGGTTGTGAACAGGCCTGGTGCCAGCGGCTCTTTGGGGTTATCGCATGTGGCTCAAGCACCAGCCGATGGCTACAAGGTAGCCATGGTGTTCATCGAATTGCTGACCATCCCCTTGATGGGAATTTCCAAAGTTCAACACGAGGACTTTGTGCCCATTGCAAAACTGGCTGCAGACCCATCCACAGTGGCTGTGCGCGCAGATGCACCGTGGCAGAACCTGGAAGATTTCATGGCTCACGCCAAAGCCAATCCAGGCAAGCTGACGTTTTCAAATGCAGGCAATGGCTCGATTTCTCATATCGCGGCAGCCTCACTGGCTCAAAAAACTGGATTGCAATTCACCCATGTGCCATATCAAGGTTCTGGACCGGCGGTACTGGGCTTGTTGGGGGGGCAAGTGGACGCGACGGCGGTGAATTTTGCGGCTTTGAATGCCCACATCACCAGCGGTAAGGTGCGCGTGCTGGCCTCGATGTCAGAGCGGAGGTATCCCAACCTAGACCGTGTGCCAACCTTGCGTGAAAAGGGAATCGACTTGACGGTTGATGTCTGGCGTGGCTTGGCTGTGGCCAAAAATACCCCAAAAGAAGCGGTCGATGCCTTGCGTCAATTGGCTTCCAAAGCAGCCAATGATCCTCAAATGCAAGAAAGTGTTCGCAAGCAAAGCCTGACCTTGGCGTATGAGGATGGCCCCGAATTTCAAAAAACCTGGATCAAGGAAAGCCAGCAGCTCAAGCAAACCATTGGTTTGATTGACTTGAAAAACTAGTTCAGATTGAACCAAGCCTTGATTCGATTCCCAAAGGGGGAATTTGACGACCTGCCGCTGATTGCGTGGTCAAAAGTCCAGCGCCAAACCCAAAGCAAATGCATCCACCGAGGTCAGCCCCTTTTTGTAGTAAGACATGTAGTCAAACACCACACTCATGTCTTTTTCGACCGCTGCTTTGGCGCCCAGACCGTAAGAGAAACTTAAAAATTTGTTGTCAGCCGCGGTCAAACCAGACGGGTAGGCACTGAGCGTGCGATCTCCGCTGGCCATGCCCACCTTGCTAAAAATTTCCAAATCTTTGCCAAGGTTGCGCCGCGCCTTGATGTACACGCCGTAGAGGTTGTTGACCTCGCCGGCCAGTGAACTGCTGGTGCCTGCAGTGCTGACATAGGTGTTCTCGGCATTGCGGACACTAAAGCCCAACATGCCTTCGTAGCCAAAGGTTGCGCTGGTTTTTTTGCCCAACATCACGCGCAATGCAGTCGGCCCCAGGGTCAGGCCGGGCTCAGCGTATTTCACCGTGCTGATGGATGTCTCCATATAAAACAGCTTCTCGGGAACTGGCGGGGGCTTCAGTTGAGCCAGCGCTGGGGCCGCTGCGGCCAACCCCATCAGGGCGGCAATCAATTTGTACATGGCATCACTCCACATGCTGGATCAGCAAATGTGAAGACATAAGCAATTAGCAAGCCACCAAGTGGTAAGTGTGGGGCAGGGCTTGGGGTGGCAAGTAATTGCCATATTTGCGCTTTTGGGGCCGCGCCGGAGCGGCCAGTGGCGGTCATTCTTTGCCGCATGCGCAGGCAAGGTCGCCGCGACTTGGCGCAGGGTCGTCAGTTGAAGTGGCGCCAACAAGGCTGCTCGGCCAGCACCTCGCCCTTGTTGGTCAAGCAGTAGTTTTTGTTCACATGCTTGGCGCCATCGGTGATGATGTAGGAGCGGTACAGCGTTTTGTCTTTGGACACGTACATCACCGCGCTGCGCATGTGGCTGCATTTATCACCCAAGATGCACGAGCGCATGGCGTCTGAGCTGGGGTAGAGGTCGACCGCCACGATGGGCCGTTTTTTGCCCAGTTTGGTCTTGATCAAGCGCACCGCGCAGGTGTGGCCATCCACCTTGTCCAGGGACAAGGACTCGAGCAAACCATTCACCTCTTCGACCAACAATTCCCGATACCACTGGCCCAAAATGCCGCGGCACAGGTAATAGTCTTCCACCTCGCTTTTGTGGAACGGCTCGGTGAAGGGGCGACGCTCCGCATCAAAATAAAACATGGGCTCTTCGCCAAAGGTGCGGGTGGGGCGCTCGACCGCCTTGGGGGGTTCTTTGCCTTTGGCTGCGGGCTTGGCCGGCGCAGGATCAGCTGCCCACGTCAAAGGCGCAAAGCCCAGGGACAGCGACATGAGCGCACAGCAAAGGTAGTAAAAGGTTTTTTGAATCATGGTTGCACACCAGGGTGACACTGCTGAATCGGCCCCAGGCTCAAGGACTTGAGGTCCATCCGCACAGCGCAGGCGGGCCGAGCCATCAATCCACCGTGTAGCAGGTGGTGTCAGGATGCCACTTGCCTTTGGATGTGACGCAATGTTGGGCAATCATCTTGCGGTCCATGTCTGACAAAAAGTACGACCGGTAAACCCCATTGCCGGTGCGCGGCAGTAAATTCACACTGCGAAAAGCCGGGCAGCGCTCGCGCACCACACACTCTTGCATGGCCACGCGGCTGGTGTAGAGGTGGATGCTCAAACGCCCAGGGGCCAAGCTGCGGTTGGTGCCCATGCTGACCACACAAAACTCGCCTTTGACGAAAGGCATTTCGACCATTTCGGCAAAGTAATTCATTTCAGCGCTCAGCAACTGCCGAAACCATGGGGCCACTACGCCGTCACAGTCGTAAAAGCTCAACTTGGAGGTCTGGTGCATGACTTCTTTGAGCGGCACATTTTGGTCATTGAGGTTGAGCATGGGCTCGTTGCCCGAAGTCGGCGGGCGCGCCTTCAAGGCCATTTGGGGTTCTTTTTTCAGCGGCTTGGAAAAACTGGGTGCGGCTTCTTCAGGCACCTTTTCCACCGGGGCCTTGCTGGCTTTCTCGGGGTAGGGCTTGTAATTGGGCGCAGGTTTGTCTTGCGCCCAAGCCCCATTGAGCAAGTTCAGAACAAACAACAGCGAGGTCAGTGTGGGTTTCAAGCGCATATCTGGATGGTAACGGGCTGAGAGCGGATGATCGCGCTCATGAATTTATGGTTTTATTGATAGAGAATTGATTTATAGCAAAACTCATGCCTCATAAAGTACAGTCCCTTGGTGTCGAATAGAGATGTATGAAATTTCAGATTCTTGCGGTCATTCTTTCTGGCTTGTGCTTGGCTGCGTGTGGGCCCAGCGGTGGTGACAGTGGGAGCGCCAGTGTGACCTATGTGGATGGTTGGCCCATCTACCCGGCTTTGGCTGTGGGGGTCAACTCTTATGCCAACAAAAATGCAGCAGGCTTGAGCGTGACCCAGGTGCCTGTGGATGCCGTGGCGGGCCATGTCTTGGTGCCGACCTCTGTTACTTTTGGTGATTTTTTCCAAGAGGGTCAATATTCGGCATTTGTGGTGTCAACAGCCGGACAAGCTTATTTCTTGCGCTGGAAAACCGCTACCTCAGCATGGGTGGATGATTCCGCCAGGTTGTTTGGCACGGGTTCCCGAAGCACCTGCAATGCCACTTACGCGATCACCGCCGACTTCAACGCCGATGGCAAGCCGGATGTGTTTTTGTCTTGCTCAGGGACTTCGAATCAACTGATGTTTGTCAGTTCTGGCACGACTTATGTCCGCCGGGATACACAAATTTCAGTGGACAGCAACCGGGCTGCGGCGGCAGATATCGATGGGGACGGCATTTTGGATGTGGTGCTGACCGAGCGAAATGCCGTGCCACAAGTGTGGAAGGGCAACCCGGGGGGAGTGACTTTCACCAAACAGACCAACCCCATATGGTTGGTGACCGCCACTTGCAATGGCTTTACCTTGCCCACCAATATAGACAGTGTGTTTTTGGTGGCCGGTTCTTCAGGACGGGTGGACTTGGTGGTGGGGGGCGTTGCAGCTGTGGGCGGCCAGCCTTATGTGCAAATGCAAAAGCAAACCACCTTGCCTTATTTCACCACTTGCAATAGCCTCTCCAAGGGGTTCCAACAAATTTACGATGCATCCAACAACAATGCGTCTTTGCGCGACCTCATCTTTCAAAGCAGCAAGTATTACTTGCTGACCCAATCCAACCTGAGCAATCAGATCCAGTTGAGCAGCTATTCGGTCAATGCAGATGGCAGCCCGGTGAAACTAAATACCCAGCGCCTCACGGAATCTGCCACCGGCGCGGGTTTGCCGCAACAGTACAAATACAACAGCGCTGGCTATTTCCAACCCTTTGACGCGGGTTGCGCACTCAATCGCTGTGCAGCAACCGCGAACATTGCCCCGCCCTGAGGCCCCGGGCATAGGGCAGACCAGAGGGGCTCAACTGCCCCGGGTGACCGGCATATCCACTTCTTGGGGTTCGGTGGCGATGTGCCGCGCCAATTCCAACTTGGCGATCGAATTGCGGTGCACCTCGTCGGGGCCATCGGCCAGGCGCAGGGTGCGCTGGTGGGCCCAGGCGTAGGCCAGGGGGAAATCGTCGCTGACGCCGCCTGCGCCATGCGCTTGGATGGCCCAGTCGATGATTTGCAAGGCCATGTTGGGCGCAATCACCTTGATCATGGCGATTTCAGTTTTGGCGATTTTGTTGCCCACGGTGTCCATCATGTACGCCGCTTTGAGGGTGAGCAAGCGGGCTTGTTCGATCATGATGCGCGACTCGGCGATGCGCTCGTGCCACACGCCTTGGGCAGAGATTTTTTTGCCAAACGCGACCCGGCTGTTGAGGCGCTTGCACATCAACTCCAGGGCCCGCTCGGCGCTGCCGATGGTGCGCATGCAGTGGTGGATGCGCCCGGGGCCCAAGCGGCCTTGGGCAATTTCAAAGCCACGGCCTTCACCCAGCAGCAGGTTGCTGACGGGCACACGGACGTTTTTCAGCACCACTTCCATGTGGCCATGGGGGGCGTCGTCGTAGCCAAAAACAGTCAGTGGGCGCAGCACCGACACGCCTGGGGTGTTGGCCGGGATGACGATCATGCTTTGCTGCGAATGGCGCGGGGCTTCAGGGTCGGTTTTTCCCATCACGATGTAGATGGCGCAACGGGGGTCGCCGGCACCGGAGCTCCACCATTTGCGACCGTTCACCACGTAATGGTCGCCATCGCGCTCAATGCGGCATTGCACGTTGGTGGCGTCGGAAGAGGCCACATCGGGTTCGGTCATCAAAAACGCCGAGCGGATCTCGCCGCGCAGCAAGGGCTCGAGCCACTCGTCTTTGATGGCTTCGCTGGCATAGCGCTCCAAGGTTTCCATGTTGCCGGTGTCGGGCGCCGAGCAATTGAACACCTCGGCGGCAAAGGGCACGCGGCCCATGATTTCGCACATGGGTGCGTATTCGAGGTTGCTCAGGCCCTGCGGGGCGCGTTTGCTGTGGGGCAAAAACAGGTTCCACAGCCCGGCCTCGCGGGCTTTGGGCTTGAGTTCTTCAATCAGCGCGGTGGGCACCCAGGCGTTCCCTTTGGCGCGGTTTTCAGCGATTTCACGGAAAAAGCGTTTTTCGTTGGGGTAAATGTGCTCGTCCATGAAGGCCAACAAACGCGCTTGCATGGCTTTGACTTTGTCCGTGTAGTCGAAGTTCATGGTGTTCTTTCAGTGGTGAATGAAGAAATTAAGCCCTTTGGGCAAAAGACCAGGCCAGTTCGGCCATGGGACGTGCGCCAGCCCCAGAGGTGCGCGCTTGTTCGCTGGAAGCCGTGCCGGTTTCCACCCGCTTGGCAATGCCTTGCAAAATCGCCGCGATGCGAAACAGGTTGAAGGCCAAGTAGAAATTCCAGTCCACTTCCAAATCTTGGGGTTTGGCCAGGCCGGTTTGGTCGCAGTACATGCGGATGTACTCTTTTTCGGTCGGGATGCCCAAGCTGGGCAGATCCAGGCCGCCAATGCCGCGAAAGGTGCCTGGCACGATGTGCCAAGACATGCAGTGGTAGCTGAAGTCGGCCAAAGGGTGGCCCAAGGTCGAAAGCTCCCAATCGAGCACCGCCAAGATTTGTGGTTTTTCAGGGTGGAAAATCAGGTTGTCCAAGCGATAGTCGCCATGCACCACGCTGGTGTGGCTGTCGTCTTTGGCGCTGGCGGGGATGTGCTGGGGCAACCAGTCCATCAAGCGGTCCATTTCAGGGATGGGGGTGGTGATAGAAGCTTGGTACTGGCGCGTCCAGCGGCTGATTTGGCGCTCAATGTATTGACCCGGCTTGCCATAGCCCTCCAGACCCACTTGGCGGTAAGAGGTGCGGTGCAGGGCGGCAATGACGCGGTTCATCTCGGTGTAGATGGCGCGCCGGTCTGCGGTTTGCAAGTCCGGCAAAGACTGCTCCCACAGCACGCGACCCGAAACAAATGCCATGATGTAGAAGGCGCGGCCAATGACGCTTTCGTCATCGCACAAGGCATGCATCTGCGCCACCGGCACACCAGAGCCTTGCAGGGCTTTCATCACAGTGAATTCGCGCTCAATCGCATGGGCCGA